>VGRO01000118.1 GCA_016875335.1 Deltaproteobacteria bacterium | reverse complement strand
CGCGTGGCGCGCGGCGTCCAGCTCGCGTTCGCGCTGCCGGCGCGCCGCCACTTCACGGTCGAGCGCGGCTTGCAGGTCGCGCAGCCGGCCCACCACCGCTCCAACCAGGGGCAGCGCCAAGGCGGTTGCCAGGCCACCTGCGCTGGCCAGGCTGTCCAACCCGTTGTAGTACAGCGCGGTCAACGCGCAGACCGCCGCCACGACCAGGCCCGGCGCGAGGCCGCGCGACGCGGCCACGGCAAGGACCGCCAGGATGCCCAGCGAATCCGCGCCAGGCCCTAGCACCCCGCGCAGCCAGCCAAAGGCGGCCACGTAGCCGAGCGCGATGGCCAAGGGCAGCAGCGCGTTCCAGGGCATGGCCTACGTCGGCGGCGGCGCCACTCCGGCGCGGCGCAAGAGTTCAGGAACGCGGTACAGCTCCGTTGCCTTGTCCAAGGTCCAGGCGCGCTGCAACTGCGCGGCGCCGGCCCGAAGTCTGTCGGTCGCTACACTGGTGCACAAAATGACTGCCCCATTGTAGCCCGCCCGCCGCGCAGCCGTGACCATCGACAGCCCGTCCAGACCCGGCATCAACAGGTCGGCGACGATGGCATCGGGCGGCGGGTGGTCGCGCAACCACTGCACCGCCTCCAAGCCGTCGGCCATCGCCTCGCAGTCGCACCCCGCCGCGCGGACCAGGCCCGACACCAGACCGCGCAGCACCTTGTCGTCGTCGACCACGAGCACCGCCGGACGCTCGCGGGCCAGTGTGCGGTGCAACGGCGGCAGCGGCGGTTCGATCGGAACGGCAAGCTGCGCGACAACCTCCGGCGCCAGAAAGAAGCGCGCCCACGCCTTTTCCGCTGCGGGCAGCGCGCTTTCGAACCCCTGCCGCATGGCTGCCGCCGTGGACCAGCGCAGTTCGGGTGGCCGGGCGATGGCGGTCATCAAGAACTCCTCCATCTCGACCGGCAGCCACACCCCGCCCGCCAACTGCGTCGGCCGCACAGGCTGCGTCGTTGTCATGACTTTGAGCAGATCGTCGATGGTCATGGCGACGTACGGCATCTCGCCGGCCAGCAATTCGTACAACACCACCCCAAGGCCATACAGGTCGGCGCGCGCATCCACCGCCCTGCCCGTCAGGGCTTCGGGCGCCATGGTCGCCACGCTGCCGAACACCCGCGAAGCCGTGCTGCGGTAGTTGCCGCGGCCCACCGTGGCTCCTGTCTGCGCCACCATCGGCTCACTCAAGCGCGCGAGGCCAAAGTCGAGCAACTTGACGCAAAACCCCTCGGGCCGGCTGGGGTCTTCGGACAAGAAGATGTTCTCGACCTTGACGTCGCGGTGGATGACCCCGCGTCCGTGCGCGAGTTCGAGCGCAAGCAGAGTCTGGTCGGCGATCGCCGCCACCTCGAGGATCGTGAACCGCCGCCCCGCGTCGAGCGCCTTGCCGACATCACTGCCGGCCAGCAGTTCCATGGCCATGTAGTAGCCGAGGTCGGCCTGGAACCCGTGGTCGAGGATGCGCACGATATTCGGGTGCTGCAGCACCGCCAACGCCGCGACTTCTTGTTGGAAGCGGCCCACCATGTCCGGGTCGGCGGCGCGACCGGCATCGAGGACCTTGACGGCCGCCGCCAACGGCGTGCGCAGGTGCTGAGCACGGTACACGGACCCAAAACCACCCGAACCCAGCCGTTCAGTCAGGCAATAGGTGCCGCCAGCGACCGCGCCGATGAACGGATCGGCCAGGACCACGCATTCCAGCGGCACGCCGTCCTGGCTGCAGAAGCGCAAGGTGTCCGGGTAGCGCGCGTTGCACGACGGGCAGACCTTCACGCTCGGGCTCCATCTCGACCGTGGGAGGCGCAGGTTGGCGGCCGGGCGACTCCCCCGCGACGGTCTGGCGAACAGCGGTGGTGCCGCGAGGCTACGCGGGTGTGCTTGGCCGCTCAACTGTGGACGAGCGCGACCCGGCGTCGGCGGAATTCGCACCGAGCGGCGCGGGGGAACCTGCATGTGGGCGCGCGCGGTGGGCGCCCTTGGCCAACCGAGCTGCCCACCAC
This sequence comes from Deltaproteobacteria bacterium, assembly GCA_016875335.1. Classification (GTDB taxonomy): domain Bacteria; phylum Myxococcota_A; class UBA9042; order UBA9042; family UBA9042; genus SXRM01. The sequence goes on along the minus strand of VGRO01000118.1, from coordinate 15,673 downwards.
GTGAATCTCGCACCAATTCAGACGATTGCAGACCAGGGCTGGACATCGCCGGCGACCTGCGCTGCGATGGCGCCATGCCGACCCGACCCGCCCGCATCACCCTGTCCCTCCTCGCCGCAGGCGCAGTCGTCACCGTCGCCGGCTGCGGCTGGAAAGAGGTCAAGCTCGCCCCCACCGCGGCTGGCGCCGCGCCTTCAGGAGTTCGCGTGATCGACCACACCGTCCCCAACATCAAGGGCCAGCCCGTCGCCCTGTCGAGCTACCGGGGCAAAGCCCTGGTCATCGTCAACGTCGCGTCGCAGTGCGGCCTGACGCCCCAGTACGAGGGCTTGCAGAAGCTGTACGCGACCTACAGGGACAAGGGTCTGGAAGTGCTCGGCTTTCCCTGCAACGACTTCGCGGGTCAGGAGCCGGGGACGAACGCCGAGATCGAGACCTTTTGCAGCACGCGCTTTGCCGTCACCTTTCCGCTTTTCGACAAGGTCCGCGCCAAGGGCGACAAGAGTCCGCTCTACAAGACGCTGACTGAGGAAATCGACCCGGCGCTGCGCGGCGAAATCAAATGGAATTTCACGAAATTCCTGGTGGACCGCCAGGGCCGGGTGGTCGCGCGCTTCGAGCCCAGGGTCGAACCCATGGATCCGGCCGTGGTCGCGCAGGTCGAGGCCGTGCTGGCGGGGCGCTGACGGCGTTCGACGTTCGCGCAATTCGGCGGTCCCGCAAGCGCAATCGGCCCGGCCGATGGCCTACCCACCCGTCCACGCCCCCCACACCGCCCGCGCGGCCTGGGCATCAGTCTTGGCCACGACAACCTGGGGGCCCTGCCCTGTGCGAGCCCAATCGGCGAGGGTCGCGGCAGCCTTCGGCCCGGGCAGCACCTCAGCCGTCAATCCGAAGGCGCGGGCCACCGCGACCAAATCCAGGCCGTGCGGCTGGGTGAAAAAGGTGCGGTGCACCGCCGGATCCACATGCTGCGCGGCCGGCAACCCGTCAAAGATGGCGCCGCCGCCGTTGTCGAAACACAGCACGCGCAGGTCGGGCCGCCTTCGCAAGAGGGAGAGACTGGTGGCATCGTGCAGCAACGCCGCGTCGCCCAGCACGACCCAGCAAGGCCGGTCCAACGCGATTGCGCGGCCCCATGCGGTGGCCAACGTACCGTCGATGCCGTTGACCCCGCGGGAAAAGCCGAGCACTGCGGTGGCGCCTCGGGGCCAAAAGGCCTCCAGGTGGCGGATCGGCATGGAATTGGCAATCTGGACCGGCGTCGCCGCGGGCAGGGCCGCCAGAAAGGCGTGCAAGAGGCCCGGTTCGTTCGAGGCGGCTGCCGGACTCTCCAGAACCTCCGCGCAGCGCCGGGCAACGGATGCGTCGAGGGCCGCCATGGTGTCGATCCAAGGGCGGGAGGCGGGCGACGGTGAGGAGCGGGCGTACCGGGCCAGCGCACTGGCGGGCGTTGCCGATTTCATTTGGACGCCGCGCTGTCCGAGCGGATTGGAGTGCCGTCCGGGCCACACCACGGTGCACGGCACCTGGGCAAGAGCGCAGTCTTCGAGCAACAACTGCAGGCCCTTGGAGACGGGCCACTCGCCCAACCGCACGACGCGGTCCGGCACGACGGATGCGCGCGCGGCCGGGTCGCGCAGCCAGGATTCGAAGTGCAGCGGCGCGCTCGGCGGCAGATAGGGGCGCAGGTTGCTGGTTGCCTCGGCGAGCACCTGCCAATGGATGCCGGCGGAGGCGAAAACCGGACCCACCTCGCGGGCCTGATCCGCAGGGAGAGGACCGGCCACGATGAGAACCCTTGAGCGAGCTCCGGGTCGGACCATTGGCCCCGTGTCGTAGGTTGGCGCGTCGTCAGGATCGCGCGGCTCGACAGGCATCGCGTCGCCACCGGCCAGCGCCAGCGGAGTGTCCAAATGCACGTCGATGAACAGCGGCTGCCCGCTGAAAAGGCTGGCGTGAATCTGCCCGGCGACCTTGGCAGAACGCGGCTCGTCCGGGCAGCGGCCGACTTCGAGGTGGCGCGCGAAGTAGCCCATCGCGCGATACTGGTCGATGGTCTGCGGGGCCCCGAGGCCGACGAGGCGGGCCGGCCGGTTCGCGGCCACAAACACCACCGTGCACCCCGACTCTTTGGCCTCGATGCACGCCGGCAACAGGTGCCCGACCGCCGAACCCGAGGTGCAGATGACCGCCGACAGTTGCCCCGCCCGGCTGGCCCCCAAGGCGGCAAACGCCGCGGCCCGCTCGTCCAACACCGGCCACATCTGCCACACGGGCGGCTGCCGCGCGGCCAGCTCGTATGCGGCCTGCACGAGCGGCGTGGACCGCGATCCTGGCGCCACGAAGAGATGTCGAACCCCGGCATCGGCGAGTTCGGCGAACAGGGTCCGCACCAGGACGGCCTGCCGAGTGGCCTCACACGCGTCCACGGTCAGGCCACCCCGAACGCCTGCCGAATGGCGGCGTGCTTGCGCTCGATTTCGGCGCGCTCGACCGCGGGGTCGCAGCCGGCCACCAGGCCCGCGCCGGCCCACGTGCGGTCGCCCGCCGAGGTACGTTCGACGCCGCGCAACAAGACCGCGCACTCGCCTTCGCCCGATCCGTTGGCACACAGCCGACCGGCAAAGCCGCCATACCAGCCGCGCGCAACCGATTCTGCGCGAGTGAGCCAGTGCAGCGCCGTGCCGCGCGGCGCCCCGAGCAGCGCCGGCGTCGGATGCAGGTGTATTGCGACCGACAGCGTGTCCAGGCCAGAGGGTCGGGCGCTGACAAACCGCGTGGCCCGGTGACGCAGCGGCCCGTCCTGATGCCACGCCGCGGTCCGGGTGGGCGCGCAACCAAGCGTCGACAAAACGTGGTCGACAAAGTCCGCAACGGCCCCGTGTTCGGCCGCAAGGCTCGGAGCGACGGCCCCGGCACCATCGAGCGTGCCAGCGAGTGCCAGCGACTCCACCGCGCCCGCGACGACGCGCGCCAGCAACTCAGGCGAGGCGACGGCGAAGTCTGCAAAGGGCGTGCGCACGTCGGCCAACCAGGCGCCGGGGCGCTGTGCCGCCACCTGCGCCATCCACAGGCGCCGCGCCAACGGCACGCGCACCGGTTCAGGCCAAGCGGCCACGACCTTGGTCGGCGCGCTCGGGTGCGCCAGACGGGCAACAAGCCCCTCCAGATCCACCTGCGCGACCGGCTGTCCGGGCGGCCGGGGCGGCGGGTCCGGCGACTCCGACCCTGGGGCCAGCGCCCGGGCCAGTCCGTCGGCGATGTCGTCGGCTGGCTGCGCGCGATCCACGGTCGCCACCACCTGCACACCGTCGTCGTCGTCCGGGTCGGGATCAACGAGCCACACCTGCGGCAGCCACAGCCGCAACGGCACCTGAGCGCCTGCCGCAGTCGGCACCGGGAACCCGGCGACCACGGCGCAGTGGGTGTTCAGGTTCAGGCCCGCCAGCCAATCGCGCACGGCGCCGAGCGTCCGGGGGTCCGGGACCAGGCCTGTGCCGACGCCCGGGCTTCCGCACGCGTCACCGGGCAGCAAAACCACGGCCTCGACGGGGCAGCGCTCGACACACCCGATGGCCCGCGCGACCGGCGCCCCTGGCGGGCGAAAGGCGAAGAACCAGGGGTCTGCAAACGGTTCGAGATCCGCCGCCGACGCATCGAGCCGGGTGCGGAACACGGCACGCCGGGCATCGCGCGCCGGGCCGTGGCTGAACACCGTGGCGGCATGTGCGACCAACCCCTCGCGCGTCCACCCGCGGCGCCCGATGCGGTGGCCGGGCGTGGGGCCGTTGACCGCCCACCGCTCCGTCACGACCCGGCCTCGCCTGGCGCGGTGCCGCTGGGCGTCGCAACGAAAAGGTGCGCCACGCCGAGGAGCAGCTTGCGGATCTCCAAGACCTTGAGGCCGCTCGACTCCATGATTTCGCCAAAGCGATGCGGCTGCGGAAAGGCGGCGACCGACTGCTGCAGGTAGCGGTACTGCGGTGCGCGCGCCAGCAGCGCTCCCAAACGCGGCACGACCACCCGCAAGTGGAACCTGGCGCCGGCCCCGAGCAGCCCGGTCGGCTCGGTCGCTTCGAGGATGCACACCCGGGCGCCGGGCCTGAGCACGCGGGCGATTTCGCGCAGGGCCTTGGCGCGGTTGGCCACGTTGCGAATGCCAAAGCCCATGGTCACGCCGTCGACGAACTGGTCGGGGATGTCCAACTGGCACGCATCGCCGTGGCGCAGGTCGACGCGCTTGGCCAGCCCCGCAGCCTTGACCTTGCCCAGCCCCACGGCCAGCATCCCGAGCGACGGGTCGATGCCGACCACCGTGCAGGTCGGCGCCAGCCGGGCAGCCATCAGGGCGAGGTCGCCGGTGCCGGTTGCGAGGTCGAGCACCTTGGCATGTGGCGGCAAGTTGAGGCACTGCACCGCCAGGCGCCGCCAGCGTTGGTCGATGCCGAACGTCATCAAGCGGTTGATGAGGTCGTAACGCTCGGCAATGGCGTCAAACATGGCGCCAGAACCGGCGACGACGCTGCCGCCGGCCAGCGCGTGGCCCACGGGATCAGCGGGGGCGACGGGCGCGGGCGGCAGGGACAGCGTGGTCTGGTCCGCGGCGTTACCGTATTTCTTTGTGTTCTGCCTGCGCGGTGAAGACATCCGACTTGCGTGCGTGCAGCCTCATGTGCCCGTGCTGGATGCCCTCGCCCGCCAGGGCCCGCAGCGCGGCGAGGTTGCTGGCGAGGCCGACCGCGGCCATCACCACACTGAGTTCCCGGGCGCTCTCGACCTTGACGATTTCCATGGCGGTGCGCACGCCAGGGTGCGCCTGGGTCGAACCGCCGACCGTTCCGATGGCGAGCGGCAGTTCCATGACCCCGCGAAGTCCTGTCGCGGTCCGTGTCCAGGTGGCAAGCGGCCGGTAGTCGCTGCCCAGACCGGCATAGGCGTGGGCGCCCGCCTCGACCGCGCGCCAATCCTGTCCCAGCGCCACCGCAACGGCGTCGATGCCGTTCAGAATGCCCTTGTTGTGGGTGGCGGCGCGAAACGGGTCCACCTCGGCGAAGTTGCTGGCGCGCGCAATGCCGTCGGCGAGGTCCGCACCGCCCAACATGTCAGCCGCGACGTCGCACTCCACGTGCACAAGGCGGCGCAAAGGCAGGTTCGACAGGATGCGCAGACCGACCTTGCCGCCGACCCACGATTGCACCAAGGGCGCCACATGTTCGGCCACGGTGTCGACCACATTGGCACCCATGGCGTCGCCGACATCGACGTAGAGGTGCAGCACCACCAGGCCACCCGGGCCGTCGAGCACCCGTGCGTCCATGTCCATGCACCCGCCGCCGCGCGCCACCATCCGCGGAATCGCCGCGTTGGCGGCGGCCACCACAACGTCGCGGCGCTGCCGCATCATCTCGGCCGCCGCGGGCGGATCGGCGACATGGTCGAACTGCACCTGGGCCGTCATGATGCTGGCGGTCGCGTCCCCGCGAAAGCCGCCCGCCGCCCGCACCATGCGCGCCGCGTTGCTGGCCGCCGCGACCACGCTAGGCTCTTCGACCACCATCGGCACCAGGTAGTCGCGGCCGTTGATGCGGAAATTGAGGCCGAGCGCCAGCGGCAACGCGAAGGTGCTGATGACGTTCTCGCTCATCTTGTCGGCGATGGCGAAATCGAGGCGCCCGTGCCGCAAGTAGGCCTGGGCGTCGTGCGACAGGCCCAGGTTGGCGATGACAGCGCGGCGCCGCTCAGCGACCGATTTCTTGTAGAACTCGGGATAGCGACTGGTGTACGGCGGCAGCGCGGTGTTGGCCGGCACCACCGGCGGCAGGCCAAAGTGCTCGCCAAGCTCCTTGAGTTGCGGCGGCAAAAGGGCCTGTGGGCCGTCGCTTTTGGCGCGCGCCGGCTCTGGGTGGACCTCGACCAGGACTACGCTGGCCCCAGCGGCGGCGCCGGCCTTCGCCATGGGCACGACCAGATCGCGGCGGCCGGTGCCGTGCGAGGGATCCACCGCCACCGGCAGCTCGTAGGCGTGACGCAAGAGGGCGACGGCGGCAAGGTCCAAGGTGTTGCGGGTCTCGCCGACCAGGCCCGCGACACCGCGCTCGCAAAACAGCACCCACGCCGCGCCGTGCGCAAGCAGGTGTTCGCCGGCCATCAGCCACTCTTCGACGCTGGCGCCGCGGCCGCGCTTGAGCAGCACGGGCTTGGCCTTCCTGCCGACCGCAGCCAAGAGCGCGAAGTTCTGCATGTTGCGCGACCCGACCTGGATGACGTCGGCGACTTCGGCCACCGCGTCGACGTGCAGCTCGCTCATCGCCTCGGTGACGACGCCCAGGCCGTGCTGGCGCGCAGCTTCGGCGAGCCACTTCAGCGCCTGGATGCCCGATCCCGCATAGCTGTAGGGCGAAGTGCGCGGCTTGAAGGCGCCGCCGCGCAGCAACCGACCCCCCGCCTGCGCCACGAGCGCAGCGGCCTGGGCAATGGACTCGGCGGATTCAACGGCGCACGGTCCGGCCACCAACACGGTGTCCCTGCCCAGCACCAGCGATGCGCCACCCGCGATCGGCAGCGTGAACGTGCGCGACATCACATCGACGCGCGGGTGGGGCGACACCCGCGAGCGCACCTGGGCCACGCCCGGCACGGCGAGCACTACGGCCTCGGCGACACTGGCGCTGTGGGCCTCGACTTCCAGCATCGCGGGCGAACCGCCGGCCATGGGGCGCGTCCACAGACCGAGGCCTTGCAAGGCCGCGGCCACGTGCGCGACGTCGGCATCGGGTTCGAGGATCACGATCATGGTCGCCTCGCCAACTGCGCCCGGCTGCCGCGTCGCCCGATAGGGGCCGTGGTGGGCCGGCGTTCGTTCGTCCCCGCGCATCCGCTCCCCCGACCGGGCACTGTCGCCCAGCCGCGGCGGAGTCTACGCGCGTCTGCGCACCATCGCACCTGCCACTGCGCGCAGGGCCTCGCGCTCGGGGCAAGCCCGCACCACCTGCAGCGCAGCGAGCGCCTTGTCGCAGCGCGTGCGCGCTTCGGTGCGTGCAGCCTCCAGACCGCCACAGTCCGCTACAGCGCGGGCGATTCCCGCGCACCGGGCGACCAGCGCCGCGCCTTCATCATTGTGCACAGCCGTCGTCACGGCGACCGCGTTGGCTGCTGCGCGCAGATCGACCAACTGGTCGCGCAGGCCTGGTTGCACCGCGAGCGCCAGCGCCACCGGCAAGGTAACCTTGCCTTCGCACAGATCGGCAAACAGCGCCTTGCCGGTGGCCGCCGGGTCGCCTTCCAGATCGATCGCGTCGTCGGTGATCTGGAAGGCCACGCCGAGTTCGCCGCCGAAGGTCTGCAGGGCCTCGCATTCGTCGTGACCCAGCCCTGCGGCGGTCGCTCCGGCGCGCATCGCCCAACGGAACAACGAGGCCGTCTTGCCGCCGGCCACACGGAAGTAGCCCTCGACGTCGCCTGCGCACACCTGGGCGCGCTGCGCTTGCTCGACTTCGGCGGCGATCATCGCCTCCAGCGTGTCCAGGGCCGAGTCGACCAGCCCTGGAAACCCCGAGCCGACGATGCGCCGCAGCGCCGCGACCAGCACCCAGTCGCCCGCGAAGATGGACACTTCGTTGCCATGCAGCGCACGGGCCGTGGGTCGTCCGCGGCGGGTGTCGGCGAGGTCCACCACGTCGTCGTGCAAAAGCGTTGCGTTGTGCACCAGTTCGACGGCGATCGCCAGGTCGCGGATCCCGCGCGGCGCCGGCGCCCCGCCCATGTGCCCGGCGAGCAGGGTGCACAGCGGTCGGATGCGCTTGCCGCCGGCCTGCAGCAGGTGGCGCCCGGCGCGCTCGGCCAGGGTGGTCCCTTGCGGCGTGCGAAGCGCCTCCTCGACGGCGCGCAAGTCGTCGGCGAGCCAGGCTTGCAGCTCGGAAAGGTGCACCGCGAGCGCGTCGAGGTGCTGTTGGTGCGCGTGGCGGCCGAGCGCGGGCAGCACTGCGGGCGGAGCTACGGCGAACGTAGCAGCCAAGTGGCCGACGTCCACGGAGGAATCGCTCATGGTCACACCTTGCCGGTCGCGCGACCGCGGGGCGGTCGAACGGGCCGGCTCCAGTACGCGGAGGTCGAGGCAGCGTGCCCGCGGCGCGCAGGCGAGTCGGCGCAAGGAGCCGGCCCGCGCGGGCGACTCGAAATTTCAGTCGCCAGTGAAATTATGCGGTGCATGGGGCCGCCTGTCAAGGTGTGGACCGGCACGGCGCCTCCGTTTCCTCCCGCTCCACGGCATGCCGTCCGCCCCGCCCATCGGCGAACGGCCCTTGAACTCGTCGTTGCATTGCACGGGCCGGCCGCCTATACTTCGTCGCCCCTGCCGCCGGGCGTGGCGGGGCAACCAACGAAAAGCACGGCGCTTTTCGACGTCCACGCCAGTACCGCTCCACCGGATTGCATCCGGTCGCGCGCTACAGGCGTCGATCGAGATCCACTCGACCAGCACTGCGGGGCGCACGGCCGCCACCGCGATACGACTCCGCGATCGCCGCCCGGCGACCGGAGGGGAGCATCGGACATGAAGCGAATCTTGGCGACCGCGGCCTACGCGGCGATGGTCAGCGCGGCCTTGGCTCTTGGCGCGTGCACGACGAGCAGCGGCAGCTCGGGCGGCGGCGGCACCACAACCACGGACACGGCGGCCACCGCGACCGGCGATGCCACGGGCGACACCGGCGCTGCCAAAGCGGACGCCACGGCCACGGACACCGGCACCGCGGGCGACGCCAGCACGGGTGCCGAGCTGCCCAAGTCCGACACCTCGACGCCGGACACCACCAAGGACACTGCGCCGCCGGTGCAAAAGTGCAGCCCCAAGGACCAAGCGTGCATGAACGGCTGCAGCCAGACCGCGTGCGGCAAGGAGTCTGGGGCGTGCCTCAAGGATCCGAAGTGCACCAAGCTCAGCTCGTGCTTGCAGGCGTGCGACAAGGCCGAACTGCCGACCGACCCGACCGCGACCGCGTGCGGCAAGAAGTGCCTCGACGACGCTGGCGACACGGCCGCCAAGGCGTTCTACGCCGGCCAGGTGTGCCTGGGTAAAAAGTGCATCATGTGCAAGAAGGGTGACCAGGAGTGCCAGGGGATGTGCGCCAGCCAGTTGTGCATCAAGCAGTTGGCGGCGTGCCTGGCCGACACCAGTTGCACGCTCATCCTGGACTGCTTCGGCAAGAACAAGTGCAAGGATCAAGCGTGCGCCCAGACCTGCATGGGCAAGTATCCGGCCGGACAGGCCACGCTGATGGGCTTCCTGCAGTGCGGCCAGGACCCCCTGAACGCCTGCGACGAATAGTTCGGCTTCGGTGACGATGCGCGGGGATCGCTGGCCGGGTGCTGGCGGTCCCCGTCGCGTTTTTGGGCGAGATGTCGCGTTTTTGTATGCAGTCCGGGAGCCAGTTTGACGCTGGGCCGAGCATCGACTGTGGGTGGGCTCAGGACCGAGCGGCCAACCGTTCTACTGCGTCGCCAACGACGACCGCATCCAGCCGCGTTGCCCTGGCGGTGGCCCGCGCCTCGTCACCCGTACACACGATCGGCTCGCCGTGGCGGTTGAAGCTGGTGTTGACCAACGCCGGGCAGCCCGTGCGCGCAGCGAACGAAACCAGCACCGTATGCAGCCAAGGGTCGACGGAAGGGTCGACGGCTTGGGGCCGCGCGGTGCTGTCCAGATGCACCACGGCCGGCGCCAACTCCGCGAAAGCGGGGCGCACCGGCACCGCGACAGTCATGTCCGCTGCGCTCGCCGGCATCCGCGACCATGGTACGGGCGTCATCGCGGGCCAGGCTTCGACCGGCAGCACTGGCCCAAGCGGCATGAAGGTGTCGCGACCCAGACGCGCATTGAGATCGTCCACTGCGCGGCGTTGGCGTGGGTCGCACAAGATGGATCGCCCGCCCAAGGCCCGCGGGCCAAACTCCATCGGACCTCGGGCGATGCCCCAGACTTCGCCGCCGGCCAACGCCTCTGCCACCACCTCGGGATCGGGCCCAGCGCCCGCAGCGATGTCCGTTCCAAGCCGAAGCGAGGACCACGGTTGATCCGCCAGACTCCCTGCGCTTGCAAGGGCCGCGCCCACACACAGGCCCTGGTCGCCCATGGCAGGGCACACGGTCAGGGTGGCGCAGCCGCTGTCGAGCAACGCGCCGTTGATGCTGACGTTGGCGAAAAGACCGCCTGCGACGGCGAGGTGCACAAGGCCGGTGGTACCCAGCCAGTGCTGCACCCAGCGCACGGTCGCCGCCTGCACTGCGCGCTGGACGTCTGCGGCCACATCCGAGCGCTGCGCACCCGCGGCAATCGCCTTGCGCAGGGTTGCGACGGCCGCAGGCAGATCGACGCGCACTTGTCCGGCCTCGCTCCGCACCCACTGGCCGACGCCCGCTGATCCGGACCGCATAGCGTCGCCCGCAGCGGCGAGCCCGGTGACCTTGCCTTCCTCGCCCTCTGCAAAGCCCAGCACGCGCGTGGCTGCACCGTAAAGCAACGCCAGCGACGACGACGGCCCATAGGTCGCGAGCCGCTGTAGGCCAGCCGGTCCGCGCGCCGTGGCCCGCCACACAGCGGCGCTGAGCCCATCGCCATACCCATCCGCGGTCATGACCAGCGCTGGCAGCGGGCCGCGCGCCGCTGCGCCCAAGGCGTGGCACAGATGGTGGTCCCAGGCCCGTACGGGTGCAGCGCCCAGACCGCACTCCGCGAGGGAATGGCTGAGCGCGCGCACCCCAACCAAACGCTCGACTGCGCGCACGCCGGGTAGCCCGGCGACCGTGTGCTGGTACTGCGCAAACAACCGCGAGGACCAGTCCAACGGATCGATTTCCCGGGGATCCAGGCTGGCGTAGCGCTCGTCCAGGAGGCGCGCCGGCGCCCGGCCATATTGTCCAGCAATACCGATGGCTTGTACCTGCGAGGGGCCGAGGCCAGCCAACCGCAACACCTCGACCACGGCGCGGCGCGGAAAGCCGGCTTGGCGCTTGGTGCGCATCAGTCGTTCTTCGCTGACCGCGGCGACGACGCGGCCTTCAACAACCAGCGCGGCTCCAGCGTCGTGGCCGTCCCACAGGCCCAGGGCACAGCGCGCGGTGTCGATGGGGGCTGTGGGCATGGGCGGACTCGGGGCGGAAGGCTTGATGCGCGTAGGGGAGGCACCGTACGGCACCGCACAAGATCAGATCCGCCCCAACACGTGCTCAAAACCCATCCAAAGCCTGCACATACGCCTGGGTCTGCTGATCCGTCAGCTCAGCGTTGAAGACCATCAGGCGCTCAATATAGAAGGCGCCGTTGTCCCAAGGGTCGTAGTTGAATTGGTTGACGCCAAGCACGAACGCGTCGACCTGACAAGAATCGTAGTTGCCGCCGATGCCGACGTCCTGCGGGTCGAGGCGCACAGTCCCGGTGTAGAAGGTGGCGCCGTTGCTGGCGATCTTCATGGCGAACGTCTTGGCGCTGGTGGTCGACGGCAAGATGCTGCTCACTTTGGCTCCCAAAAGCTGGAACCCGTCGCCGTGGGTGCGGGTGCCGATGCCGTCGTTGGCGATGGTGATGCCGTCGTCGTTCTGGCCGCCGACATTGGTCGAGAACACCATACCTTGGGTACCGCTGAGACCGAACTCGCGGCGCGCCTTGATGACCAGCGTGCGGTTGGGTGCGTAGGGCAGCGCCGCGCCACCGGTGCCGAGCTTGTCCAGGTTCAGGCCCTTGGTGGCGTTGTAGAAGCCGTCAGCGATGCTCAAGTGCTGGTTTTTCTTGAAGTCGAAATTCTTCTTCTGCGCGAAGTCGTAGTAGCGGATCAAGTTGCCGTCGGTCGCGAAGCCTGTCGGCAGGGTGTAACCGGCGCCGCCATCGCTGGTCATGTCGCACAGCACCTGCACAGGGCCTGCGCCGACATTGACGTAGTACAGGCCATCTTTGGCGCCTTGCACCTTGGCGAGGATGTCTTTGCAGGACTTGCCGGCCGCGGCGGGCACCTGCCCGTACCCCTTGCAAGTGCCGGCCTCGCAGACCGCGCCGCTGTCGCACAGGGTGCCGACGCCAGAGCAACCTGCGGCTTCCCCGCAGTCGCTGACGACCGGCTGACCGCACGGCACCTGATTGGCGGCCTTGCACTTGGCCTGGCAAGTCATGATGCGCACAAACGCGGCGCCGTCGCATAGAAACAGGCGCTTGGTCGTCACATCGAGCACTACCTGGCCTGCCACCGATGGGTCGCAAGCCGCTTTGGTGACGTCGACAGCGGCAAAGGCGCCGCCCTCGATGGCCGACTTGCCGAGCTGCAGCTTGCCGTCGACCGCCAGCGCGCCCTTGACGACTCCGCCGCCGGTGCTCAGGAAGGCCGCAGCGACGTCCGCGGCGAGTTGGTCCTTGCCCACGCAGCCCTTGCAGGCGAGCGGCGCTGCGCATTGCAGGCTGCCATCGGCGTTCAAGCCGTGCACGAAAAGACCCGTGCCGCAGGCCGTACCGACCTTGGCCAACGTCGGTTGCCCGCTGAGGTCGCCGTACACACCCGTCTTGGCGACGTCGGCCAAGTCGGCCTTCTTGGCGAAGACACTGAGGTCCGGTGTGCCCTTGAGGTCGCTGTAGCTGCCCGACTGCGCAACCGAAGCGAGCTGAGCTGCCAGCACGTAGCTCGACAAATCCGTTTGCTTTACCAACCCTTGCAATAGCTTCGCGTCGATCTGGGCTACGCCGATGCAGCCGGAACATTGCACGGTTTCGGCGCTTGCCGCCCGCAGGGCAAAGGCCACAGAGTGCAGCGGCCGCCGCGGCAGCTCGGGCTCTTGGCCGACGCTGATGCCGATATACGGATTCTCGCTGACGATCTTTCCGTCCAACGGCTTGATTTGGCCGAGGGTGAGCCGGAAAAGGCCGTCCTTGACCACGGCCACCAGCGCTTTCTCTTGCCAACCGGCAGTGCCGCCGGTATCGGACGCGTAAAGGCTAACGTTGAACTCAAAGCCACCGTCCGCGGCAGGGCCGCCACCCGCCGACTGCAACGCACCCTCTACGGCCAGCGTGCTTGGCGCGGCGAAGGCAACGGATGAACTGCAAAGCAAGGCCAAGGCAGAAAAAGCCGCAAGGCCAACGGTCGCGTAGTGCATCGGAAACGTCCTTGGGTCGCAAAGGCGCAAACTGGGTCTCGCCTGGTCGCGCGGAAACTCAGGCAGCGCTTGACGCCGCCAACTGCGGTCCGTCGTCAAATTGGCGCGCACAGGCTGCGCGGTCGTCGAATTGGCGCGCACGGACTGCGCGGGTCGCAGCCCGGCCGGTCGCAGGTGGCCGCGTGATCGTGATACTGCGATTGATCGGCGCGGATGTCAAGGCGTTTCTGGCCCTTGAGCCCACCCGAAAACCAGCAATGTGGCGGGCTACCAATCCAACGTCGCCTCAGCATCCAACCGCCGCTTGTCGGCGAAGGCGTCGCCCTTGTAGCGCGCCTGCGGAAACAGCCGCTTGGCGTCCCAAAGGCCATCCTGCCAGCCCAGCCACGCGGCGAAATCGCATGCGTCGAAATCCGGCGGATCGGCCACGCCCACGCCCAGGAGCGCTTCTTTGCCCGCGCAGCGCTGCCGCAATTCGTCGGCCGACAGCTCGGCGTGGTGCGCGCCCCATTGCACGAACGCAGTGCGCCCGCCCACGCGGCCGAGCACCAACGGAAACTGCGGCCGCCGCCCGAACACGCTGTGGCCGGTCATGGTGGTCTCGGTCGTGTGCAGCCCCAGCAGGTGCAGCAACGTCGGCGCGACATCCTGCGATCCGCTGACCACCTGGGGCCGGGGCGGCAGGTCGTGCAGCGGGTCGCCGATGAGCCATACCCCGGGCGAGCAGGCGATGCCGTCGCCAGGCCCGCGAAAAAGCGGCCGGGTGTTCAAGGTGTTCAACACGCTGTGGTCGCCCGTCAGCATCCACAGCGTGTCTTTTGCGCGCGGCGGCTCGGCCAGGAACGCGTGCCAGCGCCCCAACTGGTCGTCGGTGCAGTGGAATGCCGCCAGGACTTTGCGCGGCCCGGCCTCGGCGGGGGCGTCGGTCACGGTCGGCGGCACCTGGCAGCGGGCGGGCGCCATGCCGGGCTCGTGGGTGTCGATGGTGAGCACCACCAATAGGAACGGCCGGCCATCCTTGGCGCGCTCCGCCTCCAGCGTGCGCAGCACGTCGATGGCGACGTCGACCAGCGTGTCGTCGTGCGGACCAAACGGACCCTCGGGCCGGCCAGGCCGTTTCTCCCGCACCTGCGGCCGGCCGATGACCTCGTCGAACCCGTGGGTGCGCAAGAAGGCTTCGATGCCCATGGCTTCGAGCGCCGTGGTCTGCACGAACACCGTGCGGTAGCCGGCTTGGCGCAGCACGTCGGGCATGCACACGAACGGCGTGTTGCGGTCCATGCGCTGGCCGGGCTGCAGGTCCCGCGGGTGGCTCGGCGCGTGCAAACTGCAGAGCGTGAGGATGAGCCCAGCGATGGTCGGAGCGGTGGTATTGCGGTAGCCGTCGATGGCCGTCGACTGGCGGGCAAGGGCGCTGACCTTGGGCATCAGTCCGCGGTAGTGCCCCGACAGCTCGTGGACGAACGTCCGGCTCAGGCTCTCGACCATGGTCAGGACCACGTTTGGCCGGGCGTCGGCGGCGACCCCCGGCTTGCGGGGCAGCGGCAGGGGCGGTTCGTCGAGCCCAGCGCGCGACAGCGGGTACTCGGGGAAAAGCGGCGTCTGCGGCATGAGCCCAGCGCGCACGAACCGGTCCGCACGCTCGCGCGGAAGGTGCACCAGGGCGGCGGTGTCGATCTTGGGCGGGTTGAGCCACACGTCGAGCTGCTGGGCGAAGTTGACCTCGGCCACCAACCGCAGCGAATAGGCATGTGCGGGATAGCGGACGCCGTCGCGCAGCGCCCACGCCGCGGGCAGCAGCGTCAGGCCCGCCGCACACCATGCCCACGGCCGCCACCGCGCCGGCCAGCGTCGCGACAGACGCACCACCGCCCAGATCGCAAAGACCGCCGACGCGAAAAAGCCGGCGGCCAACCCGAGCACCGGCGCATCGCGGCGCCCGGCGATCCAGTCGGTGTCCCAGAACATGAACGAATCGGCGGTGAAGTGGGTGTGCCCCAGGTAGCACTGCGACGTGTCGATGCAGCGCACGAACTGGCTGCCGACGGCCGCGGCAACAAGCACCGCCCGCGCCGCAAGGTGCCAGCGCCCGCGCAACTGCCCCGCGGCGAGCACCAACGCCAGCGCCGCAACGCCGATGCTGAGGTCCCAGGCGTTACCCTTGACGACGTCGCGCAGGCTCCGTCGCGGGTCGGCGAAGGCGTCGCGCAGCCACCATCCGGCCCAGCGCCAGGTGAGCGGCAGGGCGAGCAACACGACAGCGAACGGCAGCCGCGCCCAAGGGGACGGCAGGGGCGCAGGAGCTTGCGGCATCGGGGGTTGGCTGCGCGCGTCAGGCCGCGGCGGGGACAGTGTAGGCGCGACGTGGGACAGGCGGCAAACTGGGCCACGGTGCGTGGACCTTCCGCGCTAGTACCTCAGGCCCGAAGTTCGCGCCGGGTTCCGGCGCGCAACCGGGCCGAGGTACTTCCGGCCGCGGCTGCGGCCGGACGCGGGGGTGAGCGCGCATGGGCGCGCGAGGGGGCTGCGAGCCCCC
>VGRO01000117.1 GCA_016875335.1 Deltaproteobacteria bacterium | reverse complement strand
GACCCAGTACAATGGCGTCAAGAGCCAGGACGGCGACCCTGACCCCAAGGATCCGGCCAAGGTCAAGATGCCGAGTTGGGAAGAGTCGGCGTGCGTCAAGAAGGCGCCGAACACCGCCAAAAAGGGCGAGCCGTGCGACGATTTCCCCAACGACGACGACGTCACGCTCAAGCCCTGTGAGAACAAGTACTGGTGCGTCAATGCCACCTGCGAAGGCCACTGCAAAGCCGACAAGGACTGCCCGAAGAACAGCAAGTGCGGCGTCTT
The DNA here is from genome assembly GCA_016875335.1 of Deltaproteobacteria bacterium. Classification (GTDB taxonomy): domain Bacteria; phylum Myxococcota_A; class UBA9042; order UBA9042; family UBA9042; genus SXRM01. The sequence continues at coordinate 17,547 of VGRO01000117.1, read as the reverse complement.
TGAGATTCCGCTCGACACCAGCGACCCGCAGGACAAGAAGTACGACGTGTTCACCGGCCTCAAGGTGTGCACGCCGATGCCGGGGGCGACCAATGCGTGTCTGGGCCAAAGCGATTGCAAGGCTGAGGCCAAGGCCAAATACTGCCGCCCCTACGAAATCGAGTTGCCCAAGCCGGCCACCGGTACCGCCGAATACAAGTACACCATCAGCGGCCTGTGCATCGAGCCCGAGCAGGGCTTCGGCGACCCGGGCGCCCAATGCGGCCCGTCGAACGGCAAGTCGTGCAAGTCGGGCATCTGCCTCGGCACCCAGGACAACCAGGGCAAGACGCAGCCCGGTTGGTGCACCGATTTCTGCAACGCCAAAGGCGATTGCCCGGCGTCGATGACCTTCACCGGCTACAACAACCAGCAGGCCAAGGCGTACTGCCAGGGCATCCTGTGGGGCCACAACGGCACCGCCAGTCCGCTCGACAACCTGTACATTCCGGTGTGCCTGCCCGACGTCGCCAACTCCAGCCTTTCGGACTGCAGCAGCGACTTCAAGTGCTCGGGGGCCAACGAGGCGTGCGCGGCGATTCCGATCATGACCGGTCCAGACAAGCCGGCGGTGGCCGACTTCCGCTGCCGCAACGTCAAGAACAACCCGCAAAACGACCCGAACCCGACCAAGAAAGTCGGTGAGTCGTGCAATCCCAATCCGGCGCAGGGCGATGCCGAGGAGTGCATCTCGGGCCTTTGCATGCCAGATTCGGCTTCCAACAAGGGCTACTGCAGCGCGCTGTGCAAGGACAACGCCACCTGCGGCAGCAACGACGGCATGTTCTGCGACACCGAGCACCTGCTGGTCGCGCGCAAGGACCCCAAGATGTCGGCCAAGGCGCCGATGTGCCTCAAGAAGAAGTCGTGCATCCCGTGCGCGTACGACTACCAGTGCGCGACCGGCAACCTGTGCACCTGGCCGGACGCCAAGGCCGAGTTCGGCCGCTGCGCCCCGCCGTGCGAGACCGACGCCGATTGCGCCAAGACCGACGGCGGCGGCAAGTGCGAAGCCCAGAAGGACTGGACGGGCAAGGCGACTGCGCTCAAGACCTGCACGCCGACCAGCTGCAAGTAGTGTTCCGCGTCGGTCAGGCCTGCGCTTGACCAACGGCCAGCGAACAAGCCGGCCCGCAATCCCTGGCTCGCCCGGGGTTGCGGGCCGGAGGCTTTTTTGCGCCAGCGACGGCGCTTGACAGGCCCTGCGCGCCCGCCTATCAAAGCCGACCGGCGCACGCTGCGCCCAAGGACCCCGCCATGGCCCTGACCGAAACCCATGCCGTCGCCGCACTTCGGTTGGTCGTCGCGGTGGCCAAAGCCGACGACGAACTGGCCCCCGAAGAGCGGGCACAGCTTGAGGCTGCGCTGTCGGCGCTGCCACTGGGCGGCCTGAGCGTCGATCAACTGATCGCCCAACCCGTGGACATCGAGGCGCAGTTCAAGCTGCTCGACACCGACGAAGCCAGGGAGCACGCCTGGGGCGCGATGTACGCCATGGCGTGGGCCGACGGCCAGTGCGTGCCCATGGAACAGGTGGTGCTCGACCGCGCCCAGACCGTGCTCGGCATCGAGGACACCAAGGTCAACGGCCTGCACCGCCTGTACAACGAGGCCCGCGACACCGTGTTGCCGAGCAGCATCGAGCCCATCGCCGACCCGGCCAAGCGCGACGCCGAGATTCGCGAAGACACGCTCAAGTACAGCATCCTCTCGGCGATCCTCGGCGCCTTCCCGGTGCCGGGCCTCGCACTTTTGACCGACCTCGCGGTCATCGGCGTTCAGGTCAAGCTCGTGCGCGACATCGGCCAGTACTGGGGGCACAAGGTCGACCAGAGCGCGGCGAAATCCTTGCTCTACGGCCTCGGCCTCGGCACCGGCGCTCGACTGGCCGTCAACAACTTCGCCAAGCTGGTGCCGGGCTGGGGCAGCGCAGTCGGTGCCACCACCTCATTCGCCGCCACCTGGGCCTTGGGCAAGGTCGCCAACCAGTATTTTGCCAACGGCGCCAAGGACGACCCGTCGGTCTTTGTTGCGGCGTTCCGGTCGGCCGAAAAGGAAGGCAAGGCAGAATTCGAGTCCCACCAGGGCGAGATCGCGGCCAAACAGCAACTGGCTCAGGACCGCCTGCGGCAGTTGGCCGAGGATGCCAAGGCCGGTCGCATCAGCCAGCAGCAATACCAGGCCAAGGTCGCCGAACTGTGAGCCCGGCGTCCCCGATCACGCCGGCCATCGACTGGCAGCCCCTCGACCCTGCCGTTCGGCCGCGCTGCTATGACGGCGGCGCCAATTTTGGTCGGCTCGACGCCCAGGCGTGCGCGTTCGACACGGCGAGGGTAGCGGTCGTGCCGCTGCCCTACGACAGCACGTGCAGTGCCCGCGGCGGCATGCGCGAGGGACCGGGGCGCATCCTGCAGGCGTCGTGGTGGATCGATTTCTTTCACAGCCATTTGCGCTTCGATCCCGCCGAAGTCGGCATCGCCACCCTGGACGACGTCCACCCGCACATGGCCGGTCCCCGGGAGCACATTGCGCGCATTGCCCAAGCCTGCGACCACGCCCTCAGCTTTGACAAGTTCCTGGTGACGTTGGGCGGAGAGCACACGGTGTCGGTCGGCGTGTGCGCGGCGCTGGCCCGCAAGTTTGGGCCTTTTTCGGTGCTGCAGATCGACGCCCACCTCGACCTGCGCGACCAGTGGGAGGACACACCGTGGAACCACGCCTGCGTGATGCGGCGCATGGCCGAACTGCTTGCGGCGGCCGGTGGCGACGGGCCAGGATCGCTGGTCCAGGTCGGGATCCGCAACGTTTGCCAGGACGAGCAGGCCTACCTCGACGACCACGGCATGCGGCCGTTCTTTGCGCGCGATGTCCATGAAACGCCCACCAAACAGTGGGTCCAGGCCGCCGTGGACCGGCTGGGTCCGCGGGTGTTCGTGACCGTGGACCTCGACGGCTTCGACCCGAGCGTCATCCCCGCCGTCGGCACGCCAGAACCGGGCGGGCTGTCGTGGTCGCAGGGCACGGCGCTGTTGCGCGAGGTCTTTCGCCAGCGCGACGTCATTGCGCTCGACGTCAACGAACTGTGCCCGATCGCTGGCCAGAACGTCTCGGAGGTCGCCGCGGCCCGTTTGATCGCCGAGTGCCTCGCCTACCGCTTTGCGCCGGCCGACGCGTGGAAACGCTGGATTCCGTAGCCGATTGCGCGGCGTCCGTGGCCGCTGGCGGCCATTTGGCGTAGGCTGCCGCGCACGTCGCCTTGGGGCCGGCACGCGGACGAACTGATGCACGAGATTGGCACCGCGCTGCTTTACGCCGCCTTCCTGGCCACGCTGGGCAACGCGCTGCTGGCCCTGGGCGGGGCCATCGTCGGACGACTGGGACCGCTCGGCGCCGCGCGCCACGGGCTGTTGGCCATCTTGCTGCTGTTCGTGGCCATGGACGCGTGCCTCTTGCACGGGCTGCTGACCCACGATTTCCGCAATCGCTACATTGCCGCGTACACCGACGTGGACATGCCGCTCGCCTACCTCATCGCCGGCTTCTGGGGCGGCGAGAAGGGAGCGCTGCTCTTTTGGGGCACGTCGCTCGCGGCGTTCTCGGCCTGGGCGGTGTGGACCAACCGCACCCAATCGCCGCGCTTCTTGGGCTATGTGACCGCAGTGCTCAGTTTCGCCGTGTTCTTCTTTTGCCTTCTGATGGCGTTCGAATCCAGCCCGTTTGAGACGTTCACCGCCGCGTCTGGTCCCGACGACGGCAAGGGCATGAACCCCCTGCTGCAAAACCCGCTGATGGCCATCCACCCGCCGAGCTTGCTGACCGGCTACATCGCCTTTACGGTGCCCTTCGCGTTCGGCATGGCTGCGCTGTGGACGGGCGATCTGGACAGCCAGTGGTTGCGCGACACCCGCAAATGGACCCTGGTGTCGTGGCTTTTCCTGAGCCTGGGCCTCATCTTGGGCGGCGCTTGGGCCTACACCGAACTGGGCTGGGGCGGCTTTTGGATGTGGGATCCGGTGGAGAACGCCGGGCTGATTCCGTGGTTCACAGCCACGGCCTTCCTGCACTCGGTCATGATCCAAGAACGCCGCAACATGCTCAAGCGCTGGAATGTCGTGCTGGTGTGCCTGACGTTCTTGCTCACCATCTTCGGCACGTTTCTGACCCGTTCGCAGCTCATCGACTCGGTGCACGCCTTCGCCGATTCGACGTTGGCCACCTATTTCTTGTGGTACATGGCGGGCATCATCGCCGTGGCTGCCGCATCGATCGGCTGGCGGTGGCGGTCGCTGCGGGCCGAGGCCGACCTGGATTCGGCGTGGAGCCGCGAGTCGTTCTTTGTGCTCAACAACGTTCTGCTGGTCGGCTGCGCTTTCGTGGTGCTGTGGGGCACCGTGTTCGGCCAGATCAGCGAAGCGCAGCCGGTACAGGATTTGTACAACGGCCTGGCTGGCTTGTTGCGCCCGGTCGGGATCGAACTCGACCCGTTGCAGGGCAAGGTGCAGTTGGGCGAGCCGTGGTTCAATCGGGTGATGACGCCGCTGGGGTTGGTGCTTTTGCTGCTGACCGGCATCGGGCCGCTGATTTCGTGGCGGCGGGCGAGCCGCAAGAACTTCGAGCAGAATTTCCGGCGACCGCTGGTTGCGTCGTCGCTTTTGACCCTTGCGGCGGCGGTGGGCTGGATGCTGCGGACCGCATGGCAGGCGCACGCGTGGCAGGGCGTCCCGATCGGCCAGGGTCTGCGCGACACCCTGGACGCCCTGGGGATGACGGAGTTCTGGGGCGCCACCTGCGTGTGGTTTGCCCTCTTCGTGGTGTGGACCATTGGCGGTGAGTTCCACGTCGGCGCCCGGGCCCGCCAACGCCTGCACAGCGAACCGTATCCGTTGGCCCTGGCGATGCTGACGTTGCGCAACAAGCGGCGCTACGGCGGATACGTCGTGCACCTGGGCGTTGTGCTGTGCTTCTTGGCGTTCACGGGCAACGCGTTTCGGACCTACCAGCCCGAGGTGGCGCTGGTGCCCGGCGAGTCGCTCGATGTCGGCGGCTACACGATCACCTATGCCGGCGGCCGAGAACACTGGGAGGCCGACGGAGCCTACGCTTCCGCCCAGGCGCGCATGCTGGTGCGCGACCGCGGCGAACCGCTGCCGGCCGAGTTGCTCGACCGCGCGAGGGCGTTGCTCGGCGTCGCGGGCACTGCGCAGCCGGGCGGGGCCACCATCGCCGCGACGTTGCCTGACGATCGGGGCAGGGCACTGGTGTCGCGCTTCCAGGTGGGCCGGCTCGCCGCGCGCCTGGCGGTTCACGAGGTGGGGCCGGCAGGCAGCCATGCGCTGGTGATGACCATCGCTCCGCCGTTCCAGCCGGTGGTCCAGGCGTCGCCGCAGGCGCTGATGCGGGCGATCGCCGAACTCAAGGCGTGGGCCAAAGACGCGGCGCCGTTTGCCGTGCAGGTGCGCACGACGCCTGGCAAGCCAGAGTTCGATGTGGTGTTTGCAAGCGACGCGGACCGGCAGCAGTTCGTGGCGTGGCTCGGCGGCGAAGCGCTGCCGGGCGTCGAGTGGATCGGTGTCAACGGGCGCGTCCAGGCGCCGCAAGGCAAGGTTTGCGTCGACCTGGTGCTTGCTGGCAGCGGCCTGATGCTGGTGCCCGAAGTGCGCAACTACCAGAAGCACCAGTCGCCGACCACCGAAGTTGCCATCGAATCGGCGATCCTGCACGACCTGTATTTGGCGATGCGGCCGGCACAGGGCCAGCGCCATGTGAGTCTGCTGGCAGTCGTCTTCCCGTTCGTCGGACTGCTATGGCTTGGGGCTGTGGTGATGCTCATCGGCGGGTTCGTATGCCTGTTGCCGGCGCGCCAGTCTGCGAGCGAAACCGTGCCGCAGTCCGCGGAACCGCCCGCGGCGACTCCGCCCGCGCCTCCGGTACCCGCATGATCGCCGCGCCCGCGGCAGGCCTCGCGCGTCCCGCGCGCGGTGTCGCCGCATCCGCCGCCGCCGCGGTTGGCGCATCCGCCGCCGACCCGGCCGACGCGGTCAACGATCGTGCCCGCGGGTTGCGCACCACCGGCAATCGTCGGGGCCGGCGAATTGCTGGACCCGCGCCCCTCGGGGCGAGGTACCGCCAGCGCCCATGACCTCGCACGACCGCGCCCCTGACCGCACTGTGCAGGCGGGTCACCTCGTCGAGTTCCTGCTCGACGCCGGCCACGCTTGGCAGGCCACCTTGGCCGCGCTGGATGGCGCGCGCCGTGTCATCGACGGTCAACTGTATTGCCTGCACGCCGACGCGGTCGGCGACGCGTTCGTGGCCGCGCTGGTGCGGGCTCGGGGGCGCGGCGTGGTCGTCCGTCTGGTCCTCGATGGTCTGGGGTCGGCCACAACGGCGGAGCGCCAACTGGCCGACCTGGTAGGCGCTGGCGTGCTTTTGCGCGTGTTCGGTCCGCTGCGGATCGGCGTGCCGTGGCGCTACTGGATGCGTCGCAACCATCGCAAGGTGTTCTGCATGGACGACGAAGTGGCGCTGGTCGGCGGTCGCAACGTCGGCGACGCCTATTTTGCGCCCGATGGCGTATTGACCGGCCGCTGGCTCGATGCGGGGTTGCTCGTCCGCGGCCCCCTGGTCCACGACGTGGCGGCGCTGCTGCGCGCCGATTGGCAAGGTCGGATGCGCGCCGGGCACCGCAGGGATTGGCTCTGGGACCTGACGCCCGCCAAGGACCGCCCGGGCCGGCGCTTGGCCGCCGCGGCCAGGACCGCCCATCGCCCCCACGCAGCCGCCCCGCCCCCGGCCATCCCCTGCGCGCCCTGTGGACCAACGCGCGCGGCCTTGGCGGTCAACCACGGCGCGTTGCGCACCGGGCTCGCCAACAGCGCCTATGCCGCTGCCGTGCGCGCCGCCCAGCGCGACATCTGTCTGGCCAACGCCTACTTCCTGCCTGGCCGGCGTCTGCGCCTGGCGTTGCTGGCTGCCTCGCGGCGCGCAGTGCGGGTGCGCATCCTCTTGCCGGCCTTTCGCGTCAACGACGTGCGGGTGGCCGGCCTCGCCATGGAACACGGCCTGTCGCGGTTCCTGCGCCACGGCGCCGAGGTGCGGTTGGTCACCCACACGATGTTGCACGCCAAGTTCGGGGTGGTGGACGGCGACGCCTGGTGGACGGTCGGTTCGGCCAACATGGACCGGCTGTCGCTGCACCGCAACCTGGAGGCCAACGTGGTCGGCCAGGGCGATTGCGCACCGCTGCGTGCCGCGTTCGAGCAGTGGTGGGCGCAGGCCGAGCCCTGGACGTTGGCGAAGGCGCGGTCGCGACCCTGGTGGCGCAAGCTGCTGGGCTGGCTGGCGTGGCAGGCGCGCTACGTTTTGTAGGCCGGTGTGGCCAAGACCCCGCCCCGACACGGCCGAAGATCCCGGGCTTCTCGCTGCTCGCGTCCTCCCCGTCCGAAAGGGTGTGCTGCTGGCTCGGTCGGCGCACCGCAATTTTGCCTCGGTCGGTCGCTCCGGGCGCGGTCGCGATCCGCCTGCAGGCTCTTGGACCCGGCAACGAACGTGATTCGGCCACACCCTCGTGGAGGGTGTTTAGGGACTGGAAAACAATAAGTCGATCACTCTCACATCAGGACGGAGCCGCGAGTCGGACCCTTGGTCCGCGAGCTGGCGACCCACTGAGCAAGCAAACGGGCCCAAGAAATGATTGAGTAAATCATTTCCGGGCCCTTACAGATGACATGGCGTCCGTCGATGACGGTGAACTCCCGTTTCAGCAGGTCACAGCCGCACGTCGCATCGGGCGCTGTCCAGGGGTTGCAACAGTGCAAGCCCTTTGTCAGAGAATTTCGCCGCCGTCCCGTCCACGTTGGCAGGCCCAGGGCCTCCCGGCCCGTTGCCGGTGCGGGCTCGAATGGAAGCCCGCGGCCGCGTCAAGGGCGGAACAGCGAGCGCAGCGAGGGATCCCTTGATGCGTCCGCGGGCTTCAACACAATGAAACGAAACGGGCCGGCGCACAACGGCAGCGATTGCCATCGAAAACGGGATGGCGGTGCCGGTTGGTTTTGGGACGCAACACGTTGGGCGTCCCGCGAACAACGCCGCTACAACCCGCGGCGGAACATCACCGTGCTGCGCAAGCTCGCCGTACCGCCCTTGCCGCCAGTGCTGCACGTATTGAGGAACCCGACAATGGCGTCTGGACCGAGGGTCGCGCCGGTGCTGCTCGGGTAGTTCGCAAAGCAGGTCAGCTTGTCGTAGCTCGGCGTGTCCAGGGCGATTTCGGTCCAGTACGCGGTGCCGCTCTGGGTGTTGGCGACCTCTTGGTGGGCCAGGAACACAGGCTGGCGCGACGCCCCGTTGGCTGGGTCGGGCCGGGTGCCATACAAGAGGGTGTAGCCGCCAACCTTGAGCACGGCCGTGAAGTAGTAGTTGCTCTGGGTGGCCTTGGTGACGATGGCGCTGCTGATGCCGCTGGTCCCCACCTTTTCATACCCGACCGCGCCAGCCGGGCCGACCAACCAGCGCACGGTGCTGCCGGTCTGTGGCGTCAGAATCGAGGTGCTCGCCCGCCACAGGCCGGCCATGGTGTTGGTGCTGGCGGCGTAGGCCGGCCCGGCGTAGGTCGTGTAGGTGCCGCCCCACGACGACGTTTCGTAGGCGTTGAGCGCTTGGTACACGCCGGCCGTGCTGCCCTGCACGAGCGCCAGGGCATTGTGCATCGGCGCGGCGGAGCACCCCGACAGGCAGCCCAGGTGGGTGCGGATGTACGAGTCAAAGAAGCGCAACGTCGATGAAAAGGTCTTGATGACGCACGAGCTGGTCTTGCCCGTGGCGTCCACCGTGCACTGCGCGGTCACGCTGCCATTGAGGTTGGGTGAGAATCCGACCAGGCCAACGTACAAATTCGTCCCACTGAGGTAGGTGTCGACCGCCGTCCAGTCCGCTCCCGGCGAGAACACGCTCTTGAGGTTGGAACCCAAGGCGTTGGATGCTGCCCACCCCGTGCCGCCCTGCGCATAGAACCACACCTGGCTTGAACTGCCGACGATGACCTGGCTGGCCAGGTCGGCAAACGGCGGCACTGCCGTGCCCAGGCTGGCCGTCTGCTTGACGACCGTGCCGTTGTGCGCGAACACCCCCCACGCGCCGGTCTGGTTGGCGTCGAGCTTGGCTTCGGCCAGCGACACCGACTGGTATCCGGCCGGGGTCGCCAGGTATTTGACGGACGCCGTCGGCCCGACCGGGCCCGGGTACTGGGCAAAGCCCGCACACGCCTGCTTGTAGCAGAAGTCGCCGCTGGTGGTCGCGTTGCCGTCGTCGCAGAGCGCGAAGTCGGGCAGGGCCGATCCGGCTGCGCACTTGCCGGCGCCGTCGCAGTTGTCGCCGCTGGTGCAGGCGTTGCCGTCGCTGCACGCCGTGCCCTTGGTCAGCGGCTGGCTGGTGCAGCCCTTGGCGGCCTCGGTGCACACGGCCTGGTAGCAGGTCGCCGGCTTGCCGCAGGTCGGCGGCGGTCCGCCAGCGCACTTGCCGGCGCCGTCGCACTTGTCGCCGCTGGTGCAGAACAGGCCGTCCTCGCAGGCGGTGGTGTTCGCCTTGGGCACCTTCTTGCACGCCGCCACCCCGGCATTGTCATAGCAACTGCCGCTGTTGCAGGCGTCGCTGCTGGCCGAGCAGTCGTACGGCTTGGTGGCGTCGGGCACACAGGCGCCGGCGGCATCGCAGGCGCTGGCCAAGGTGCAGGGATTCTTGTCGTCGCACGCGGTGCCCGCGGTGATGGTGTTGCTGCACTTGTTGCTCGCGCACTTGTCGGTGGTGCAGGCGTTGCCGTCGTTGCAGCCGCTGTCGGTCGTGCACTGGCAGGTGAAGGTGCCCGCCTGGCACTTGCCGGTGGCGTCACATTTGTCTCCGGTGGTGCAGGCGTTGCCGTCGTCGCAGGCCGTGCCGCCGACCGGTGTGTAGGTGCAGCCCTTGGCGGCGTCGCAGGCGTCCTTGGTGCACGGGTTCTTGTCGTCGCAGGCCAGCGGCGCACCGCCCTTGCAGACGCCGGCTGCGTCGCAGGTGTCGGTGGCCGTGCACACGCTGTTGTCGGTGCACGCGGTGCCGCTGGCCGCCGGCTTGGTGCCGCAGTTGTCGTTGGCCTCGTCGCATGCGCCGACCTGGCAATTGCCTCCGGGGCAGTTCAGGGTGCCGCCACCGACGCACTTGCCGCCAGCGTCGCAGTGGTCGGCCGTGGTGCAGTATTGGGCGTCGTCGCACGCGACACTGGTGGCCTTGGGGGTCTTGACGCACTGTTTCTTGGTTTCGTCACAGGTGCCTGTATTGCACGCGTCGTTTTGCGCCGCGCACGACAGCGCCGCGCCGGCCACGCAGGTGCCGCCGCCGTCGCAAGTGTCGCTGCCCGTGCAGTATTTGCCGTCCTCGCACGCCGTGCCTTTGGTCTTGGGCGTCGGCTTGCACGCGAACGTGCCGGGTCCGGTCGAGTTGCAGGTCCCGTCGGCGCACGCCGTCGAGGCCGAGGCGCAGTTGGCCGGGTTGCCGGCAGTGCACTTGCCCGCGACGCACTTGTCGGCCTGCGTGCAGCCGTTGCCGTCGGCGTCGCAGCTGATTCCGTCGGGCTTGTTGCCCGTCTCGCATTTGCCGGTCGCCGGGTTGCACGCCGCGGTCTGGCAGGCGCCGGGGGCCGTGCAGTTGACGGGCTTGTTGCCCGACTTGCAGACGCCCGCGGCGCATACACCGCTGCCTGCCAACTGGCACTTGTCGCCGGTGTCGCACGCCTTGCCGTCCTGCGGCGCGCCGGTGTTGGTGCACTTGCCGGCGCTGCAACTGTCGAGCGTGCACGGGTTGTTGTCGTTGCAGCCGCTGTCGTCCTTGCACTGGCAGACCAGCGTCGCCGTGCACTTGCCGGCCGCGCACTTGTTGGTCGTGCAGGGGTCGCCGTCCTCGCAGGTGCCACTGTCGTTGGCGGCGGCCTTGCAGCCGGCCTTGGCGTCACAACTATCTGCGGTGCACGGGTTGCCGTCGTCGCACTTGCCGTTGGTGGCGACGTTGGTGCACGCGCCGGTCTTGGCGTCGCAGGCGTCGAGCGTGCAGGTCACGTTGTCGTCGCAGTTCTTGGCGGCGCCAGTACAGGCGCCCTTGCTGCACGCGTCGCCGGTGGTGCAGGCATTGCCGTCGTCGCAGGTGTTGTCGTTGGGCGCGAACGCGCACCCGGTCTGGGCGCCGCACACGTCGTCGGTGCACGGGTTCTTGTCGTCGCACTTGACGTCGAAGAGTCCTTCGCACTTGCCGGCTTCGCAGGTCGACACGCTGCTGCACGCGTTGGCGTCGTCGCAGCCTTTGCCATCTTCGACCGGGTCCAGGCCGCATGTGCCCGTCTTGGGCTCGCAGTGGTGCACCAGGCACGAACTGCCGGTGGGCCCACTGCACAGCACCGCCTTGGCCGGGTCGTTGACGCACAGGCCCTTGACGCACGACGGTGGACCCAGGCACAGGTTGTCCTGCTTGCAGTCGGCGTCGGCCTGGCATGCGCAGGTCGCAGTTCCGCCGCAGGTGCCTTGATCCGTGCATTTGTCGTCCTTGGTGCACGGGTTGCCGTCGTCGCACGACCCGCCTGCCGCGGCGCCACTTTGCACGCAGCCTTGGCTCTTGTCGCACTTCTGCGTCGTGCATGGGTTGCCGTCGTCGCACAGCTTGTCTTGTGGTTCGGAACCGCAGCCGACCTTGGGGTCGCAGGCGTCCTTGGTGCATTCCACGCCGTCGCCGCACTGCACAGGCAGGCCCTTGCACGCGCCTTGCAGGCAGGTGTCGTTGGCGCTGCAGGCGTCGCCGTCGTCGCAGAACGCCGTCAGATCGGTGATCGGTTCGTGCACCACTTCGATGCCCTGGTTGCAGTAGTCCTTGGTACAGGGGTTGCTGTCGTCGTAGTCGGTCGCGCTTGCCGCCACGCACAGCCCGACCTCGCACTTTTTGCCGCAGCTGCCCAAGCCGCACACCGCACCGTCCTTCTTGTTCACCAGATCGCACAGGCCGCTGTCGTTGCAGGCCATGGACTGGCACTCGCCGGGCGCCAGGGTGTTGTCGATGCACGCCGTGCCGGCGGGTTTCTTCTTGGTGACGCATTGGCCGCCGTTGCAGACCGGCGGCGAACACGGGTTCTTGCCCTTGACCGTGCTCGACAGCACGCAGTCGAAATCGGTCACGCACTCGGCGGCGGCGCTTTCGGCGGCGTCTGCACCGATGGTATCGGGTGGCACGGTGTCGCCCGGCGCAGCATCCGCGCCAACTCCGTCTCCGGTGACGGCGACGGCCAGGTCCTCGCCAGGCGCTGCGCTGACCTGAATTTCTCCGCAACCAACGAGGATCGCGAAGAAAACAGCGACCATCGTTGCGGCCGACCGCGGTGCGTGCCAGTGTGCCATGTCGTCCCCTTGTGCCGCGCCGTTCGGGACCGTGCCCGCGGCCGGCCACACAAGTGTGACAGTGTAGCCGCACGCCAACCGTTGACGCCAGCGCGCGGACCCTTCAATGTGCGGGTGCCGGCTGCGACCGGCCTAGGGCTGGGGCATGTTTGAAGTCACGCTGTCGGCCATCGCAAAGGGCAGCGCCGAGCGCGTAGAGCGCGTCGTCCACAAGCATTCGGGCGGCGCGCTGGATCATGTGGCGCGCGTCGCGCTGCTGGCCGACGTCCAGGCGGGCAGGCCGCGCGTCGTGGCGCGCTACCACGAGAGGCACTGCGCCGACAACGCGCTTGCCGAACTGTGCTTGCTGCGGGCTACGGCGTCGGTGTCAGCCGCCCAGGCGGCCGCGTGACCGTCCAGGCGCGCTGCAGCACGCCGGTCGGCCAGACCGTGCCGGGGGCCGCCCTCTCGTTGGGCGGCGCCGACCGCGCGGCCAGGGGCGTCCACCCGTTTTCGCTCGTCGATATGCAGGCACGCACCGTCGAGTACCTGCGGGTGTCGGTCACCGACCGCTGCAACTACCGCTGCACCTACTGTATGCCGGCGGAGGGGGCACAATTGGTCCCCCGGCCCGAGTTGCTCGATTTCGACGAGATCGCCACCCTGGTCCGGGTGTTCGTGTCGCTCGGCGTGCGCAAGGTGCGGCTGACCGGCGGCGAGCCGCTGGTGCGCCGCGACATCGTCCGGCTGGTCGACCAACTGGCCAACATTGCAGGCATCGACGACCTGTCGATGACGACCAACGGCCACCTGCTGGCCGAACTGGCAGCGCCGCTGCGCAAGGCGGGCTTGCAGCGCCTCAATGTCTCGCTCGACACCTTGGACCCCGGCAAGTTCGCGCGCGTCACCCGCCAGGGTTCGCTCGATGCCGTGGTGCGCGGCTTGGAGGCGGCGCAGGCTGCGGGTTTCGTCCACACCAAGATCAACACCGTGGCCCTGCGCGGCCTGAACGACGACGAACTGCTGTCGCTGTGCGACTTTGCTGCCGACCGTGGTCTCGTCCTGCGCTTGATCGAATACATGCCGATCGGCGTCGACCAGTTCTGGGGCCCCGACACCTATCTGCCGGTCGCCGACATCCGCGCCCTCCTCGCCGCCGGCTGGGACCTCGCGCCGGTCGAGCGCACCCACCTGCCCGGTGGTGGTCCCGCGCGCCACTGGATCGGTCGCAGCCGCGCGCAACCGAGCCGCACGGTGCACCTTGGGTTCATCGCGGCGGTGAGCGAGAAATTCTGCCGCCTTTGCAACCGGGTACGCTTGTCGAGCACCGGCACCTTGCGCGAGTGCCTGTCGGCGGCGGGCACCCTGAGCTTGCGCGACATGTTGCGCGGCGGCGCATCCAACGCCGACCTCAAGGCGGCCATCCATGCGGCCCTGCACGGCAAGGTCGATGCGCACCGCTTCGACGGGGCGGTGCACACGCGGGAGCCGATGTCGGCCATCGGCGGATAGGTGCAACGCGGGGCGTTGCCCGTCTGGGCAAGCATCTGCCGCACCCACACGGGCTGTCTGAGTCACCGCACCGCCGGCACCTGCGTCCGTGATGCCCGCCGCGCCGGGTCGCTGAACTCGTCGGCGAGCGGTCGCATCGGCAGCACGACCTCAAAGCGCGCCCCGCCGAGCGCCGGACTGCGCGTCGCCCGCACACTGCCGCGGTGGGCCTGCACGTTGCGCTCCACCAGGGCCAGGCCCATGCCCGTGCCTTCGCCCTTGGTGGTGAAGAACGGTTCGAACACCCGGGCGATCTGGTCGTCGTCGATGCCCGGGCCCGAGTCGTCGACCGACAGCAACCACGACTCGCCGACCCGGCGCAGACCGACCACCACCTTGCGCCGGTCGCCCTCGAGCACCGCCTGACAAGCGTTGAGCACGAGGTTCCACAGCGTCTGGCGGACCAGCACGGCGTCGGCCGTGACCTGACACGGTGTGCCCGGCTTGGCGTCGCCGGGCAGGTCCAGCGTGATTTCGGTGCCGGCGCTCGCCACCCGCGGGTCGCGCAGGCAGGCGGCCACGGTTTCCTCGGCGATTTCGCACAATGGACACGGACCCATTTGCAGCGGTCGCGGGCGGGCAAAGTCCAAGAAATCGCCAATCCACGTGTTGAGTTGAGACGTCTCGCGCTGCACGATGGCCATCAACTGCCGATCGCTGTCGCCCAGCTCATGGCCTGATTCGAGCAACTGCACGGCCCCGGAGATCGACGCCAACGGATTGCGGATTTCGTGGGCCACCGACGTCGCCATGCTGCCGATGGCCGCCAACCGCTCGCGGCTCTTGTGTTGGGTTTCGCGCTGCCGGGCCAGGGTGACGTCGCGCAACACGACCACCCGGCCCCACTGGCCGCCCTGGTCGCGCAGGGGCGCCACGCGGCACGCCAGCACCTGCGCTGTGCCGTCGGCGAGGCGCCGCAAGACCTCGCGGGTTCGGGAGGTGTCGCCGGTCGCGCGCGGGTCGGCGCGGGTGATTTCCCACTCACCCGGGGGGCTCCGCAACGCCTCGCCCAGTTCGGGCACCAGCGCGGCGAGCGGCGAGCCCACCACTGCGCCCGCGGACGCACCCAGGATGTCGAGCGCCGCGGGGTTCGCCGACGTCACGATGGCCGACGAATCCACGGTCAGCAGCCCATCGGGCAGGCTCGACACGACGTCGTCGTAGCGGACCCGCAACGTGGCCAGTTCGCGGCGCTGCAGCTGGGTTCGTTTGCGGGCGCGGTCGAGCTCCAGCATCAGGTGCGACGACAGCAAGGCCGTGGCAAAGGCGGCTGCGCCCTGTACCAGCAGATCGGTCATGGCCTCGAATCCCGTCATCACCGCCCTGGGCGGCAATGCCGTCAAGAACGCGACGCGCAGTCGCGGCAGGGTCAGCCAACCCACCTCGTTGGCAGCCATCGCGGCGATTCCCGCGGTCACCAGGCTGGCCGCCAGCACGGCGCCGTTGCGCGCCAATACCAGTGACGCATTGAGCACGGCCAGCGGCATCGCGAACTGGAACACGCTCTGCAGGCCGTCGGTCATGTAGACCAAGCCGACCGCGACGCTGGCGTCGGCACAAACCGAGGCGAAGGCGATGCGGCTGACCAGCGCCGGCAGGGCGCGCACCAGATGGGTAGCCAACAGCGTGCAGAACGAGAGCGCGTAGGCGCCCGCCGCCCACTGGTAGAGCAAGGTCTCCGGCACCTGCGCCGCCCGCTGCGGGCCGACCCCGAGGTCCAGCGCCACCGCGAACACCAGCACGGCAGTGATGAGCACCACGCGCGCCAGCGTGGTCCACTTGATGCGCTCGACCAGCGAATCTTCGGTCGCAACCGGCTGGGTCGCACCGTCCAGGTCGAAGGCGCCGGTCACCCGCCACGGCGCGGGCGCGCCCTTGAGGTCGGCCATGGCGGGGCCTACTTGACGCCTTCGCCCATGGTGAAGATCGGCATGTACATGGCCATCATCACCGTGCCGATGATGCCGCCGAGCACGACCATGATGATGGGCTCCATCATCGCCGTCATGCCCTCGATGGCCTCGTCCACCTCGCTGTCGTAGAAGTCGGCGATCTTGCCGAGCATGACGTCCATGGCGCCGGTGGCTTCACCGACCGCGATCATCTGCACGACCATCACCGGAAAAACCTGGGTCTCCATCAGCGGCGCGGTCATGTTGCGGCCTTCGAGGATCTTGGCGCGGGTGTAGTCCACGGCGCGCTCGACCACGAGGTTGCCCGAGGTCTTGCCGACGATTTGCAGGGCTTCGATGATCGGCACGCCGGCCGACACCAGCGTGCCCAGGGTCCGCGTGAACTTGGCCACCGACGATTTGCGCACGACGTTGCCGATGACCGGGCCGTGGTACAGCATCCAGTCGCGAATGTACGGCCCTTGCTTGGTCTTCATCGCAATCTTGTACAGAACCACGCTGCCGACGATGCCGCCGACGATGAAGGGCAGCTTGGCCGTGAACCCGTTGGAGATGCCGACGACGAATTCGGTGATCGCCGGCAGTTCCGCACGGCCCATCGAGCGGAACGTCGCGGCAAACGTCGGCACCACTTTCCACAGCAAGCCCGCGGTGATCGACATCGCGACCACCAGGACCGTCACCGGGTACTTCATCGCGCCTTTGACCTTGGCCTTGGTCTCGGCGGCCTTTTCGATGTACTCGGCGAGCCGGTTCATGATGGTGTCCAAGATGCCGCCCATCTCGCCGGCCGAGACCAGGTTGATGTAGAGCTCCTCGAACACCTTGGGATATTTCTTGAGCGAGTCC
This sequence comes from Deltaproteobacteria bacterium, assembly GCA_016875335.1. Taxonomy (GTDB): domain Bacteria; phylum Myxococcota_A; class UBA9042; order UBA9042; family UBA9042; genus SXRM01. The sequence goes on along the minus strand of VGRO01000117.1, from coordinate 809 downwards.
GAGAACGACGATCCCGACTCGACGCTCGACTTGACGCCCAGGATCGTCTTCTTGAGGTTGGGATTCGGCTCGGAGTTGCCGACGAGGTCGAGCGCCTGGACCAGCGGCAGGCCGGCGTCGATCATGGTCGCCATCTGGCGGGTGAAGATGACCATGTTCTTGACCGGGACCGTGTCGGTGATGCCCGGGATGACGATCTCGATCTCTTTCTGCTTCTTTTTGAGCTTGAGGATCGAGACGCCCATCTGTTTGAGCTTTTGCTGGGCGGCATCCTTGGTGTCGCCGTCGATCTCGCCGCGGCGGAATTCGCCTTCCGTGGTCGTGCCTTCGTATTGCCACTGCGCCATCGCATACCTCGCGGTCGCCACGCGACCCCGGCTCGCCGCGCCATGCTAGCACGCGCCGCGGCGGCCGCGCCAAAATCCGTACGCGGCACCCGCAATTGGACGTTGCCGGTTGGGCAGGTCAGGGATTGGGGAACTTTCCGTCGATCACGCTCACACCAAGATGGAGCCGCGCGTCGATTCTGCTCGCTACAGCAGTCAACGCCAACTGCGGCTCAGGATGCATCCCGGCATGCATTGTTGCTCCTTTCTCCCTCCCTGCGGCGTGCCCGAAGCACGCCACAGCCGGTCGCCGCGTCGCGCCTCGCCTTCCGGGCGCCTCCTGACCCTCGTATCCGGCATATTTTGAATACACCCTCTCAGTCCGCGCGGGTCACGCGCAACACTTCCTCGATGGTCGTCTGCCCCAGCGCCAGTTTCTTGAGCGCCGACATGCGCAGCGTCTGCAGGCCGTCCTCGACGGCG
>VGRO01000116.1 GCA_016875335.1 Deltaproteobacteria bacterium | reverse complement strand
GCGACGGCCAGCGCCACCTCGTCGGCGCCCGCCTGGCCGAAATCCTTGGACCACAGCAGGGTGCCCTTGGCGTCCACCCGTGCGAATTGGGCGTTCAGCCCCGCCTGGGCCGTTGTCGCCCCGCCCGCGGCCACCGCGCCGCCGTCGGCCAACGCGGCCACGGCAAACGCCCGCGCCGACGGGTGCGGCGCCGGCAGCGGCGTCTCGTGCTGCCAGACGACCTTGCCGAGCCGGTCGAGACGCGCCACCCACCAGGCGCTGTCTGCGGGCTGGCTGGCCGATCCGCTCCAGGTGCCGCCGGCCACCACCACGTCGCCGCCCTCGCTCGGCGCCACGCCAGACAAGACGCTGTGTTTGCCTGTCGGGCCCACCGGCTTGGCGTAGAAGCGTTCGGCGCTGCCCGGCGTGCACTGTCCCTTGCTGCACGCGGCGCCGATGGTGCAGGTGTCGCCGTCCGCGCACGGCGCGCCCTCGGGTTTGGCGACCACCGCGCAGGTGAAACTCGGCTTGGCATTGACGCACACGGCCACCTCGCACGGTCCCGCCGCCAGTTTGCAGACGATCGGCGACCCGGCCTTGCAGGTGCCAGCGGCGCACAGATCTACGGGTGTGCAGGTGTTGTCGTCGGCGTCGCACGGTTTGCCGTCCATGGCCAGCGGCTGCAGGTCGCACTGGCCGGTCTTGGGGTTGCACAGGTCGAGCGTACAGGCGTTGCCGTCGTCGCAGTTGGCCTTGGCATGGCCGCAGCCCGTCGCCGCCTTGCACAGGTCCTGGGTGCACAAGTCGCCGTCGTCGCACGGGTTGGGCTTGCCCGCGCACGAACCGGCCGCGCACGCCTCGCTGACGGTGCAGGGGTCGCCGTCGTCGCACGCCGCGCCCTCGTTGGCGAACGCCAGCAAGCACTGGCCACTCTTGGGCTCGCAGGCCTTCTTGAGGCAATTGCTCTTGGGCTGGTCGCCGCAGACCACAGCGCCCGCGGGATTGGGTTTGCAGGCGGGCTTGTCGCCCGACTTGTCGCAGTACCAGGTGCCATTGCACAGGTCGCCGTCGTCCTTGGCCGCGCAGTCGGCGTGGCTCTGGCACTCGCAGACCAAGGTGCCCGCCGCGCAGTTGCCGCCGACGCAGGTGTCGTTGCTGGTGCACGGGTTGCCGTCGTCGCACTCGACCAGTGGCATCGGGTCGCCGGGCGCCTTGACCACCCACAGGCACGGCGCCTGGCCGTTGGGCAGCTTGTCGCACGCTTGCTTGGCCTCCTTGGCCTCGACGGCGATGCATTGGCCGGTTTTGGGGTGGCAGGCGATCTTCTTGCAGGTGGTGTTGTCCACGCTTGGGCAAGGGACGACGGTCGCCGGGTTCCACAGACACTGGCCGGTGGCGAGGTTGCAGAACTGCTTGCCGTTGCACAGGTTGCCGTCGTCTTGGTCGGCGCAGTCGGCGTTGGACTTGCAACTGCAGGTGTCCTGGCCGGCCTGGCATTGACCGCCCGCGCAGTAGTCGCCGGTCGTGCACTTGTTGCCGTCTTCGCAGGCGACCGTAGCGGTGACTTCGCCGGGTTCCTTGGCGTGCCAGGCGCAGCCTTTGCCAGCGGTGCACACCTGTTTGGCCTGCTCGGCCGGGGTCGGCGCGCACAGGCCGGTCTTGGACGCGCACACGGATTTGCTGCAGGCGGTGTCGCTCGCGGGGTCGCAGGTGACGACGCTTGCCGGGTTGACCTTGCAGCGGAACGGAAACGCCAGCTTGTCGCAGTACAGGGTACCGTTGCACAGGTCGCCGTCTTCCAGGGTCTTGCAGTCGGCGTCGGCGGCGCACTCGCACGCGGCCGAGAGCTTCGCGACGCACTTGCCGGCCTTGCAATAGGCGGCGATGGTACACGGTTGGCCATCGTCGCAACCGAGACCGTCGGCGCTGACGGTCGCGCACTGGCCCGCCGCCGTGCAGGCCGGTTGCACACAAGGGTTGCCGGTGGCGGGGCAGTCGGTGGCGGCCTGGCATTGCGGGGCCGCGGGCAGGTCGGGCGCCGCGTCGACGGTTTGAGGCACGTCGACGCTCTGGGCCGCGTCGGCGGTGGCGTCCTCGGGCGGCGCGTCGACATCGGTGTCGACCGGCGGGGCGGCGTCCAGGGCGATGTCCGCGTCGGTGGATACCTGTGCGTCCGCGGTTGCCGGGCTGCCCGCACCCGCCGGGGCCGGGTCGTCGCCGCAGGACCAAGTGGTTGCGGCGAGCGCGCAACCGGTCAACATGTGGAGGAATTTCCGCCGCGCCATCGACGCCCCCTGGCGTCTGCCGGACGCCAGCTAGGAAATTGCGCTTGGCGGGGTGCGGCGTCAATGGCGTAGGGCTGGACGCGTGCGGCAGCCAACCTGCCGCGATGCAGCGTCGCTCGAACGATCACCTCACGACCACAAAATCAACCCCCGACCGCCCAAAAACCTCCGGGCTGTACATCTCCTCAGCCTTGGCCGGCGGCACCACGAAGCGGCCGGGCGTGGTCGCGCGGCACAGGTACACGTATTGCCACTCGCCCTCCCACAGCAGACTGGTAAACGCCTCGGCCCGCTCGTCGCGCAGGTTGTCGTGTTCGTACCAGCGGCCCCACCACCAACGACGGGCGCTGCCACTGGCCTGCGGTTTGGTATCGGGCGGCGGTTCACTGCCGAGCAGGTCGCCGTTGATAGCTTCGAGGCCGGCGGGCATGGGGTCCACCAGCGCCACGTGGTAGCGGCGCGCCGGGGCCACCATGTCGACGTGGACGCGCACCCGCGCGCCGGCCTTGACCTGCCAGGTGCCGTCGGCCAGCCGCTTGACGTCGTCGGGCTTGTCCACTGCCTCGTAGGTGCGCTGCACGAAAAAGCCGCGGTCCATCGGTGGCAGCCGCAAGTCCGCGGGCGCGTAATCCAGGCCGATGCGGTAGTACAGGCGTCCATCGCCTTGTTTGCCCACGATGAGGTTGCGGTCGGCGGGACCGGCTTGCAAAAGCGCCATCGGCACCCGCAGTTCGTGGCGGTCGGTCGAGCGGCCCTTGAATGCCTGTTCGCCCGCGTACTGGTCGCCGAGCCACAGCCGCGCCACGAAATCGGGGGTGGCCTTCTCGTAGGTGCGGAAGTAGCGGTCCAGGGCCAGCAGCACCCAGGCGTTTTCTTGGGTCGAACCCCAGCGGCCTTTCTTGCGGTGCGCCAGCAACCCGGTGACGAGTTTGGGGATGAGGTCGGCCTTGGCGTCGTCGGTCATCAGCGCGTCGAGCAAGATGGCGTCGGCGCGGCGGTCGCTGGCCAACAGCAAGTGCGCACCGTCGTCATAGCGCACGGTGAAGTGGGCGGCGCCGGCGGTTTCTTCGGCGCGGTTCTGCACGTGGGTGCGGATGGCTTGCAACTGCGCCGCGCTGCCCCTGTCGCCGACCAGCACCGGCCAGGTCCAGCCCAGCAACTCCATGGGCGCCGTTTGCAGGTCCTTGAACTCGCCGACCAGCGCCCGAGCTTTGGCGATGTCGCGCTCGCCGGCGACCAGGCGCACATACAGGGCCTCTGCGCGCAGGATCTGCCGGGTCTGCACGCCATAGTAGCTCGGAAAGCGGCTTTCGATGCTGCGCAGGTAGTCGAGCGCCCGCCGCAATGGGTCGCCGGGCACCGCGTAGCCCTTGGCCTTGGCGCGCACCAGCGCGTGGGTGACGTGTAGCGTCGTCACCGGCCAACTCTGCTCGCCTTTCTTCCAGAAACCCCAGCCGCCGTCGTAGTTCTGGGTACGTTCCAGGGCCTTGAAATCGGCAGCCATGCTGGCGGCAAGTTCGGCGTCGCTCGGCAACTCGGCGACCTTGAACGCCTGCAGCACGTCGCGCAAGGCGGCAATCGAGAGGACCCGCGAGGCGCGCTGCTCGCTGCACTCGAAAGGATAGCGCAAGAGGTACAGCACCGCGTCGGTCAGACCCTGCAGCGCCGTCGAACTGGTGGTGACCTGCAAGCCGCCGTATTGCTTGACCGCGTTCTTGGGGGCGCGGATGGGCTGGGCGCGGGCGCCGCTGTCGAGCACGCCATAGGTCGCGAACGCTTCGGTGGTGGCCGGCGTCCACACCGGCAGGCTGATTTCGGCGGCATCGGAAAACGCGCCGGTCGCCACGGCAATCTGCACGCGGCCCGTGCCGGCCTGCGGCGCCGTCGTCGGCAACCGCACCTCGACGCGGTCGTTGCCCGGAATGGTCAACCGCAATCCGAGCCCCGCCACCTGCAAGACGCTACTGCGCGCGGCCAGTTGCACGTCGAGCGGGTTCGGCGTCTGGTTTTGCAGCACTACCGGCAGTTGGAACTCGTCGCCAAAGTTGGCAAAGCGCGGGGCGCTGGGCCGCACCATCAGCGGCAACCGCGCGACCACCGTCGCCTCGCCCAGGCCAAACCGGCGCACGTCGTGGGCGGCGACGGCCATCACCCGGTAGCGCGTCAGGTTGTCGGGCAGCGTCACCTCGACCTTGGCGCGGCCCTGCGCATCGGTGCGCACGACCGGCGCGAACACCGCCAAGGGGTTGAAATCCTTGCGCAGCGCGATGGCCGGCGCGGGCTTGTCGTCGTCGGGCGCGTCGGCGCCGGTGGTGGCCGCGTGGCCATTGGCCGCCTTGGGCTTGGACATGCGCTCGCCCGGCATGGCAGGCGCGGCCATCGGCTCTCGGGCCGGCGGCGCGGCGCCCACCGCGACCATGCCTTTCTTGTACGAGCCGCCGCCCGACGGCGCGCTTTCGGCCACACCGTAGCCACCGCGGCCACCGCCGTCGCGCATCTTGCCGGGCGCCTCCTCTTCTTTGGCTTCGACTTCGAGCTGCGGGCCGGCCGACAGCAAGATCCACTGGCGCAGTTCGTGGGTCGACAGGCCCGATCCGCGCTGCGGGTAGAAAGCGCCGATGGGGCTCGGGATGCGGTAGCCGGTCAGGGCCAGCACCGCCTCGTCGGCCATCACCACCAGCAGTTCTGCGTCGGCGGCCGGCTTGCCCTGGGCGTCGGTCACTTGGACGTCGAGCGCGGTTTTCTGGCCCGGCATCGCGTCTGGATGCTGCGGCGACACCCGCACCTGCAGCGTGCGGTGGTCGGGGGGCACCGGCAGCGACACCTCGTTGGATGCGAACGCCGGCCGCATCTGCAGCTTGGGGTCGGCCAGGCCATTGGCGCCTTTGCGCGGCGCCTGGCCGAGCAGCGTCACGTGCGCCACGAGGTTCGGGGTGTGGGCGTCTTCGATGGGGATTTCCAGCGTCGCCGTGCGCCCGGCCAGCTTGAACGGCTTGCGCCACAGCACGCCCTCGCGCGCCACGGTCAGTTCGCCGGTCGCGTCGGGCCACGGCCCCAACACCAACAGCTTGGCGGTCTGCCCAGGGGCGTATTGCTGGCGGTCGGGCACCAGTTGCACCTGATCTTCCGGCAGGTTGCGGTCGGGCATGCTGTCGGGGCCGCTGACGTAGATTTGCAACGCCGTCTGGTTCTTGCGGCCCTTGGCGTCGGTCAGCGTGGCTTCGACGTGCCACAAGCCGCCGGCCTTGGGTGTGAACGTGCACTGGCCGGGCTTGGCGGTGCTTGTCCAGTTGCAGGTCTGGACGTCAGTGCGCTCGGTGGACCACACGCCCTGTTTTTGCACGTCTTTGTTGCGGAAGAAGTGGACGGCGACCGCGACGCCCGCCACCGCCTTGCCATCGAGGTCGGTCGCGACGATGTCCAGCGGCAGAGCCTCTCCCGCCTGCGCAAACCCCTTGTCGGTCTTGAGCCCCGCGTACAGGGCAGCCGGATGCACGACCAGATGCGCCTGGGTGGTCCACGCCTGGCGGTTGACGTCGTACACGGTGGCATGGGCCGTCACCGCCCACGGCTGGATGGGTTCGCCCGCGTCGAAGTCGATGCGCACCACGTGCTGCCCGGTCGAACCGAGCCGCGATTGCAGGTTCTGGGCGTGCTCCACGCCGCCGCCCGAGCGGTACCAGCGCATCCACCACGGAATCGGCCGGCCAAAGGTCCAGTCCGACCAGCCCGCAGGGGCGAAGGCCCCCGACGTCGCCCGCACATCCCAGCGGACATCGGCGCTGGGCAAGGCGCCACCGGCGTAGTAGCGCGCCGAGGTCGTCACCAGCGCGTGGTCGCCCATGGCGTAGGGCCCCGGGTCGGCCTGGGTGGTGGTCTCGAACTCGGGTCGGCGGAACTCCTCGACGCGCAGGTGGTGCGAAAAATCCCAGCGGTCGGGGCCGTAGCCGAAAATGACCTGCGCCGTGCCGAGGTGCAGGTTCTTGGGCAATGCGACCTGCAGGTCGAAACTGCCGCCTTGCGCCACCGGTAGCGTTCCTTTGCCGACGTCGTTGCCGCGGGCGTCGCGCAGTTTCCAGTACAGCGTCCCGGCGCCCGACCACGCCTGCACGTCGCCAGCCGGGCCGCGCACGATGGTGCGCAACCAGCCCTTGAGGTTTGCGGTTTCGCCCGGCTTGTACAGGCCGCGGTCGTCGACGACGTGCCAAACCGTGTGACTGCCCGGCGGCGACTGGTGCCAATCGCTGTGCTCCTGCCAATAGCTGTCGCGTTCGGGCAGCATGGCGACATCGTTGCCCAATTGCGCCACGGCAACGCGCGTCTTGTCGGCCGAATCGGGCAAGGGGTAGAGCCAGCGCCCGTCGCCGTCCGCCGCGGCGCCCTGGAGCGTCTTGGCGGGTTCGCGGACTTCGATGCGCGCGCCGACCCCCGGCTTGCCGGTCGCAAGGTCGGTGGCGATGAACTGGATGCCCTGACCGTCGCGCACGGCCGTCAGCCCCAGGCGGGTGACCTGCACCCAGCCCCAGTAGTGGACCTGCCGCCATTTTTCCTTGGGCTGCGGCACCGGTTGCACGTGCACGATCAGGTGGCCGCGGTCGCCCTTGAGCGCCGGGTGCAGGTCGAGCAGTGTTTCGGTCACCTCGTCAGGTTCACCTTTGATGCCGATGAGCTTGTCCAGCGCCAACTCGCCGGGCGGCCTGGGCTGGCGGTCGTCGTCCGCGCGGTCCTTCTGCGCCTTGTTCCAGGCCCACCATTGGTTCGGGTCCACGCGCCACGCTTGCAGGCGCACCAGGCGCTGGTTGACCGACCACACCGACAGGTGCGGCGACTTCTGCGCCGGGTCGAGCACCGTCACGGCGTTCAGTTGCATCTGCATCGCCGGTTCGGCCCGGCTGGTCTTGAAGGTAGCCGTCGCCGGCTTGCCCAATTTCTGGGCGTAGGTGTCGGTGAGGTCGCCGCCGATGTGCACGGTGTATTTGGTGTTGCCCTTGGTCTGGCCCGAGATCGTCACCTGCGTCCCGGACACCACCACCTGCATGCCGGGCACCGGCGGCGTCACCTGCACCAGCGCCGGGTCGAACACCTTGGCATCCAAGGCGTTGCTGAACGTCAGATACCACGGCTGCAACGGCGGGCACTGGTCGCCCCAGCCGCACTGCGACCCGGTCAGCCGCAGCGGGCCATAGGTGCGGAACGACTGCGCCACGGCAGTTGCGCTGGTCCGCGGTCCCTCAGCGCTCGGCAGCCCAGGACCCCAGGTGATGGCGATGGCGCTGTCCTTGGGCAAGTCGGCTTGGGCCCGCAGCGCCACCCAGCGGTCGCCGCGGCCGTCTTGCTTGAGCGCTTGCACGCGCCACTTGTAGCCGGACTCCTTTTCCAGGTCGTCGGCCGTCAGCACCTGGAACGGCACCGGGCTGCCGTTGGCCCGCACCGTCACCTTGGCGGCGATGGCGGCCGGTGACACCGCCTGGTCGAACTCGGCGAAAATCACAGGGTTGAGCGGCAGCCCGTGGCCTGACGGCGTCGAATGGAGCACCCGCGGCGGCGGCGTGCGGAAGGTGAAGCGGTGTTCTTTGTCGAGCGCGCCACCCGTCTGCGATTTCGTACCGGCCGGCACCACAACTGCGTATTCGGTCGCCATCGGCAAGCGGACTTTGGGCTGAAAGATCGCCGTCTGGGTGCCGAGCCAGCGCCACTCGCCCGCAATGGCCGGCGCGATCTGCACGGGCACGGCAATCGCCGCCAGCGTCGCGTGATCGGTCACGGGTACCATCGGCTGGCTGAACGTCACCGACACCCGCGGCGCGAGCTGAACGTCGCCCTCGGGCCCGTGGCGCAGCACGCGCAAAGGTCCGCTTTCGACGGCGGGCGGCGGTTCGGGCGCCTGCGGCGGCGGAAACGGCTCGTGGACGGTGTCGCCGGGCCGCGGCGCCGGCAGCGACTTGTCGCGCATCGCAAACGGCTGGGCGTCGTCGGCCTTGACGTCGATCTTGGGCAACCGCGCCAGCAGTTTCTGGGTCTCGGCGGCCGACAGCGGTGTGGTCACGGCCTGCGGCGCGGGCGGGGTGTTGGCGGCGTCGGGATCGGCCTCGCTCACCCGAAAGCGCAGGCCCTGAGCGTCGTCTGGCAGCATGGCGTAGCCTCCGCCGCGAGCATAGCGCCGTCCGTAGCTGCCGCCCAGTGCGGGTGGCGGCGCGGTGGCAGTGGCCGAGGCAACGGCGACGGGGGCACGGGCGCGGCCACCCGCCGTCGGATCGGGGGTGCAGGCGGCGAGTGCGAGAGCGACAAGTGCGAGAGCGGCGACTGCGAGGCGGAAGGGTCGATGCATGGCGAGGTCCTGGCCCCCCGGGGTGGGCGCCCGGCTTGGACGCGGGCGCGGGGTGCACGGTCTGCCAGCGTAGCGCGGTTGGGGGCGTGGATGCACGGGTGCGGGCGCGGGCACAGGGCCGGTGCTTTGGGTGCAACGCCATGGCGCTACACCTCAACCTCGCCCACGCACGGCCCGACCGCGCCACCGACCGCCAGGTCCGGCTGCCCCGGCGCGGCGCCCCGCCAGGTCCAGCGCAGCCGGTGACCGTCGCCGAAGTTGCCACCGTCCTCGCGTTGGAGGACCGCCAGACTGCCATCGCGCGTCCGCAACTGCCGCGACGACACGTGCGTGGAATCGCCCGAACCCGGCTGCGCCCACGCCCGGTGCAAGATGCCGCCGCGCTTTCCACCGGCAACGTCAGGGTCGACGGGGCCTGAGCGGCGATCCCGCCGGTCGGCAGCGGCGCCTCTTGGCTGATCTGCCACGCAGCCTGCGGCGATTTCGGCTTGTCGAGGCGCCACTTGCTGCCGCCGGCCGACACCGCGGGCGCGTCGGCAATCCCGCAGCCCGACAGGTCGGCCAGTGCCAGTTCATCGGCAAGCAAAGGCCCCGGTCGGGCACTGACCACCACTTGGGATGCCTCGGCCTTGCCGGCCTCGCCGAGCCAAAGGCCAAAGCCGTCGCCGCGTTGGCCAATCCCGGCCAGGCGCACGGCCGTCGCGCCGTCTACCAGCGCAAACAGGTCGCTGCCTGTACACCACACCTCGACCAGCCGCGGCGTGCCGGCGGGTAGAGGGGCAAGCGGTTGGGCTGGCTTCGCTTTTTCAATGACCTTGCCGCTGTCGGTCACTACGGCATCGACTGCGCGCACCGTGGACTGCGCCGCGTCGAGCTCGATGCGGTAGTGGTCGCCTGCGGCATCGACGCGCACGGCCACCCCGCATTTACCGGCCTTGGGCAGCAGCGAAATGCTGATGCCGTGTTTGCAAATGTAGACGTGGCCTTCGCCACCCAACGACGCCACACCGTGGAACTGCGGCGGCTGCCAACTCATTTCGACATCGGTGCTGATGTGGATGCTGGCGCTGACGTCGGCGACCTTGTAGGGCCACGATTTGGCCCAGAATGCCTTGGCGCCGGTGCGCACGCCCTTGGCGTCCAGCTCCAGGTAGGCATTGGCCTCGAAAAGCCCAAGGATCTTGGCGCGCACCCGTTGCGATTCCGGCGACTTGCGGCCCAGCCACAGGTGGAAACGGCTGGCGTCGTGGAAATCGACGAACAGCTCGGAACTGCCCAAGATGTCGAGCAACTGCCCGTCGTCTTTGTAGCGCCAGTGGGCGTCAAGGCCGCAGCTCAGCGTGCCGGCGTTGGTGTCCAAGGCAGCCAACGCATGGAACATCGGCTCGGCGTCTTTGGGCTGCTTGGCCGCGTCGGCTGGCTTGTTCTCGGCTGGCTTGTCCTCCGGGGGCTTGGCCTTGTCCGCTTTGATCTCGCTCGGTTTCTTCTTCTTGGCGCGCTCGCGGCACAGGTTGGCGGCGCCTTCGAGCAGGATCACCGGTCCCGGCAGCGCCACCACCGCCAGGAACTTGCCATGGAAGGCGTAACCGCTGTCGGTCTCGGTGCCCAGCTCGGCGCCCAGGCCAATGGCGAACGCACCCTGCTTGGGCGCCCACTTGCCGAGCAGATCCGCCACACCGGGCTTGGGCTTGTGGAACCAGTCGTTGTGGTCCAAGGCGTACCACGGCGTTTCTGGCTTGCGGTCGGGCGCGTAGTTGAGCGCGGCCAGGCCCGACAGCCCGTAGATCGCCAGGCCACAGCCAAACAGCGGCACCGGCGTCGGCAGGTCGCACGCGAGGTACAGCGCGAAGTAGGGCATGCCGTCTTTGCTGCCGAACACCACCTGGCCCTCGACGGTCATGTCCAGCGCGTAGAGGTCCAGCCGTACGCCGCCGCGAAAGTCGGATTGGGCGCCGTCTTGGCGGTAGGCGACCTTGCCTTCGAAGAACAAGACGTCGGGGATCTCGAACTGCACGCCGATGCCCGAGAACTCGATGCGCGGCGACAGCCAGTCGGGCGCTTTGCCTTCGACAAGGGTTGGCCGGACCTTGAGGCCCTCGACCGAGGCCGATGCCGGCACGCCGTCGGGCAGCTTGAGCGCGCCGTTCAGGCCGACCCACGGACAGCCATCGGGGTCGCGGCCGATGCCCATTTGTGTCACTTCGAGGCCGACGCCGCCGATGCCGATGAGCCGCGGCTTGTCCAGATCGGCCCAGCCGCCCTTGAATTCGACGTTGCCGTGGCGGTCGATGCAGACCTCGCGGACGACCAATGTCGGCCAGTCGATGAGATCTTTGGCGACGTTGGGGGTGATCGTGCCGGACACGAGCAAGCGGGCGTCGGCACCGCCGCCGCCTTGGATGCCAAAGCTGTCGATGGTGATGTCGGCGAACGCTGATTTCAGCGTCTTCTTGGCCGGATCGGTCGGCGGCAGATACTTGACGAGATAGCCGCCGTCTTGGCCGAGCCCGATGCAGACATCGACGTCGCAGTCGAAGAACGGCAAGTGCGTGCGGCCGGTGATGGCGCTCGACAGGAAGGCGTTTTGCTGGATGCGCAGGTCGATCTCGCTGACGGCAAACGGGATGCCGAAGATCTTGCCGCTGCCAGGGCCTGGGTAGGTGCCGGTTTTGGGGTCGATCTTGAGCGCGGGGTCGGAGAGCTTGTTGTAGGCGAGGTAGAAGGTGCCGGAGAGGCCGCCGGTGCCGATGGTGGCGTTTTTGAGGGTTGCGGTTTCGGGGAGGAGGCCTTGCAGGTTGGGGGGGAAGGTCAGGGTGCAGTTTTCTAGGTAGAGGCCGCGGAAGGTGGGGTTGTCGGGCGTGCCAGCGGCCGATCCAAACATGCCAACAAAGCTGCACCCCTGTGCCGCCAGGGAGATCCCGGTGCCCGCCAGGGCAAGCCGCGGCAACGTGGGCTCAAGGGTCGCGCTTGCAAATGGACCATCGACACTTGACCATCCGAAAACTCCAGAGAGCTCCAAAATCTGCACGGGCGAACCTGGCATGTCGGCCGGGTGCAGGGGTGTTCCGCCGCATTCCAAGAATTCGACCGCACCGAAACCAAATTTCAATTCCATGCTCCACCTCCCGAGACAACAACGATTGCGGATCTACAGACCTTCGACCCCGGCATAACGCAATCTCCGTAGCATCCGGTTCGTGCTTGGCGCGCAGGCAGGTATGCTACGGTGGTTCGCACAACCCAAAACTTAGCGGGCACAAAGGCAGTTGAGCCGTCGTCGTTATCGCATGCCGCAGTGACATCCTGCGACAGCCGAAAATGTACAGGCTCGATTGCTATCGAGTGCCCTCTACGATACGCAGGCAAGATACGAAGCACTCGGAGCGCAGCTCTGCCGTCTTTCGCGGATTTGCCAATATCGGGCCAACTAGGGGCCAGGTCGATGTCCACGTCGTCAAAGCGACGGGCAAACGTCATTTGGTCGCTGACAACGATTGCAGTGCTGGGATTCTGAATGAGAATCGCACCAGAGCAAGTCAGCCCATTGCCACCCGTTGGAATGCAATCGAATTGCTCAATCGTGCACGCAACTTCGCGAGTCGCGTACGAAATCCCGTAGGTGAATCCACAAGGAGGCGTAAATCGTGTGGGTCGCCTTGATGCCGTCGGTCGCTTGGCGTCAAAGTGGGACCGAACGGAGCGAGGCGCGGTCAAATCGGGATTGAACTCGCAATCCCAGCACTGACGAACGTGCTTAGGACTCTTTGGGTGTGTCTCGGCGAGTGCAACTGAAGCTGACCAGATCAGCAGAAATGCGGTGCAAAGGGTCGCAAGGGGAAACGACGATCCATCGTACATCTGCCAGCCTGAGGTTGCCTTTGTGGACATCGCGTTCTCCTGTTGCCAATAGTTTCAATAGTTCACTCGATTGCTCCGTCATTTCTTCTGGAGGTACAGATGGTCATTGTCAACAGGGTCCGTGCAACCGACCCATCTACGCGTTGCGTAGCCACCAGGCCAAGTAGTCAATTGACCGAACTCGTCTGGTTCCGGCAGCAACACCATCGAAATGGCAATCTGCCACGAGCCATCGTGCCACACGCGACGCCCATCGGTCGTAACTCTAGTTTGGGGTGTCACCATGTCTGGAAGAGTTACCTCTGCCTCAAGGACTCCATTCTGCGCCGCCCGCACGACCAGATCGGACCATGTGTATTGGGTGCGGCGTCGCACGGTTTCCGTCACTTCCAAGGGATGTGTCCCAGTGTAATAGACATAGTGATAACGCGCATCATGCTGTTGCTTGAAGGCGGTGCGATGGTCCGGCCACAGGTCGGTGTGAACAGGAGGGCCGCCAATGTCCAAAACGAAGCCGAACACGGTTGGCAGAGTTGTCCTCAACTCAAGCAAGACGGAGGTGATCTTGCCATCGTTCCCTCTGCGAAAGTCACGGATCTCGCAGGAACCGGATGACGCAGCGTACATTTCCCAAATTCGGCCTGCATTCCGAATCTCAGCTGCAGAATGGAGGCGGCGCTTCGGCTTGGCCATGAGCACGTTTGTCTCCGATCCGACCATAAGAATCGGAACCAGAGCCGCGGCAAGCAGGATAAAGAGTAGTCGATGGGATGCCATACTGAACCTCAACGGCCCGCCACAGCGTGAATGAGCACACAACGCGATCGGCGGCAATTGATCGCGCTGCGCATGTTGGTCGGCGCGCCGCAAGCTCCGCGGGTACTCAGCCTGTTCTCATGAAACCCCCACCTTCCCACCAGCCGGAGCAACCGCCCCAACCGCCACCACGCCCGACGCCAGCGAATACCTTTGCTCCCCGCCGCCCGCGACCACGCAATACCACGCCGACCCCGCGCCCACGACACCAGTCCAACTGCAGTTCAACCCAGCCGACTTGTCGTTCGCCACCGTCCAAGCCCCCGGCAGCAGCTCCCCCTTCCACTTGACCTTCTCTCCCGGGACCAACTGCATCAAGTCGACGGCCCCGGCCTTCGCACGGTCCTCCGTTCGGTACACGCGCCACCCAGCAATCTTTTCCGTTTCCCGCTCCGGGACTGCCCAAACCAGCGTCACCATTCCGGCGTACTTCCCCGTGACTTCCCAGTCCGGCTTCGGCTTCGGCTTGCTGTTGTCCTTCTCCCACGCCTGCTGGGCCTGCCGCAACTCGGCCAGCTCTTTGCGCATCTCGGGCGTCCCAGCATACGCCTCGACGATCACCGGCGCCGAGGGCACGAACACGTCGGGCACCTGCACCGGCGGGCTTGCCGCCGACCCCTCCAAATTACTGCAGTTGCCCGCCGCGTCCACGGCTTGCAAGCGGTAGAAGTAGTACCCCGGCACACGTCCCGGCAGCACATCCACGTACGCACACACGCTGTCAGGCTTTGGCTCACCCGCGCTTGCGCTGGCTGCCAGGTCTGGCCCTTTGGTATCGGGGCACGCCGCGACAGCGAGCGGCGAGGCGTGGACCGCGCTGAAAGCGACCGCGACATGCGCAGCACTGGCGATGTCCTGCTGTGCTTTCGGCGATAGTTTTTCGTACACAGTGCGCACACCTGCGAACGGCAGCGGCAGCGTCTTGCCCGCCTTGACCTGAGCGGCCATCCATTGACCGACGGCGTCACCGCCAGCGTCCGCCTGTCGCTGTTGGAAGTCCGCTTGATACACCGCATCCGCCGCAGCCCGGTAGATTCGCACCGCCGCGCCTGCGCCCTTCTCCCATCGCACCGTCAAGAAGCTGCGCCCGTCGCCGTCGCGCACACTCGCCACGGCCGGGTCAGGCCACAAGGCTTTGGGCGGCTCGGGCTGTTGCCGCCGCACCCGGAAAACTGTCTGGATCCCAGGCGGTTTGCCCTCATTGCCGGCGACGCCGCCCAGGCCGAGAGGATCCGCGCTGCCGCCCTTCTTCAGCCAGTCCGCGGTAGGGCCAGGAAATGATTTACTCAATCATTTCTCGGGCCCGTTTGCTTGCTCCGTGGGTCGCCAGCTCGCGGACCAAAGGTCCGACTCGCGGCTCCGTCCTGATGTGAGAGTGATCGACTTGTTATTTTCCAGTCCCTAAGCGCCCGGTCGTCCGCAGTCGTCACCAGCACCTGCAGATAGGTCTTGCCCTCGGTCACACTCGGCACGGGCAGCAAGCCGCTGCCAGTCAGCGGCACGGCGACGTCAAAGCACTTGACCAGGTCGCCAATCGCCCACCGGATGTGCTGCGCCGCAGGATTGGCCCCCGACTTCCAAGCTTGCGGCACCTTGGCCAGTTCCGACGCGTCGACCTGGACGCGCCGGCCGATCCTGTCCACCATCGTGAACGGCAGAATCACCGCCTTGCTGAGGTCGGTGACATCCAAGCCGATGACGTTGGGGACCTTTGGCGCCACCCAGCGCAGTCCAACCGTCATCGCTGGCGTGTCCACTGTGGCGGCGCTTCCCCCGTCCACTGGCCGCGTTGGTATGGGCAAGGCGTACGCGCGCACACCTTCTGGCGCGGCCGGCAGCGGGTCGGCCGCCTTGCGCTCCATGCCCAATAGCCACGCCACGTCGACGTCCATTGCGGGCCTGGGTTCGCTGTTCAGCCAGGCGAGCGCCGCCTTGACGCTGCCCGCGAACGCCGCTTGCCGGTCGGCCAGCAGCGCGTAGTCCCAAAGCTGCCCCGGCTGCACCGCCGTGTCAACCCAATACAGCCCGAGCAACTGGGCGTACGCCGGCTCGATGGTGCGCAGCAGGATCAAGCGCAGCGCATCGGCGTCGGCGGGGTGCGGCGCCGCGATGGCGAGCTGCAGCCCGTCGCCGGCTTGGGTCGTCGTCGGCGGCAAGGCCAGGCCGAACAATTCAGCGACTCCTCCGCGCCCGGCTTCGGCGCTGCCGTGCCAGAAGCACTTGACGAACGCGGCGGCGTCAGCGGTCATGAGGCCAGTCCAGCGACGCCACTTCGGCGGCAACCTGCAGCCGGCGCGGTGGCGCAATAAGGGACTGGAAAATAATAAGTCGATCACTCTCACATCAGGACGGAGCCGCGAGTCGGACCTTTGGTCCGCGAGCTGGCGACCCACGGAGCAAGCAAACGGGCCCGAGAAATGATTGAGTAAATCATTTCCTGGCCCTAAACTGCTGCAAGGGCCGTGCCAACGTGTGCCGGCGCACCGCGGCCGGGTCTTTCACCCATGATGCCAAACGGTTGCGGAGTTCCGCTTGCAGTTTTCTGTCACAGGAACACTGTCACCCGGGCGAGTTGGGTGACACCCTGGGTGACACTTTGGGTGACAGGGTGACAGTGCTGGGAGACAGTGTTCCTCGGGGCGCACGGCCGGGACGAGGCGGGGCCGGCAAGAATTTCGCACGCGGCGGCTCGCCGGCAGCCTGGCGTCCGCTGCGCGCGCATGCGACGAGCCGCCATCTTGCTGTCCATGGCTGCCCAGGGCCGCCGCCCTCAAGCCGAATCTGGGCGCCAGGATTGCGGACCACGTCGGTGGCCCTGTCCCACAGCCGCTTGCGTCCGCCTTGCCGGTGCACGGCGCCTCCCGCTGCCCACCTGCGCGCTGTGCGCCGGCCCGGCATGGCCATGAGGGCGCTGCGCCCAGCGTCAACGCGCAAGTGCAACCACGTCGGACCGCGAGGGCAGCGGCCTCGCCGTGAACAGTCGTGATGGGGCGGCGCACCGGCACCCGCCGGGAATCTGCGCCAACCCATGAACCTGTTTCTTGCGCAGACCCGCGAGGCCGCTGGCGTCGATCACCAACCCGGCGGATTCTGAGCAAGCCTGACCCCTGATGTGGAACCGCGCCGCCCCAGCGCAGCGCATCCGCCCTTGGCAAACCCGCGGTCCAGGGCTAGGATGGCGCCGGCCGTGCCCACGGCGCCGCGAGGAATCCATGACCAGACGCATCAGGTTCAGCAAGCTCGCAGCGGCGGCCATCCTGCTGTGCAGTTGGATGCTGCTGAGCGCATTCCGGCCGTTTTCGCCCATTTCGTCGGTGTGCCCGGCATGCCCGGAGCGCGGCGACAAGGTCGTGTTCCCCGACGGCAAGGTCGTCGTCGCCGAGGTCATCGCCAAGAACCAGGACGGCTACATCCTGCAGAAGTACGGTGAGCTCCGCTTCGTGCAAACCCGTGAGATCGCCAAGGTCGAGTGGCAGAGCGGCGCGGAACCCCGCGGCCTCGCCAACTATGACCAGATCCTGCTCAAGGGCGACGACCAGAAGGTGCTGCACGGCACGCTGATTCCGGCGCCCGGCGAGCCCGGCAAGATGATGGCGATGCGCAGCCCCAAGGGCTACGTGTACACGGTCATCCACTCGCAGGTCCTGCTGTACTACCAGCAAGGCACCCGCAAGGCGGCGCCCAAGGACCCCGCAGCCGGGGGATAGGCGGCTGGACCACGCCCCATTGTTCGGGATCGGGATTCTGCCTTGAATGGGGATGGACGGCGGGCGGCGGGGCCAGCCGCGATGCTGGTGGCCTTCGCCGTCCTGATCGCTGCATGGACGTGGCTGACGGCGCCCGCGTTGGCGCTGCTCCCTGGCGACGAACCCCTGTACTTGCTCAACGCCCAGCGATGGCTGCAGGGCGAATCCCTGTACGGCGAGCTTTTTTTCGCACATCCGCCCGCGCGCGTGTGGCAGTCGGCCCTGGTGTTGTGGGCCGGCGCGCCCTCCGGTTGGACCAAGGCGCCGGCGGTGGTAGCGACATGGGTGGCCGCGACGGCCTTGCTGGCGTGCGGCGTCCGGTTGGGCCACGCGAGGGCGGCACTTGCCGCCGTTGCCCTGCTGCTGTTTGCCCCGGTGACGCTGCGCTATGGGCCGACGGTGCTCGGCGTGGCCGAACCGGTGGCGTGCGCGAGCCTGGCGCTGTGGGCTGCGGCGGCGGGCCGGTGGGGCCTTGCCGGCGGTCTGCTCGGCCTGGCCACCCAATGGGGGCTGCACGTTGCCGTCGTGGCGGTTCCCGTGGCGGCTCTGGCGGCAGTGGCCGGTCGTGCCCGGGCTTTTGGCGTGGGTCTGACCGCGGGGCTCGCGCCGCTCGCCGCCGAGCTGTGCTGGTACGGCGCGCCGATGTGGGATCAGGTGTTGGGATACCATGTGCGCAAGGTCACCCACATGGCCGCGCAGCGTGCACCCGACCGGGCCGGGCCGTTCGCCGCCGAGCACTGGGCGTGGTTGGCCCTGCCGTTGGTCGCAGCGCTGCGCGGGCCGCGGGCACACCGCCCGTGGGCGTGGGCCGCACTGGGCGCGGTGGCCATG
>VGRO01000115.1 GCA_016875335.1 Deltaproteobacteria bacterium | reverse complement strand
GCGGGGGTGAGCGCGCGTGGGCGCGCGAGGGGGCTGCGAGCCCCCTGCACGCAACAAGCAGCTAGTAGGCGAAACGTATTGCGGGTTCTTTGCGGCATGGCGGCTCGCATCACGGAGCGGATTTGGGGTTTCGCCTACTAGGTCCAGCCTCGCCGAATCCGAACCGGTCAGATCCGGCCGCGCGTGGCTGACTGCAACGCCGCGACGACCTGATCTTGGTCGCTCGCCGTCATCTCGTGATACAAAGGCAAGACCAGGGAGTCGGCGGCCCATGCCTCGCTGTGCGGCAACGGAACGTGCGGATGCCCGGCGAACGCGGGCTCCAAGTGCGCCGCCATGATGCCCCGCTTGCCCATCACGCCCTTGTCGAGCATCGCCTGCAGAATGTCGTTGCGGCTGGCCGCGGTTGCGTGTGGAATGCGGACGCAGTAGCTCTGATAGTTGGTGGTGCCCCAGGGCGGGTCGGTCGGAAGCACCAGGCCAACGCCGGCCAAAGCTGCCGTGTAGCGCTCTGCCAGCGCGCGCCTGCGCTCGGTCATCGCTGGCAGCTTCGCCAGTTGGACCAGGCCGACGGCCGCCTGGATATCCGTCATGCGGTAGTTCCAGCCCAACTCGTCATATTGCTCTAGCAGGAACGTCGCGCTCTGGTGCCGCTGCACATCGTTGACCGTCATGGCGTGTTGGCGCAGCCGTCGCAGGCGCTCCGCCAGCGCGCCGTCGCGCACGGCGACCATGCCGCCTTCGCCGCACGTCACCAACTTGCGCGGGTGGAAGCTGAACACCACCAAAGGCGAGTGAGATCCGATCGGCGCGCCGCGATACGTGGACCCAATGGCGCAGGCTGCGTCCTCAACCACCGCCACGCCGCCGGGCAGCGCGGCCGCAATGTCCGCAAGGTCGCACGGCATACCGGCCTGATGCACGACCAGCACGGCCTTGGTCCGCTTCGTCAGTACCGCCGCGATGGACGCGCCACTCAGGTTCTGCGTCACTGGATCGACGTCGGCGAATATGGGCGTAGCGCCGCAGTAACGGATGCTGTTGGCGGTGGCGATGAAACTCAGGGAGGGACAGATCACCTCATCGCCGGGTCCGACCCCCAGGCCATGAAGCGCGAGATGCAGCCCGGTGGTGGCGCTGCTGACCGCGACGGCATGGGCGCAGCCGGTCGCCGTGCAGAATGCCGCTTCGAACTCGCGCACCTTGGGGCCTTGGGCGATCCACCCGGAAAGGATGGCGTCATGGGCCGCGCGCGCCTCCTCTGGACCCAGCCAGGGCCTGATGATCGGTATCATGCGCTTGCTCCCGCCCGCTGGCCGCTAGTCGCCCTGCTTGCCCAACTCGGTGTTGCGCCAACCGATGAAGCGCCGAAGGCCTTCCGCAAGGTCAACCGACGCCTCGAAACCTAATTCGCGCCTCGCCTTTTGGGTGGACGCCAAGCGTCGGACGACCTCTACGCCGCGGCGCTCGACCGGCATGGGCTTGAAAGTGGGCTGCAGTCCGGGATGACCCGCCGCGACCATGAGCGTGTGGCACATCTCAAGCAACGTGGTCTCGACGCCGCTCGCGACGTTGTACACCGCGTCGGAAACCGGCGCCTGCGCGGCCAGCAGGTTCGCGCGCGCGACATCGCCGATGTAGACGAAATCCATCGACTGCTTGCCGTCGCCGAAAATGAGCGGCGGTTCGCCCGCATCGAGCCTGTCGAGCCAGCGCACCAGAACTTCGGTGTAAACGCCGAAAACGTCCATGCGCGGGCCGTAGATGTTGAAGTACCGCAGGGCGACATAGGGCAAGTCATCCATCTCGGCGAATGCCCGCAGCATCTGCTCGTTGGCCACCTTGCAGGCCCCGTAGAGGGTGCGGTTGTTGTACAGGTGATGCCTCTCTTCGGTCGGGAACACGTCCGCTGGTCCGTACACCGAGGCGCTGGAAGCGGCCACCAGTTTCTTGACCTTGTGCTTGACGCATGCCTGCACCACGTTGAAGGTGCCGTTGACCAGGACATCCAGTGCGACGCGCGGCTCTTGGGCACAACGCGTGATGCGGATCGCCGCCTGGTGGAACACCAGATCGCAGCCCTGAACGGCGCCATCGACCGTGGTGGGATCGCGGACGTCGCCGCGCAACACCTCGACCTTGTCGCTGGCCATCGCGGATCTGAGGTTGTCGATGCGACCGCGTGAAAAATCATCCAACACGCGGATGCGACCGATTCCTGCCTCGACGAGTTGGTCGCAGATGTGGCTGCCGACCAGGCCGGCGCCACCTGTGACCAGCGCAGTCTGGCCGACGATCGGCTGCGCGTAGCGATCGGCGGTCCTCACGCCGCACCCAGGACTGCCAAGCGCAACTGCTGGCAAACATAGTCGATTTGCGCTTCGGTCAGTTCCGGGAACATCGGCAAGGACAAACAGTGACTCGCGTTGTACTCAGCGTGGGGCAGGCGACCCCTGGCATGGCCCAGATGCGCATAGGCCTTTTGCAGATGGCAAGGCACGGGATAGTGCAGCGCGGCCCCGACGCCCGCAGCCTGCAGCGATGCCAGTACAGCGTCGCGGTTGGCGACATGGACGACGAAAAGGTGCCAGACCGGATCCGCCCATGCCGCGACCTCGGGCACGCGAACTCCTGGCACATCGGACAACCGCTCCAGATACTGCCGGGCGTTGCGGCGCCGGGCCTCCGTCCAGGATGGAAGGTGCGGCAGCTTGACGTGAAGCGCTGCGGCCTGGATCGAAGCGAGGCGCGCGTTGGTTCCGACCACATCGTGGTAGTACTTGGCGGCCTGACCGTGCTCGCGCAAGCGGCGGACTGCCGCATCCAGCGCCGTGTCGCTGGTCATCACCGCGCCGCCCTCGCCACAAGCGCCCAGGTTCTTGCCGGGGTAGAACGACGTCGCCGCGACGCGGGCCAGACCGCCCGTGGGTTTGCCCTTGTAGGTGGCCAGGATGCCCTGCGCATTGTCCTCCATGAGCCAAAGGCCATGGCGGTCGCACACGGTTTGACACGCATCCACGTCGAACGGCTGGCCGTACAGGTGTACGCCAATGACCCCCTTGGTCCGCGCAGTGACGGCAGGGCCGATGGCCGCAGGATCGAGGTTCCAGGTTCCGGCGAGGCAGTCGACGAAGACGGGCGTCGCCCCGCACAGGCTCACGGCCTCGGCGGTGGCGATGAACGTGTTGCCAGGCAGGATGACCTCGTCGCCAGAACCGACGCCGAGGGCGCGCAACGCCAGGGCCAGCGCCTCTGTGCCGTTGGAGACCGCGCAGGCGTGCGCAGTACCGCTGGCCGTGGCGAGGCCCGACTCCAAACTGGCCACGTACTTGCCACCGACGAAGCCGGCGTTGTCGAGGATGTCGCCCCATGCCGCGAGGATGTCGGCGCGCAGCGGGGCGTGTTGGGCCTTGAGGTCGAGAAAGGGGACGTTCACAGCACGCTCCGCGTTTACAATGGGTTACGCCACCTGTCAGCGACCGCCGCGCAGCAGCGCACGTGCGGGCACGCCGGCCACCGTGGCACCGGCCGGGACATTGCGGGTCACCACGGCGCCCGCGCCGATGACAGCGTCGTCGCCAATCGAGATTCCGCACAGGATGACTGCGCCCGAGCCAACGGCGACGCGATTGCCGATGTGGGTTTCCAACATTGTCCAATCCTCTGGTCCGGCCAACTCGCCCTTGGCGTTGACCGCCTTGGGATACTTGTCGTTGGTGAAGACCACGCCGTGGCCGATGAAGCACCCGTCACCGATGTGCACGCCGTCGCAGATGAAGGTGTGGCTGCTGATCTTGCAGCTTTTGCCAATCGTGGCACCACGTTGGATCTCGACGAACGCGCCAACCTTGGTGTCATCGCCAATGGTGCAGCCGTACAGGTTCACGAACGAATAGATCTTGACGTCGCGGCCGAGCACGACGTCGGCGGCAATGGCGCTGAACTTGGGTTCCATGTGTCTCCGACAGTGGGTTGGAAGTCGCGAATCCGCCAGGGCGGGTGGATTCAAGCCAGTTCGACCCGCACGCCGCCCGCCTGCAAGGAGCGATTGGCCGCTTCGAGCGCTTTGAGCACGCGCAGCCCGGCAGCGCCGTCGGTCTCAGGGGCGCGCCCTCCAGTGATCGCGGAGCAGAACTCGCGGGCCATGCGGGCCAGCGCTTCGGTCGAATCCAACACCGGGATAAAGCACGCGCCGTGACGATACGACACGCGAATCCGGTTTGGATCCTGGTCGCCAATCTCGATGCCCTTGTCGTAGATCCGCACCTTCTCAGATGGTTCGTTGTCGTCCCAGACCAGCATCTTCTTGGTCCCGCCCACCAGGGTCATCCGCACCTTGACCGGCGACAGCCAGTTGGCGTGCACATTGGCGATGACCGGTCGACCGAAATGCAAGGTGAGGTAGGCGACGCTCGCATAGCCCGTGCCTACGGCATCGACCCCCTGCGCCGACACCGCGACGGGCCGGAGGTCGGCCGGCAGCACGTAGTCCAGAATCGAAAGGTCGTGCGGGGCGAGGTCCCAGAGCACGTTCACGTCGGACTGAATCAGGCCGAGGTTGACGCGCACGCTGTCAAAGTACAGCACGTCACCCAGCTCTCCGGATTGCACGACCTCGCGCATCTTGCGCACGGCACCCGTGTAGCAGAAGGTGTGGTCGCACATCAGCACGCGACCCTGCGCCTCAGCCAGGGCAACCAGTTCCTGGCCCTCGGCCACACTCCAGGCCAGCGGCTTCTCGACCAGGACGTGCTTGCCGGCCAGCAACGCCTGCTTCGCCAGCGGAAAGTGAGTCCGCACCGGCGTGGCAATGGCGACGGCGTCGATGTCGGACGCCAGCACGCCTTCCAGATTGTTGGTGGTCGCGATGGCCGGGTAGGGAGCGGCCACTTTTTGGGCGCGCGACAGGTCCAGGTCGCAAAGATGCGTGACGACGGCGCTGCCGCAAGCGGTGAAGTTGCGGACCAGATTTGGGCCCCAATAGCCAGCGCCGATCACGGCCAGTTGGATTCTGCCTTGGCTATCCATTGTTGCGTCCTTCAAGCGCGGTCCGGCCAGGTCCGTGCGCGATTCCACTGGCCCGTCCCGCAGTGACGGCGCCTTGGTTGTCGTTGGTCCGCCGGAAGTTCATCCACGGCCGCTCGCACCTCGCCGAACGCCAATTCGTCGCGGAGGCCATGCGCTTTGCAGCATCCGACGATCGGCTTTGAACAGGCGGCGATCGGCGGCGGTCGCGGCAGGGGTTTCCCAGATTCAAGCTGTAACCGCCATGGTCGCGCGGTGGAGCGGCACCGGGCGTATCGCCGGCGTACGCGGGGCCGGCAGTATGCCACCGGGAGTGCGGGTGTCAATGTCAGCCGCTCCCCGCGACACACATTGGTGACAGCGCGAGCGGGTGCGCAGCCGTTCCAGGCGCGTGCATCACGGCGACGCCGCGCGGCTCGACCGCAGGATTCGGCCCAAGAGCGCAGCGCGCAGCGCCAGTTGCAAGTCGGCATCGCACCCGAACAATCCGGGCGTCCACAGCATGGCGACCATGCTGAGCGCGCAGGCCAAGCCAATCGCGGCAAGCGGCCCGATGACGCCAACGGCTTGCAGCCAGTTCGCGAGCAAGCGACCGCAAAGGCCGCCGACGGCAGCAATGGCCAAGCCGCCCGCGGCCACGCGCAACAGGCCTGCATGGGCCTTCGGCCCCAGCCTGCGCGCCACCGCCCGATGGGGAACAATCAGCGACAGCCAACCGAGCAGAAACGAAAGCGCGACGCCGTCCAGTCCGAACCAGTGCATCAAGGGCCACAGCGACACCACGTTGACCAGGGTGTTGGCCGTTTCCGCGGCGAAAACGGAGCGGGAATCACCGTGCGCGAGCAGGGCTGCCACGTAGCCGATACCCAAGCAGCCCATCGCATAGCCTAGACTGACGACCGCCAATGGCACGCTGCCGTGCGCCGCGAACTCCTGGCCCAGCCACGCCGTCAGCAGCGGCTGAGCTCCCATCGCCAGCGGCACGGCGGCCGCCATGCCGGCAGCGAGAATCGTCTTTTGGGCCTGGCGGTAGGTCACCGCCGCCAATTCGTCAGCGTGGTCGACCGCAAGGCGCGCCAACCGCGGAAAAAGCGCCCTGGCTGCCGATTCGACCACTTTCTGGATACGCTGCGCCAGACTGAACGGCACCGCAAACCAGGCGAGGTCGGCTGGGCCGAGTTGCCGCGCGATGACCAGCCGTGCGAGGTGTTGGCCGACCGCCGCACTGGCGATGCTAGCGAACTGCCACAGCGCGAATCGGCCCATCGCCCGCAGGACGTGCCAACGCGGACAGATCCAGGCCACACGCTCCGGTTCGCGAACGCGCACGGTCCAAACGCTCAGGGCCAGGCTCAACATCGACGCGGCGACCTGCCAACCCAATGCGCCGGACAAGTCGCCGAGCACGCCGCGCCACAGCGCACCGGCGTACCCCACAAGCGCCGCAAGGATGCCGATTCTGGCGGCCGCGTCGTTGTACTCCGCTGCACGCAGGTAGGCGTTCCAGGGCGCCAGAAGCAGGTTGAGCGCCAATCCCGCAGCCGCCCAGTGCATGGCCACCGAGGCATCTTCGCGCAAGTGCGGCCCGATAGCGAACACGAAATCGACCAACCACGGAACGCCGGCCAACACGGCCGCGCCGGCCAATAGCGCGACCACGGCGTACAGCGCGACCGTGGTTGAGAAAACGACACGGGTGCGCTGGCAGTCGGGGTCGGCACGCGACACGCTCAATTCGCGGACCGAGGCCGCCGAAATGCCAAGGTCGACCAGCGCCAACGCCCCGATGGTGGTCATGGCCAACAGCAAGAGGCCATAGCGGTCGGCACCCAAGCCGGCGACGACCCGCGGCGTGATGACCAGCGTCGCCAGCGCGGGCACGCCGTACGCGAGAACCGACCACAGGACCTGACGCTTGGTATGGCTGGCAACGGCCATCTTGTCAGGCGGTCCGCAAACGGAGAGGGAGATTGTCGGTGCTTTTCGCCGCGATCGGGATCAATGGGCCGACAGGCAAGGGGGAAGCCGACAGGCGCCCCACAGGCCGGCTGGAGTCAGTCCGTCGACTGCGGCGCAGCCCCAAGCAAGGAACCGGTCGGACAATCGTCCGACAGCCTCCGTGCCGCACGGAGGCTGCCAGAGGACAACAAAGGATGTCGGAGTGCATGGTTACGCGCAGCAGGCGTTTCATTCATCCCCACGCTCTGAGGCTGGACTTCGGGGCTTGATTCGCCCACACCGCGCCAATGGGTCTCACCCGACCGACCTGCACAAGGCGGAGACCCTGGCTTCGAGTTCCGCGAGGCGTTCCTCCAGGGTGGCGATGTGGGCGACGCGGTCGACCAACGACTGAAAGGCAGCGGGTTCGACATGGCCGCCAAACACTTCGCCGGGGGCCAGATCGCGATCCACCAGCGACAAGGGCCGCACAATGGCGCCGTCGCCAATCGAGACGCCAGCCAGCACCACGCTCGGCCCGGCAATGAACACGCGACTTCCCACGCGCGTCGGCTTGTACTGGATCCCTTGCTTGGACTTGCCCGTCGCGCCCAGGCGCGCCTGCTTGTGGCTGGTGTGCGACCACAGCATGACGCCAAGGCCAATCTGTGACTCGTCGCCGATCTCCAGTCCGCCCTGGGCGTCGAGCACCGCGCCTTCGCCGATCCACACGTATTTGCCCAGTTTGAGGTTTTGCGGGGCCAGGATCTTGGCGTTTTCCCGCATCCGGCAGCCCTCGGGCAAACCGAAAAACGCCGCGCAGTCGCGGTCGTTCATGGTTCGCGCGGTCTCGCGCTGCAGGATCTCGCGCTGGATGGAGACCAGGTCGTCAGAGTCCAACCGGAAGAATGACATGGCCCACCTCGGCGACCGCGCAGCGACGCGACCGCATGGCCTTGTACACCGACGGGCCTCGCAAGCTCAAGTCAGCACCAGATTGGCGACGTGGTGGCCGATGGCCAACGCCGCCGTCAGTCCGGGCGACTCGATGCCCAACAGGTTGACCCAGCCGGGCAGACCGCGCTCCTGCTCGTGACGGATATAGAAGTCTGCAACGCGATCGATGGCCAGCTTGGGGCGCACGCCCGCGTAGGCCGGCCGCAACTGGTCCAGCCGCAGGCCCGGCAAGAAGCGCATCGCCGCTCGGTGGAACAGCACCGCCCGCGTCGGATCCACCGCGAAGTCCTCGACGCTGGTCGCGGGTTCGACGTCGGGCCCGAGGCGCGCTCTGCCTGCGAGATCCACGGTCAGGTGGGTGCCGAGGCCGGTCAGAGCGAGCGATGGCACGGGGTACACCAGGGTGTCCGCGGGCGCGGGCGCGGCGATGTCGAAGTAGCTGCCCTTGATGGGGACGTGTCGGGGCAGGTCCGCGTCGGCGCAGACCGTGCGGGCCACGACGTCGGCGTAGAGCCCGGCGGCGTTGATGACCAAGTCGGCCATTGCGCAGGTCAGGCTACCGTCGGGCTGGCGGACCGTGACCTGCCAACCGTCCGAGCGCCGTGTCGCGCCCAACCATCGGTGTCGACACAGAACCGCTGCGCCCTTGCGCTCGGCCTGCACCCGCAGCCGGGCCATGAACGCATGGCCATCGACGATGCCTGTTCCGGTGGACCACAATGCGGCGACGCCGCGCACGGCCGGCCAGCGAGCGCACACTTCGCTCGCGTCCATTGGCACGAGCGGGCGGGACCCGTTGGCCTTTGCTTGCTTGGCAAGCTGCTCAAGGGCCGGCAGTTCGTCGTCGGCGGTGGCAACCAGGACCTTGCCTGTCCACCGGTGTGCAATGCGGTGCCGCGCGCAGAATGTCGCCAGGCGCTCGCGGCCGTCCACGCACAGGGTAGCCTTGAGGCTGCCGGCCGGGTAGTAGATCCCGGCGTGGATGACCTCGCTGTTGCGGCTCGAGATGCCCTCACCAATGCGATCGGCCGCTTCGAGGGTGGTGACAGTTGCGCCGCGCGCTGCCAGGGCTTCGGTGACGGCCAAACCGACGACGCCGGCGCCGATGACGATGACATCTACCACGACTCCTCAGCGCGACGTCCCGGCCTGACCAAAGGGGGCGCCGCTGTAGCGCGCAAGCATAGCGACCCGAGGCGGGTGCGCCAATGTGCCCAGCGCTCCAGCCATGGTACCCTGCGCCGCGTACCCGCTGGACCGCCCACCGTGCCCCGATTGCCGCCCCCCAGCTTGCCCGGATTCGACCCAAGCCCCCCGCCAGCGGCTGGGTCCGCGGCCGAGGGCGAGCGCACCACCGCCGTTGTACGAAAGGCCCGGTCGGCGCCCCGCACGACCCATGCTGCCGCGCTGGGCCAGGACGCCGCACCCGCAGGCCAGGCCTACGCGCAGTGCGCCGAGGTCGCCGTCGCGGCCCAGGTCGAGGCACTGACCTACGGCGTGCCAGCCCCGCTCGCGAACGTCGTCGCACCAGGGCTGTGCGTGACGGTTCCGCTGCGCGGTCGGGCGGCGACCGGCGTGGTCCTTGCAGTGCGGCCCATCGCCGAGGCAGGCGAACTGCGCGACAAGCTGCGGCCGGTGCTCGCGGTCCCAGACGAGGCGACACGCATGCCGGCCGACCTGCTGGCGACCCTGCGCTTCGCTGCGGATTACTACCACGCACCCATCGGGCAGTGTGCGCGATTGGCGCTGCCTGCGGCGCTGCGGCGCACCGGGATGGGCGAAGACCAACGCGCAGAGCGGCAACAGGATTGGGTGGCGGCGACCTATCTCCGCCCGTGGCCGCTGGATCTGCCCAAGGCGCACATCCGCCTGCTGCACCGCATCGAGGCCGAGAGCGCCCTGCCCGTCGCGGAACTGCGCAAGAAGGCCCCGGTGGACTCCTCCGACGGCGCGGGCAAGGTTGCGGCGGCGACCCGCGTGTTGCAGGGCCTGGCCGACAAGGGTCTCGTGCGCCTGTGGCAGCAGCGCGTCCTGCGCGACCCGCTGGGCCTGCGCGAGGCCGCCGTGCCCGATGTGGCCCCGGCGCTCACTGCCGATCAAGGTCCGGTCGTCGCGGCGCTCCTGCGCGCCGTCGCGGCGCGGCAGTACAGCGGGCACTTGCTGTTCGGCGTGACGGGTTCGGGCAAGACCGAGGTGTACCTGCGCCTCATCGGCGCGGCGCTGGAGCAGGGCCGGGGCGCCATCGTGCTGGTGCCCGAAATCGCGCTCACCCCGCAGCTCGTCCAGCGGTTCCGATCGCGCTTTGGCGACCAGGTGGCGGCCCTGCACAGCGCGATGTCCGAAGGTGAGCGCCTCGACCAACTCGACCGGGTGCAGCGCGGCCATCGCCGCATCGTCGTCGGGCCCCGTTCTGCGCTTTTCGCGCCGATGCCGGGTCTTGGGGTCGTGGTGGTCGACGAGTGCCACGACGGGTCCTACAAGCAGGCCCACGGCGTGCGGTACCAGGCCCGCGACCTGGCGTTGGTGCGGGCGCGCGCGGCCCAGGCGGTGTGCGTGCTCGGTTCGGCCACGCCAGCGTGCGAAGACTGGCAGTTGCACGCCGCGGGCAAGCTTGCGCTGCACGAGCTGCCCAGCCGCGCGGTGGCGGCGCGCATGCCTGCCGTCGCCTTGGTCGACTTGCGCACGGCCCCGCGGTTGCGCGATATCGACGGTGCGGCCGGCCTGTCGCTGCTCTCTGAGCCGTTGGTCCAGGCCATCGGCGACACCGTGGCGCGCGGCGAACAAGCGATGGTGCTGCACAACCGGCGCGGCTTTGCCACCGCGATGCTGTGCAGGGTGTGCGGCAGCACGGCCGAGTGCGCCGAGTGTGCCGTGGCCCTGACCTGGCACAAGCGCCAGGGCCGCCTGCGCTGCCACTGGTGCGACCTGTCGCTGCCCGACGAGGCCAACTGCCCGAGTTGCGGCGCAAGCAACCTCATCGGCGTGGGCGCCGGCTCCGAGCGCGTCGAAGCCACCCTCGCCGAGGCCTTGCGCCCGCGCCTGCCGCGGGTGCGTATTGCCCGCTTCGACCGCGACACTGCCAGCGGCCAGCGCCTGATGGACACGCTCGCGGCCTTTCGCGCAGGCGAGATCGACGTGTTGGTGGGCACGCAGATGCTCGCCAAGGGCCACGACTTCCCGCGCGTGACGCTGGTGGGCGTGGTGCTGGCCGAAGAAGGGCTGCGCGTCCCGGACTTTCGGGCCACCGAGCGCACTTTTCAACTGCTGACCCAGGTCGCCGGGCGTGCCGGCCGCGGGGATCGCCCGGGCGTGGTCATCGTCCAGACCTACAAGCCCGACCACCCCGCCATCACCGCTGCGCTGCAGCACGACGCCCGCGGCTTCGCGGATGCCGAGCGCGCCGCCCGCCAACGCGCGCACATGCCGCCATACGCCTACCTGGCGCTTTTCGAGACCAGCCACGCCGACCCCAACCTTGCGCGCGGGGCGCTGCGGCAGGTGGCGGAGGCGTTGCGCCAATGGGGCGCGGATGTGCGCGGGCCGGTGGCGGCCAGCGTATCGCGGGTGCGCGATGTCTGGCGCTTCCACGCCTTGGTCAAGACCGCCGATCGCCAGGCGCTGCACCGCCATCTGCAACGCGCGTTGCGCGAGGTTGCCCCAAGTCTGCCCGCAGCGGTCGGGCTGACGGTCGACGTCGATCCGGGGGCTTTCGCGTGAGGCCCAGGCCGCCGCTTCGGCTGCTCTTTGTGCTGGGCACGCGACCGGAGGTCCTCAAGCTCGGCCCGGTGGTGCGTGCCGCGCGGACCGATCCTGCGGCCTTCGCGGTGCGCGTGGTGTCCACGGGCCAACACCGCGACCTGCTCGCGGCGCACTTGGACTATTTCGGCATCGCACTGGACCAAGACCTGCACGCCATGCGTCCCGACCAGGATCTCGCTGGCTTGGTCGCCCGCATGGTCGCTGGGCTCGACGGGCTGTTCGCCCGCGACCGGCCGGATTGGGTCGTCGTGCAGGGCGACACGTCCACCGCGTTTGCGGCCACGTTGTCGGCTGCTGGGTGGGGCGTGGCCGTCGCACACGTCGAGGCCGGCCTGCGCACCGGAGACCTGGCCGCCCCGTTTCCAGAGGAAGCGAACCGACGGCTCATCGCCGCAATGGCCCGCCTGCACTGCGCGCCGACCCCGGCCGCGGCCGACCACCTGCGGGCCGAGGGCGTCGCGGCCGAGCGCATCGTCGTCACCGGCAATACCGCGCTCGACGCCTTGCTGCACGTCCGCGACGCGCCGGCCAGGCGTGGGGAGTTGTGCGCGCCGTTTGGCGATCTTGCGGGCGGGCGGGTCCTATTGGTCACCGGGCACCGCCGCGAGAATTTTGGCGTCGGCACGCAGGCCGTGTGTGCGGCCCTGGTCGAGGCGCTGGAGCGCTGGCCCGACCTGGCCGTGGTCTTCCCGCTGCACCAGAATCCCCAGGTTCGCGACCCGGTGCGCAGCGCGCTGCAACGACCGGTAGTGGCTGGCCGCGTGGTGCTCTGCGATCCCCTGGACTACCCGACGTTCGTGGCGCTGCTGGGCGCGTGCTGGGCGGTGCTGACCGACTCCGGCGGCGTGCAGGAGGAGGCGCCTGCGCTCGGCAAGCCTGTGCTGTGCACCCGAGATCGCACCGAGCGACCCGAGGGCGTCGCGGCGGGCGCCGTGCGGCTGGTCGGCGCCGACCCTGGGCGCATTGTGGGCGCTCTCGGCGACCTGTGCGACCCCCGGGTGTACGCGGCGATGGCGGTGCCCCGGTGGTTGTACGGCGATGGGCGCGCGGCGTGGCGGGTGCTGGCGGCGCTGCGCCGATGCGGGGCCGAGCCCGGTTGAGGCGGGGAAGGGACGGCCGCGGACCGCGGCAGACGGCGCGTGCGGCAGTGCCGGGCCGGCGCCCACGAATCGCCGCCCTTGCCCAACCGCTGCGCCGCGCGTACCCTTGGCGCCGTCGCCCATCGCGGAGGTTTGCATGTTTCTGTCCCGTCTTTCGCCAAGCCGCACGACCTGGATCGCCGCGGTCGCGGCGGTACTCGCTGCGCCGTTGCCCGCCGTCGCGGCCATCCCGGCCACGGTCGGCATCAACGGGGCCCTGCTCGCCGCGGGAGGCGGCCCGGCCGCCGATGGCAACTACATCGCGCTCTTTCGCCTCTACGACAAGGAAAGCGGCGGCAGCGCGGCGTGGTTCGAGGGGCCGCTCGATCTTGGCGTCAAGTCTGGCGGGTTCCACCACGCGCTCGGCAGCAAGACGCCGCTGTCGGCCGCGACCCTGGCGGCGATGCCGCAGGTGTGGCTGGGCGTACAGGTCGGCATTGACCCGGAATTGCCGCGGGTGCCGCTGCACAGCGTCGCATTCGCCATGCTCGCCGGCAGCGCCGAAACCCTGTCGTGCAGTGGCTGCATCGGGGCGGCCCAGTTGGATCCCAAGGCGCTGGCCGGATACACCAAGACTGCGGAACTGGGCGCCGCACTGGCGGGCTACGCCAAGAAGGACGACCTGACCGGCTACGCGCAGTCCGCCAGCCTTGCCGCGGTGGCCGGCAGCGGCGCCTACGGCGACCTCAAAGGCAAGCCGAACCTCGCCGACGTCGCGACCTCGGGTCAGTACAACGACCTGCTGGGCCTGCCAGTGTTGGCCAAGGTGGGCACGGCGTGCGGCACGGGCCTTGTGGTCAAAGGCATCAAGGCCGACGGCAGCCTGGAGTGCGTGGCCGGCGGTGTGCAAGTCAAGGACCTGCCGGCCGACGGCCTGGACGAGATCAGCAACGGTCTGCTCACCACCCAATTCACCGAGAGCGCGTCGGCCGCGTCGCTGCCGCAAAAGCTGCCCGACGGCCAAGGGGCCGGCATCAGCAGCACGATTGTCGTCGGCGATTACGGCCTGGCCCAAGGTCTCGCCTTGCAGGTCACCGTGACCAACAGCGATGTCAGCAAGGTGCGCATCGACCTGTACGACCCGAACGGCGCCAAGACCACCGTGTACAACGGAACCAAAGCGGGCGGAAAGCTCGAACTGGTGCTGACCACGCCCGGCGACGCGGCCCTCGATCCGTGGGTCGGCAAGAACCCCAAGGGCAACTGGTCGATTACGGTCGCGGACCTCGCGCTCGGTCTGGGCGGCACGGACGGCCAACTGGAGGCATGGTCGATCGGCGTCAAGACCTTGTCGAGCAAAAAGGTGGCGGCGAACGGCGCCTTCCAGTTCCACGTTGCGGCATCGGCGCCCGTGCCCTGCAATCCGAGCAACCTCGGAGCGGCCTACATCGCCGCGGCCAGCAAGGCACTGCTCATCTGCGACGGCAAGGACTGGGCGTCTGTCGCGCAATTGGGCCCGATCGGCACCAAGGACAACCCGGTCAACTCGTGCAAGGACCTGCTCGCCAAGGCCCCGAACACGCCGGACGGCGCCTACTGGATCAACCCGGACGGCGGCCCAGCCTTCCAGGTGTGGTGCGACATGACCACCGACGGCGGCGGCTGGACACTGGCGATGCGCGTCAAGAACGACGGCAAGTTCGGCTTTGGCACGCCGTGGTGGACCGACAAGAACCTGCTGAACGAAGACGGCAACGGATCGGTCAACCCGACACTGAACGCCAATGCCAAGCTCGGCTCGTTCGTCAACCTTGCGGCGACTACCGTCCGCGGCTGCAAAGGCGCGGGTGGCGCGAACCAGTGCTGGCAGCAGGCCACGGGGGCACCCAAGGCGCTGGCGACGCTGTTCAGCGAGGGCTGGAAGTCGGGCGGCCCGAGCCGCGGATTGCTGACGGGCCTGTGGGGCGACGACGGCAGCCAGCCACACTGCAACCAGTCGGGCTTCAACAACTACAGCAGCTTTGGCGGCCCGGGCACCTACTCGGGCGCGCGCTGGGGCCTGGTTGGCAACAACGAGAACGACTGCGCGACCACCGACAGCGCCTGGGGCTTTGGCGTATACGGCTGCAGCGACCAGAACAAGACCTGCGGCGCCGGCGCCCAGTACTGGCAGAGCGGCGGATGCGGCGCCAACTGCACGCAGGGCACGATCTGGGTCAAGTAGCAGGTTCGTCGCCCCACGCCACCCACCCGACGCCACCCGGCACGTCCAACTCGGCCAGACTCCAAGAGCCGTCGGGCGGCCGCAGCCCGGCGCACGCCTCAAACCGCGCAGGCGGACCTTCGTCGAAGGCGATGCGGGGCAGCCCGGCCGACAGTCCCAGCCCCCACGCTTTGGCCAGCGCCTCCTTGGCGGTCCAGCGGCGCAGAAGCCAGGACTGCGCTGCGGCTGCTGGCACGAGGTCGAGCTGGCTCACCTCACCCGGCGACAGGAAGCCCTCGACCAGCCGCCGCAGGTCGCGACCGGGCCGCGGGATTTCTACGTCCACGCCCACCGGACGCCCGAGCGCTGAGACCACCAGTACCGCCAAGTGGCCACTGTGCGACAGGTTGTACGAAGCCCGAAGTGGCGCACCCAGCGGATCCACCAGACAGGGCTTGCCTGCCGGACCCTCCGCAAAGGCAAGCGCGCTCGGATCGTCGCCGCAGTGTGCCGCCAGGGTCGCGCGCATCCAGGCGTGGACGGCCGAGCGGTCGACCGAACCGCCGGGGCGCACGGACAGCGCGTGCAGCGCCACGTCGCGGGGCAGGTCGGGAGCCGAGGGGTGCGGGGTCAAGGGGTGCAGACGTGCTGCTCGATGGGGTTGATGTTCATTCACTTGGCCCTCGACGCGCCGGACAGGGCGGCGGATGCGGATCGGAGTCCACTCCGCGCCGGCAAGCATCGCACGAGCGAACCGCCCACCCAAGGCGACGACCGGGGGCGGGCCGGCCGCCGCGCGCAACGCCGGCCATCGCTTTGTCAGGATCTCGGGGCCAACCCTGGTTGACGTCAAGACTTTTCCCCCAGGCTTGACCAATCTGCCCCGGCGTCGCAGGCTATCGGCTCCAGGAGGTCGCCGATGGCCGCGCACGACGAAACGACACCCGATCCCGCGGCGGACGCCCCCATGGACGCCACGCGCCCGCTCGGCCACGCGCCGCGCCGGACCGAAGTGCCGCAACCGCCGCAGCCGGCCACCACCGACGCCCCCAACGCGCCCGCCTCCTTGGACCTGACGATGCCGGTCAAGATGGCGCGGCCGGCGCCCAGCGGGGCAGTGCCAGCCATCCAGCCGCAGCCCGACCCGACCCCTGCGGTGGCCGCGCAGACGCCGTCGCAGGTCAGCAAGATCGCGTGGTCGAGCGGCAAACCGCTGTCGGGCCGCTATGTGATGGTCGACAAGCTCGGCGAGGGCGGCATGGGCACCGTGTACCTGGCCGAGGACCTGCTCTTGCGCCGCAAGGTGGCGGTCAAGACCCTGTGGGACGACGAACTCTACGAGGAAGCGGACATCGAGCGCTTTCGCAAGGAGGTCGCGGTCGCGCACTCGGTCAGCCACCCGAACGTGGCGCGCACCTACGATCTAGGCGAAACCAACGGCGTGCACTTCATCACCATGGAGTACCTGCGCGGCACGACCTTGATGGGCAGGATCAAGGAGGCCGGCAAGCTGAGCAGCCACGACGTGCGCGAAATCGCAGTTCCATTGTGCCGGGGCCTGATGGCCGCGCACAAGGCCGGCGTGGTCCACCGCGACCTCAAGCCGGCCAACGTCATGCTCACGGGAGGCGAGCGCAAGGTGGCGGTGATGGACTTTGGCATCGCCGCGATGGTCGCCGACAAGCGCGACGGCGCAACCCAGGCCACGCGCCGGGCCGACCTGCGCCACATCAAGAGCTGGGACGTGACCTCGGCTGGCCTTGGCACGCCGGTCTACATGGCCCCAGAGCAATGGGACCAGACCACCGGCGACGCGCGCACCGACGTGTATGCGCTGGGTGTCATCCTGTACGTGGCGCTGACCGGCGAGGCGCCATTCCACGCCGAGACCGCCGACGAAATCGGCAACCTGCACAAGTCGGCCCCGGTACCCGACGTGCTCAAACTCGTGCCAACCGCGGACAAGGACCTGGCCGCGCTCATTCGGCACTGCATGGCCAAGCGGCCCGAGGACCGGCCACAGTCCATGCAAGAGGTGCTCGAGCGCCTCGAGCGCCCAGAGCGCATCAAGCGGTACGTCGTGCAACTCGCGCTGGGCACGCTGGGTTCGGCCGGGGCGCTTTTCCTGGTCGGTTTTGCGCTGTACCAGTTGGTGGCCGGGGCGCTCATCCAGGAGGTGCGTCCGTCGATGCGGCGGCTGGCGACGATTGCGGCGATGCAGCTCAACACCGCCGACCTCGACCAGGTCCGCGTCGCCGGCGACATGCGCTCGCCTGCCTACCGCAACATCGCAGCGACCGTCACCCGCATCAAGGAAGCCAATCCGGAGGTCACGCAGTTCTACATCATGCGGCCTGCGGCGCGGCCGGGCGATTACGTGTACGTGTTTGACATCGAGAGCGCCGACCACGACGACAACGGCAACGGCATCATCGAATCGGGCGAGGAGGGCAATCCCCCAGGCAGTCCGTATGACGGGCGCGCGTACCCGGCGATGGCGGCGGCGTTGGCGACCGGCAACCCGCACACCGACGAGAACTTCGCCCCCGACGCCGGAAACAAGTTCAGTGTGGTCCTCTCCGGCTACGCGCCGGTGCCGCTCGGCAAGAAAGACGCCGTCTACTTCGTCGGCGTCGACGCCTCGAGTGCGCCGCTGCGCAAGCTGATGTGGGGCCTTTTCATCAGCTTGTCGCTGGCCCAAGCCATCCTGATGGCCACGCTTGGGGTGCTGCTCGCCCCCGGGCGCCGCTTCCAGCAGTCGCTGCAATCCGCAGCGCCCGCAGCCAAGTAGGAGCGCGCTGCAACCATGCCCGGCAGCGATCCCGATCCCGAAGGCGCCCGACCGCAACGGCCCTCGCCCGTTCGGCCGCTGCGCCCGCCCGGCCA
>VGRO01000114.1 GCA_016875335.1 Deltaproteobacteria bacterium | reverse complement strand
ATTTACTCAATCATTTCTCGGGCCCGTTTGCTTGCTCCGTGGGTCGCCAGCTCGCGGACCAAAGGTCCGACTCGCGGCTCCGTCCTGATGTGAGAGTGATCGACTTATTGTTTTCCAGTCCCTTAGTGGGTCGCAAGCTCTCGTCTTGAAAGATGATTCGCCGCCGCGGTGCAATTCGGCGCGGTAGAGTTGTGCTTTGGGGACCCCCATCACCCCTCTGCGGGCTTGCCGGCCCGCTTCTGCATCCGCAGTTTGCGCGCACGCCGTCGCGCCGCCGCGTCGCGCAACTTCTCGCGCTTGCGGTGTGCTTTGTACTCCGGGTCGTCGGTCAGGTTCTTGGACAAGTACACGTGGGGCTCTTCGTCGCCAAAACCGTTCTTGCGGAAGAACGCCAGCGCCGCTTCGTTGTCGGCGGCCGTATCGACCAGCAGGATGCGCGCGCCCTCCACGATGAAGGTCTCGGTCATGCGTTCCAGCAGTTTCGCCGCGACCCCGCGGCGGCCCACCTTGGGGTCCACGCCGAGCCAGAGCAGGTGCCCGTACACCCAGGCCGAGCCGCGCTTGTCGAGGATGGTGCCGAGCGCAAAGCCCACAATGTCATCGTCGAGTTCGGCCACGATGCACAGGTCGCCTTCGCTCGCGAACAACGTGGCCAGTTCGTATTCATCCCACGTGCGGTACAGCGTGCGCCAGCGTTCGGCCGTGAACAGGTCCTCGCCCAGGTCGTACACCTCGGGCAGGTCGCCGATCTCCATGGCGCGAATCTCGATGCGCGCCGGCTTGCCGTTGTCGGCGTTGCGCTTGCCGTTGTCGCTCATGCCGCCATCACCGCCGCGAGTTCGTCCGCCTCGCACACCACCTGCACCTTGAGGCTGCGCGCCGTGCGCTTGACCATGCCCGGGACCGACCCTGCCGGACCCAACGCGAGCGCCGCCGTCGCCCCGGCCGCGGCCAGCTCGGCGATTGCGCCGCGCCACAGGACCGGTTGCGTCAGTTGCGCCACCAGTAGCTCCCGGGTGGTGTCCGCTTCGCCATGCCAGACGTCGTCCGCCGTCGAGCGCACCGGGAACGCCAGGGGGCCAAAGCGCACTGCGCGCAAGGCCTCGCGCAGGGGATCGGCTGCCGGTGCCATGAGCGCACAATGGAAGGGCGCGGACACCGGCAAGGGCAGGGCGCGCAGGGCCCCGCGCGCAAGACACAGTTCCGACGCGCGCTGCACGGCCGCCGCGTGACCGGCGATGACCTGATTGCTTCCGTCGTTGTCGCCCGCGACCGACACCACCTCGCCGCAACCGGCTTCCGCGCACGCCTGGGCCACCGCCGCGCCGTCCAGGCCCAAGATCGCCGCCATCGCACCCACCCCGAAGGGTGTCGCCTGCTGCATCAGGCGGCCGCGCAGGCGCACCAGCCGCACGGCGTCGGCCAAAGTCAGCGCCGCAGCGGCCACCAGGGCGCTCCACTCGCCCAAACTGTGGCCCACAGCGGCGCGCACACCGGTCCGCCTCTCGGCGTTCAGCGCCGCCCACGCCGCCAGCGAATGGGTCAAGATGGCCGGCTGCGCGAACTCGGTCTGCACCAAGCGATCTTCTGGGCCGTTCCAGCACAATTCGGACAGCGCAAACCCCAGCGCCTCGTCGGCCTGGTCAAAGACCGCGCGCGCAGCAGGGTACCGCTCTACCAGCGAGCGGCCCATGCCGACGAACTGCGCGCCTTGGCCCGGGAAAAGCAGGACCTTGCCGTCCATCGTCTACGCCCGCCCCAGCACCAGCGACGTGTTGATGCCCCCGAACGCGAAGTTGTTGCTGACGATCTTGTCGACGCGCCTCTGCTCGCAGGCGCCGCGCAGGTAGTTGAGCGGCGCGCAACGGCTGTCGACCTCGTCCAGGTTGCGCGTCGGCGGCAAGAACCCTTCGCGCAGCGCAGCGAGGCAGAAAATCGCCTCGATGCCGCCGCAAGCGCCCAACGTGTGGCCGGTGTAGCTCTTGGTCGAGCTGACCGGCGTTTTGTCGCCGAGCACGGCCAGCGTCGCCTGGCTCTCGGCGATGTCGCCGAGTTCAGTCGCAGTGCCGTGGGCGTTGATGTAGCCGATGTCGTCCTTGTCGAGCCGCGCGTCTTGCAGAGCCAACCGCATCGCTCCGGCCATGCCCTCCCAGCTCGGCCGGGTAATGTGCTGGCCGTCGCAGTTGGTGCCGTAGCCCAGCACCTCGGCGTAGACGTGCGCGCCGCGGGCCTTGGCGCGGCTATAGCTCTCGAGGATGAGCGTCGCTGCTCCTTCGCCGACGACCAGGCCGTCGCGCTGGGCGTCGTAGGGCCGCGGGCTCAGCTCCGGGCGGTCGTTGTACTTGGTCGAGGTGGCATACATGATGTCGAACACCCCGGCGTGCGTGAAGTGCAGTTCTTCGGCGCCGCCGCACACCATCACCTCTTGCTGGCCGTGCTTGATGGCCTCGTAGCCGTAGCCGATGGCCTGGCTGGAGCTGACGCACGCCGAACAGGTGGTGATGATCCGGCCGGTGATGCCGTAGTACATCGCCAGGTTGGCGGCGCAGGTGTGGCTCATGAAGGTCAGGTAGCTCGACGACTCCAAGCCGGCGAGGCTGGTCGTGCCGAACACCTGCTTGGCGAATTCCTCCAACTCGCTGGTGCTGCCATGGGTGCTGCCGTAGGCGAGGCCGACGTGGCCGCGGGTCAACTCGTCGGCCGACAACCCGGCGTCGGCGATGGCGCGGTCACTGGCCCAGGCGCTCAGCAGGGCCACCCGGCCCATGGTCCGAATCTTCTTGCGCGGAAACGCGGACTTTTCGACACCGTGGACCGGCGCCGCCAGCCGCGTCGCCAACTGGCCGATGTGGCCCCATTCCGGCATCACCGCGATGCCGTGGCGCAGCTCCTGCAAGGCCTTGGACACTTCGTCCAGGCTGTTGCCAATGGGGCTGCACAGGCCGAGGCCGGTGATGACGACGCGTTCGCCGTTCATGCGTTCGTACTCCTATACGAGGTGGGCAGTCACACCAGTCCACCGTTGATGCCGATGACCTGCCCGGTGATGTAGGCCGCGGCGTCGCTGCACAAGTACGCTACCAGCGAGGCCACCTCGTCGGGCCGGCCCATGCGCCGCATGGGGATCATCTGCACGGCCTCGGGCGGCACGTCCCTGACCATGTCGGTGTCGATGAGTCCGGGTGCCACCGCGTTGACGGTGATGTTGCGCTTGGCCAGTTCCTGCGCCAGCGACCGGGTGGCTCCAATCAGGCCCGCTTTGGCCGCCGAGTAGTTGGTTTGGCCGCGGTTGCCGACGACGCCGGACACCGAGCTGATGTTGACGATGCGGCCCCACTTGCCCCGCACCATGGGCATCACCAACGGCTGCGTCACGTTGTAGAACCCGTCGAGCGTGGTCCGGGTGACACTGGTCCACGCGTCGCGCTCCAGGGCGGGGAAGGGTGCGTCGGCCACGATGCCGGCGTTGTTGACGAGGATCGCGAACGGCCGGCCCGCGTAGTCCAGCGCAGCGAGGCCGGCCTGGACTGCCTCCGCATCGCTGACATCGAAACACGCGGTCTCGGCCTTGCCGCCAGCCGCGGCGATAGCCGCCACAACGGCCTCGGCCGCGTCGCGGTTGCCGCGGTAGTTGACCACCACGTCGTGGCCCGCGACGGCCAACGCTCGGCAAATCGCTGCGCCGATGCCGCGGCTGCCCCCGGTGACCAGTGCACGCGCCATGGTTACGCATCTCCCGGCAGCGCCATGCCCGGGCCAGGCTGGGCGACGCTCAATTGCGCCTCGGCCACCGGGCCCTGGGCATCGTGGACCACGCACGCAAAGTTGCCAAGTGCGGCGTCGCCGAAGACCCGCCGGACCTCGATGCGCAGCGGCACGCCCAACGCCAACCGGGCGCGGTGCAGCGTCAACTGCCGACAACCCAACAGATAGCCAATCTTGGGTGGCTCGCCCTGCGCGCGACCTTCCAGGCCAGCAAATGCGGCGATGGTCTGCGCCATGTACTCCAGGGCGACCACCGCTTCGATGCCGTCCGGTTGCGCGAACGGCGCGCCGGGCAGCGGCGTATAGCCGCAAACGATGTGGGTGTCGCCTGCGTCGAGGACCTCGTCGATCAGGCACATCGGCGCCTCGTGCGGCACCAGTTCGGCGACCGGCGGAAAGGCTGTCACGCAGCCTCCGGTGGCGGCGGCCTTGGGAACGTCACGTCCACACCCCAGCCCTGCACGCCATGCGGGCCGAGGCCGATGCGCATGTTGCGCTGTCGCAACACGGTGTCGACCAACAACAGCCCGCCGCAGCACGGGTTGGTCCACGTCGCGACCGGCAGCGCCCCGGCGTCCGCGAGCATCGCGTCGTCCATGAGATCGACCAGCGTGGCGAGTTCGTCGCCATCGGACGGCGCAGCATCGACCAACAGGCCCGCGGCGAGGGATCCGTAGCGCTCGGCCGACAGGCTCGGGGGTGGCGCGACATCGCCAAGGACCACGGCCACCTGTGGCGCGCCGTCGCACAAGAGGGCCTGGGCCTCAAGCAGGCCCATCGCCACCGTGTCGCGCCCCGCAGCGACCGACGTCGTGAACGCCCGATTCTCGCAAACGATCGACACCTGGCCCGCCGCGGCATTGTGGACGCTGCCCGAGAACCGAATGGGCGAAAGCCCCTCGCCGAGCGCCAACTGATCGAGCAGCTCGCCCAAAACCGCGGTCTCGCCATAGGCCGACGCAAACACCGACGCGACGTGCGCCCGATCCACGCGGTCCGTCACTTGGGCGAACACATCTGCGAGCGCGCGGGTCAGGACGCTGCACCTGCGTCGGGTCATCGGCGGCAGCACGGCGGCTAGCGGCGGGGCCGTAGTGTCCGTGTGGGCGCCCGACAGCCACACAGCGCTGTCGGCGATGCCGGGCAGCCACACGCCCACGGTCAGCACGCGCATCTTCATGGCGCACCCACAATGACGCACGCGTTGTTGCCGCCAAAGGCGAACGAGTTGCTGGCGACCGTGCGCAGTCTGGCCGGTCGGCCCTGGGTGGCGACCGCGATGTCCAACGTCGCGTCCAGGGGCGCGGCACCCAGGCTTTTCGGCACGAACTGGTCGCGCAAGCACAGTAGCGCGATCGCCGCCTCGACGGCTCCGGCCGCGCCGAGCAGGTGGCCGGTGTAGCCCTTGGTC
Source organism: Deltaproteobacteria bacterium (assembly GCA_016875335.1). Taxonomy (GTDB): domain Bacteria; phylum Myxococcota_A; class UBA9042; order UBA9042; family UBA9042; genus SXRM01. Next base: position 12,717 of record VGRO01000114.1, on the reverse strand, counting down.
GAGGCCACCGCGACCTCGCGACCGAACACCTGCGCGATGGCCTTGGCCTCCGCGGCATCGTTGAGCGCCGTAGCCGTGCCGTGGGCGTTGACGTGGTCGATGTCGGCGGCGCGCAGCCCGGCGCGGGCCAGGGACCGGCGCATCGCCAACGCCGCGCCCTCGCCCTCGGGATGCGGAGCGCTTTGATGGTGGGCGTCGCTCGACTCGCCGACGGCGCGCACCGTCGCAACACCATGCCCAGAGCGCTGCACCACAAATAGCGCGCCCCCCTCGCCGATGCTGATGCCGTCGCGGCCCTCGCCAAAGGGCCGGCACGCCGATTCCGACAGGACGCCCAGGCCGTGGAAGCCGCGCAGTGTCATCTGGCACAAGGGATCCACGCCACCGACGACCACGGCGTCGACCACACCCAACTGCACCCACCGCTGTGCGACTGCGAATGCCTTGGCGCCCGAACTGCACGCCGTCGATACCACGACGCCCGGACCCCGGATGCCTGTCAACGCGCGAGCGGCCTGCAGGATCGCGTCATAGGCGTGCTGGGCGGTGAAATCGTAGTGCGAAGGCAAGGCGCCCGTAGCGCGACGGCGGGCGTCGGCGACCTCGGTTTCCGGCATGCCGGCGTTGCTGGTGCCGATAGCCAGGCCGATGCGCCGGTCTCCAAAACTGCGGCGGGCGCGGGCCAGCGTCCCATCGATGCCGCGCAACAGGTGGGCAAGCAGGCGGGCAATGCGCGGTTGCAGGCAGGCGAGGTCGGACTCCGGGGCGGGCAGTTCGCAGCGCGCCGCGCCCACCCAGGTCGCAAACGGCAAAGCGAATGCGTCGGCCGGACGCAGACCGCTGACGCCGTTGCGCAGCGCGAACGCCAGGTCCTCGCGCGTCGGCCCGCAGGCCGTGACGGCGGCGAAATCCACGACGGCGATGGGCGGTTGGCGGTCCATGCGGGGTCCGCGGTTATAGCGCAGCGGGGCGGAAGCGGCAAACCACCGGCGTCACGGCCGCCCCGCCCATTGCCCCCTGCACCTCGCCATGCGATCCTGTCTGGCCCGAGCGGCGGCCGCGACCGTCCCAGAGTCCTGCCTTGACCGACCACCTCGACTACGAAATCCGCAGCATCACCGTCATCGGAGCGGGCGCCATGGGCCACGGCATTGCCCATGTCGCCGCCGCGGCTGGCTATGACGTGTGCCTGACCGATGTCAGCCAGGCGGCGCTCGACCACGCCCTCGAGCGCGTGCGCGACAACCTCGACCGCGGCATTGCCAAGGGCAAGGTGACCGAACGCGAGCGCGACGACACCTTGGGCCACCTGCACGGCGAACCCGATCTGCGGGTGGCGGCCTCGGCGGCCGACCTGGTCATCGAAGCGGTCCCCGAGCAGGTCGATCTCAAGCGGGCGGTGTTCGCCACCGCGGCAGAGACGGCCCCGGAGCACGCGATTTTCGCCACCAACACCAGTTCGATTCCGCTGGCGCAACTGGTCGGCGCCGTCCCGCGGCCCGCGCAGTTCGTGGGGCTGCACTTTTTCAACCCCGTGCACCTGCAACCGCTCCTCGAAATCGTGCGCGCGGGTGCCACTGGCGAGGACACCTTGCAGCGCGCCCTGCAATTCGCCACCCGCGTCGGCAAGGACCCCATCGTGGTGCGCGACGTCGCCGGGTTCGCATCCAGCCGGCTGGGCATCGCGCTGGGCCTGGAGGCGATCCGCATGGTCGAAGAGGGGGTGGCCAGCGCCGCCGACATCGACAAGGCCATGGAACTGGGGTACCGCCACCCGATGGGTCCGCTCAAGCTTACCGACCTCGTTGGCCTGGACGTGCGCCTCGCCATCGCCCAGACCCTGGCCCGCGAAATCGACCCGGTCCGCTTCGCGCCGCCAAGACTGCTGGTCGAGTTGGTCGCGGCGGGCAAGCTCGGCAAGAAGTCAGGCGAGGGCTTCTATCTGTATTGACCGCCAGCGGCCGTGGCCTGGCGCCCGACGGTCGATGGGTCCTGGTCAGCGCGGCCTCTCGGTGGCCGGATTCGGTGCGCTGCCAGTGCGTCTCGGCCGATCGCTGCCGATGCGCACGCGACCTGCCGGCCGGCCAACCGACCCCGCCACAGACCGAAGGCCGGCAACACCTGCCTACGCCCGCCGCTTCTTGCGTTCCAGGAACGCGTCCATCCGCTTGACCTTTTCCGGGCTCTCGAAGCACACGGCCTGCGCGGCGCTCGCAAACTGTCGGTAGTGTTCTTCGGGGCCCTGCACCAGGCGAATCGCTTGTTTGGTCAACCGTGTGGCCAGCGGGTCGTTGCGGGCAATGAGGCCGGCCATCTCCGACACCGCCGCGTCCAGCTCCTCGTCGGGTACGACCTGGTTGGCCAGACCGATGGCGTGTGCTTCTTGGGCGTCGACGAGTCGGCCCGTGTAGAGCAACTCGCGGGCCCGGCCCAGACCGATGAGCGCGGCCAGGCGCCAGGTCGCTCCGGCGGCGGCCATGATCCCCAGGCCCGTCTCGGGTTGGCCGAACTTCGCAGACAGCCCGCACACCCGCAGGTCGCACGCCAGCGCCAACTCGCAGCCGCCGCCGAGCGCGAACCCGCGCACCGCCGCCACGGTCGGACACGGAAACGCGGCGATGCGCTCGAAAAGCCCGGCGTTGATCGCCCGCAGCGCGTCGGCTGCCCGGCGATCACGCAGTTGCGCAATGTCGGCACCGGCCGCGAACGCCTTGTCCCCCGCGCCCGCGAGCACCAGCACGCGCACATCGGGATTGCCGGCGTAGTAGTCCATCGCCGCGTGCAGCGCATCGACCATCGCCTGGTCCAACGCGTTGAGCTTTTCGGGCCGGTTCAGGGTGAGCCGCAACACGCCGTCGTGCAGCGCATCGGTCAGCACCTGTGCATCTTTGGGCACCATCGCCATCGTTCGCCCCCGCCCTCGTGCCAGCCGCAGCCCGCCAGCCCCCACCGCTTCTGGTGCGCAGATTCAGCCAGGATCCTTGGCCGGCAAGTCCTTCCATACCACCATCTTGACGCGGCCGACCACGTCGACCTGCACGCGCGCGCCGGGCGCTATCGCCAGTTCCTCGCCGTCCAGGACCACCAAGTCGCCCTTGCTGCCGTTGGTCCACGCCAACCGCGAGGTCGTGCCGTACTGGACCAACGGGTGCGGGCCGAGCAGTCCGCGGAGCAATCCGGGCATCACCGCTTGCGTCGCCAGCGCCCCCAGATTCGCCAGGACCATGTGCACGCCGTCGCCCTGCGCCACAGTCAGGACGTTGGGAAACGGTCGCACGAAATGGAAGAAGCTGGGCAGCGGGCTCAACATCCCGAAGGTGATTTCCTCAAGCTTGAGCGGGCCCGGTTGCAGGTCGAACGGACCGGTGATGGGCCGGTAGCGTTCGGCCGGCAAGCGAAAAAGTGCCAGTTTGGCCAGGATCTCGGCGATGCCCACCGCGCCTTGCACCATGGCGTGGCGGTAGTCGGCATGGATGCGCGCCACGGCGCCGATGCTGGCGGTGAAACCCACGTGGTCGGGCAGTCCGTCGGCGCGCACCCGCACCACCGGCACCGGCTTGATGCGCCGCACACCGCGCGTCCAAGCGTGCAAGATGCGCTGGGCCAGAACGGCCGGCTTGCGCGAACCCACCAGGGCACCGGCGATCGTGTTGACGCGACCGGCAGGCAGCACCAGCAGCGGCGGCAGCCGGTCCAGGATCCCGGCGCGGTCGAAGCGGGTCAGCAGGTTGCAGGTGGTGCCGTCGCCACCGGCGATGACGATGAGCTGGGCGCCGGCATCAATGGCGCTCAGCAAGCCCTCGAGGTCGTCGGGCCGATCCGACATCACCAGCCGCAGCCGCGGCGACGACGTCGCGAGCACGTGGGCAAGGTCCACGGCCGGCTTGTGGCCGGCGGCGGGATTGATGATTCCGACGAGCATCGCGCTGTCCAAGGCCAGGGGTGGGCCTGATGCCGCGCAGACCGCGCAGCCACCGGGATCGTCAAAGGCCGCGCCCCGGCTGTCAACCAGCGGCGTCGGCCCGCCAACAACTGCCCGGGATTGCCGCACTTTGACAGTCACCGCGACGTTGCACACCATCGCGCCCGCCGGCACCGCGCCCGCCCGCCCATGGCCATGAACGACGACAACACCGTGGACTTCCTCGCAACGGCCGACGATCCCACCGATGACGCGCAGCACCAGCGCGCCGCCGTCGAAGCCGTGCGCGGCGCGATGATCGACTGGGCGGCCAGGGCGCTCGCCGGCCGCACCCTGCGGGCCTCGGTGTACCGCGGGGCCAAGGGCGTGGCGCAGTGCCGCCTCGACCTCGACCGCCACCTCAAATTCCTGCTTGCAGGGTCGGACGACCCGGCCGAGCGCGACCTGGCCCAGTACCGACAGTGGGCGCTCGCGGCGATCTGGCTGCCGCGCGGTTCGACGCCAGACGAATTCGACGCCGGAGCGCACGTGCTCGCTGAATCTCTAGTCAGGTTCGTGGCTTGGCCGCACGGTCCGCGCCTGGCCGCGCGCGTTGCGGAGATGGCTGGGGGCTGCGACCCGCAAGTGCAATCGGCCATTGCGCAAAGGCGTACATCCGGCTAACCTACCGCGCCTTCCGCCCAAGGCGGATCCGCATGGCCGAGAACGGAAAAACAAATGAAGATTTCATGCCCTGCGTGCAATGCCCACTATCGTCTGCCCGACGATCGCATCCAAGGCAAGAACCGCATCTTCAAGATCGCGTGCAAGCGCTGCGGCGCAGAGATCCGCGTGCGCGGCGTCGAAACGCCCGACGAGGTCGGCCGGACCACCCTGCCGTTCGCACTCGACCTGCCCGAGCAGGCCGCCGTCGCGCAGGCGCCTGCACAGATCTGGTTTGCTGGTCTGCAGGGCCGCCAGGTGGGGCCGCTGAGCGAAGCCGAGGTCATCGATCACATCGCCACCGGCCGCATGGGTCCCGAAGATCCGGTGTGGCGCAAGGGGTTTTCCGCGTGGACGCCCGTCAAGGACGTGCCGCCCTTCGATGACCACGTCACCGTCGCGCCTGACGTGCCGGCCGACACAGCCGCGCCCGCCGTCAAGAGGTCTTCGCCGCGCCGCGCACAGACGCTGGAACTCTCGGCGGCGATGATTGAGTTGCTGGTCAAGCTCGACAGCCAGCAGGCATCGGAGGGCGATGCGGTACCCCCGGCCGAGCCGCCGGACTTGCCGCCCCTTGACCCCGAGTTCGGCGCCAAGGCCGCCGGCACTGCCGCCATCGCAGACGTGCCGACGACCATCACCGCATCGCCGGCCGCACAGCGCGCGTCGCAGCCCGTAGAGACCGTCAAGGCCGCGATGGTTCCCGCCAAGGCGACGTCGAGCCCGAAGGTGGCCTCCGCGGCCGCCGCCGCCGATGAGCCGCCCCCGGCACCCGCGGTCGCCGAGCCCAAGCGGCCGAGCCAGCCGACAGAGGCCAAGCCGGCAGAAACCAGGCCGGCAGATGCCAGGTCCGGCGACGCCAAGCCAGCCCAAGAGGCCCGTGAGTCGTCCATCCGCATCCGATTGCCCGAGGAGGCGCCGCCCGCCAAGGGGCGCGCGCCCGACGTGACCAAGGTGGCCCTGCCCGGGCAGGCCTCCAAGGCCGATGGCAAGACCGCGAGCCGGACCGACGCCAAGGTGCCGGCAAAGGGCGACATCAAGATCAGCTCGGGCACGCCGGCCATGGCGCCCAACGTCAGCGGTCCGGTGGGCTCGGCCGCGCGCGCCGCCGCCGTGGCCGCCAATGCCGCCGTGGCCACCCAGCCCGGCGCCAAGGTCGGGGCGCCGCCCACCCAGAAATCCGGTGGCGGCGCGATGATCGGCATCGTGCTGAGCGTGGTATTCCTGGCAGCCGTTGTCACCGTGTTCCTGGCGATGTCGGGCAAGGGCGATCGTCCGGTGGACTCCACCGCCGACGCTGCTGCTGCCGTGGCTGCTGTGGCACCCGACGTCCAGCCGGCTCCGGTCGCCCCCGCCCAGGTCCCGCCGCCACCCGCGCCCGCACCCATCGCGCCAGAGGTAGCGGTGACCCCGCCTGCCGCCGAGGACGCCGTTGCGGTCGCGCCCGCGCCGGATGCCGCGCCGGCCCTTGCCGCGGAGGACGCCGCCGCCGCCCAGCCCAGCGCCGTCGCCGTCAAGGTCGACGAGAAGGCGGCTGCGGACAAGGCCGCGCAGGACAAAGCCGCGCAGGACAAAGCCGCGCAGGACAAAGCCGCGCAGGACAAGGCAGCGCAAGATAAGACGGAGGCCGACAAGTCCGCCGCCGACAAGCAGAAGGCCGACGCGGAAAGGGCGGCCAAAGACGAAGCGGCCCGGCAGGCGGCCGAAAAGGCCAAGGCCGACAAGGAGGCTGCGGACAAGGAAAGGGTCGAAAAGGCCGCCGCGGCCAAGGCGAAGGCCGACGCAGAGAAAGCGGCCAAGACCGACGCTGACAAACAGGCCAAGGCCGAAAAAGCCGCGGCCGACGCCGCCAAGCGCGACGAGGCCAAAGCTGCAGCCGCCGAAAAGGCCAAGAAGGCCGCCGAGGACCGCGCCGCCAGGGACGCTGAGAAAGCTGCAGCGCGCGACAAGGCCACCGCTGACAAGAAGGCGGCCGAGGACAAGAAAGCCCAGGAACGCGCCGCGGCCTCCGAGGCCAAGGCCAGGGCCGCAGCGGAAAAGAAGGCCGCCGAAGAGGCCAAGCTGGCCGCAGCCGAGGCCGCCAAGCAGAAGGGCAACAAGCCCAAGATCAGCGACGAGGACGTCGAAGAGTTGCTGCGCAAGCACGACAAGAGCAAGACGGCCGAGGCCGACGACGGTGCACTGACCCCGGGCCAGGTGGCCGAATACGGCAAGCGCGCGACCAAGGCCGTGGTCAACTGCTACCTGCTGCACGCCGAAGACCAGGGCGACGACACCATCAAGGTCACCGCGCTCGTCAACTCGTCGGGCGCCGTCGAGCGGGCCTCGGTGATGGGCAAGCACGCCAACAACAAGGCCATGGCCGGGTGCATCAGCGAAGCCGTCAAGAAGATCGTGTTCCCGCAGTCGTCCGGCGCCTCGAAGAAGTACCAGTTGGCCTACCGCGTCGGCGGCTGAGGGGCCGCCACTGCCGCAGCACTGCAGCCACCGCCCGCGCCACCAGGAATGCCTCGATGGCTTTCTTTCCGCATTCGCACGGCACGCTTGAGGTCATCTGCGGATCGATGTTCTCGGGCAAGAGCGAAGAGTTGATCCGCCGGTTGCGGCTGGCGCGCATTGCCCATCAGCGCGTCCAAGTTTTCAAGCCCGCGCTGGACACGCGCTATGCCGAAGAGGAACTGGTCAGCCACAGCAACTTCCGCATCGCGGCGTGCAAAGTCCAGAGCGCAGGCGAAATCCTGGTGCGCATCCACGAACTGACCGACGTGGTCGGCATCGACGAAGTGCAGTTTTTCGACGCCGCGGTGGTCGAGGTCTGCAACCGGCTTGCCAACATGGGCAAGCGCGTCATCGTCGCCGGCCTCGACCAGGATTTTCGCGGGCGCCCCTTTGAGCCGATGCCACAGTTGCTCGCCATCGGCGAATACGTGACCAAGCTGTTGGCCGTGTGCTCGGTATGCGGCGCGCCCGCCAACCGCTCGCAGCGCATGCGCGGGGGCGACCAAGTCATCGAACTCGGCGCGACCGATCGCTACGAGGCGCGCTGCCGCCGGCACTTCGAACCCGAAGAAGAGCGGCAATTGCAACTGCTGGCCGAACGCAACCTCGCCCTGCGTTCGCCCGGCCACGCTGGTTGACCCACGACCGACAGGTACCCACGTGACATCGAACGCCACGCCTCCGGCCGCCGGCTTGGACAACCTTTTCATCGGCATCGCCGGCCTCATCGGCGCGGGCAAATCGACGCTGGCGACGGCGGTCGGCAAGCACATGGGGCTCGACGTCTACTACGAACCGGTCGAGGACAACGAGTACCTTGCGGATTTTTATCGCGATACCGCGCGGTACAGCTTTGCCACGCAAATCTATCTGCTGAACCGGCGCTTTCAGCAGCACCAGGAAATCATCTGGCGCGGCCGGCCGGCCATCCAGGACCGGACCATCTATGAGGACGCCATTTTTGCCAAAATGCTGAGCGAAACCGGACTGATGGAGCCGCGCGACTACCGCACCTACCTCGGACTGTTTCGGCACATGTCGCACTTCATGTGCCGGCCCAGTTGCATCATCTACCTCGACGTCAAGCCCGAGCGCTCGATGGAGCGCATCAAGGCCCGTGCACGCGGTGTCGAACAGGCCATCCGTTTGAGCTACCTCGAGGCGCTGTACGCCGAATACGAACGCTTCGTCGCCGACATCAGCAAGCGCATCCCGGTCATCCGTGTGGACTGGGACCAGTTTCGCGACGTCGACGAGATGGCCACGGTCATCCAACGCGAATACATGCAGGCCAACTTCCTGCGGCAGGCTCCGCCCTGGGAGCGCACGGCCTGACCGAGCAGGTCGCAATGGCGCGGCCAACAATAACGCACCAACCTGCACAAATCCTACGCGCACCGCCTGCCAACCTCACCGCGACGTGCTATCCTGCGCGACCGCCCGTCGCAGTGCCGCGGGCACGGTCTTGCCATGGCGCGCCGCCCAAAGCTTGTCCCCGACGACTGTGAGGCGAAAGGCCCGCCCGACGTGGCGCAGATGCGTCGCTGGCTGGAGGCGATGGACGGCCACCCGGTGCAATACATCGGACCCGACGAGTGCCCGACGGGCGTGGCGATGTGGCTGCCCTCACATCTGCAGACCGCCGAGATCGTACAGGCCCACGGCATGCCGTGGCTGGTGCTGCAGACCACCTTTTGCGCCGGCCCGCGCCGCAAGGTGGCGGTGATGCCGCTGGTCGCCCACGCCAATTTGCAAATGGAGGGCGGCCGCTGGTTCCGCCTGGAGCGACCACAGCGCTTGGTGTGCGCGTACGAGGTGCCCGCGCAGCGCTTGGATGCCGCCGAGTTCGCGACGGCCTGGGAGCGGTTTCGCCGCGAGGTGCTGACCCATGGGGTGGAACTGACGCTGCGCACCCGCGCCGAACCGTGGTTGACCGTGCTGGCCAAAAAGGGCTTCGTGCCACCACGCCGTCCGCGCCGTCGCAGCACGGCCAATTCCGCCGAAGGCCGCGTGAGCGGGTAGGCCCGAGATGACCGACACCTACGTCACGGAGGAGCCCCCATGGGGTGGCCAATGGCCTGAGCCCGGCAAGGCCATCGAGGTGCCGACCCCTGCGCCCGGCGACCACTGGCGCCAACTGCGCCGCTGGCTGCACGAGTTCGGCTTTGAGGTCGACCCCAACCTGCACCCTGAACTTGGACTGGTCGGCTACTCGGTCCGGTCCCGCAATGCGGTGCTCGGCGTCGGCGTGGTCAAACGACAACTGAGCCACTTTCTGGCGATCACTGCCGTGCTGTGCCGCGGCATGGAGCGGGAGACGCACGCCATGCTGGCCCTGGACCGCGCCAACGCCGCGCTGCGCTTTGGACAGTTGCTGTATTACCCGGGCCCGCCTGCCGAACTGGCCTTCTACGCGTCGGTGCCGTGGCAGTTGCTCGACGCCCAAATGTTCCCGACGTTCCTGACGGCGGTCTTTCGCGAAATCGAGGAGTCCTGCTTCCACGCCGTGACCTTGGTCAAGGGCTACCACCCGGCCGACATGACGGCGTTCTGGGAGCACGTCGAGTCGCTGGTTCGCCAAGAGGTCGAGCGACGCGTCGGCAAGCAGGGGCGGCGCAGGGGCAAGGCCGACAAGCCGACGACTGCGGCCGACCCCAGCGACGGCAGCGAACCGCCGCCCGAGTCCGACAAGACCGCACCGCCCGCTGCGGATGCGCCGGCCGACGGCAAGCCAGCCGTCAAGCGTCGCCGCGGCAAGAGGGGCGGCGAGGCCCAGTGAGCGATTGCAGGTGATCGACTCAACCCTGTGCGGCGCCCATGTGCTGGTTCAGCGATACCGGTCCGCATCGCGCGAGAAGGCAAACGACCGAGCGACCACGTCAACGGCGCGCGCCCTGACCTTGTTAGGGACTGGAAAACAATAAGTCGATCACTCTCACATCAGGGCGGAGCCGCGAGTCGGACCTTTGGTCCGCGAGCTGGCGACCCACTGAGCAAGCAAACGGGCCCAAGAAAAGATTGAGTAAATCATTTCCGGGCCCTTACCTCTCCAACGCGCGCGCCAACCGTGCCCGATAGTCGGGAAACAGGTGCTTGAACCGGATGTCGACGGCCGCGGCGGCCGGCGAGCGGCGTTCCACGACTTCGCCGAGGGCGCGGACCGGGTCGCCGTCGCCCAGGTCCAGGTTCAGCCAGACGTAGCGGCCAAAGGCCTCAGCGTCGAACGCTCTGACGGAAACGCCTTGTAGGTCCACGTGCTCGACTTCGGCGTCGGCCGCGCTCGATTTGGGCCCGCCCGGTGGGGCAACGCGCAGCGTCAGTTCGGCTCGGGTGCAGGGCGAAAACGGGGTGGGCTGGGCCATGGTCGCCGGACGCGCGCCCTGTGGCCTGGGCGCGTGCCGATGGTCGCACCGCGGCGCAGGCGGTCAAGATTTCCGGGTCCGGCCCGACTCAAGCTCGGAAATCGCGTCCCACTCGCCGGCCCACATCCGCAACGTGTCGCGCACGATCTTGAGGTTGCCGGCGTTGTCGGCAGAACCGGAACTCTCGTCGATGCGCGTCATCTGCCGCTCCAATTCGTCGAGCCGGTCGATCATCTCGGTCAGCCGCGACAGGTCGCGGGTCGCGCGGTCCTGGCCAGCGAAATACCTGGCGTAGTTGTCGATGTCGCGGTTTGCGGCGCCGCCAAGCTCGGCCTCCAGGGCCGGCAGCGCAGCCTTGTGGCGCTCTTGGCGGATGGCGGCGAGTTCGGTTTGGTAGAAGCCAAGGCGCTGGGCGACGACTTCGATGTTGCCGTCATTGTGGGCGTCGTGCAGGCCTTGCGCCCGCAGCGCCTTCATGCGGTCACCGATGCTTGTCAGGGCTTCGACGATGCGGGCCAGCAGCTCGGGCCGCCGCGACACGCGCGCCTGATCGGCAAAGCAACTGCGGTACTGCGCAAAAAGGGTGTTGGCCGCGCCGGCCAGCGCGGTCGCCGCGTCCTCGGGTGCACATTCTGTCTGGGCCTTGGCGATCTCCCTGCGTTCATCGTTGAATTGCTGCATCCGGCCCTGCACCACGTCCATGTCATCCCGCACGGACTCCAGGGAAGGGTTGGCGACCGACAGGTTCTTCATCGCCCCGTGGATACGCTGCAACTCGGTCACCATGTCGCCGAGCAAGGTGCTGTCGCGGCTGGCCCGGCTCTGGCCCGCAAAGTGCCGAGCATAGCGGTGGAACACCGCGTTGGCCCGCCCGCCCAGGATCGCGGCCAGCGCTGCGGCGGGGTTGGCGTCCTTTTGCGCCGCTGCGATCAGCGTGCGCTCGCTTCGGTAGATCTCCAGTTGCCGCTCTGCTTGCTTGACCACGTCGGCCTTCTGGGCGGCCGTGCCGGACATGGCGATGCGAGCCTCGCCCATGACCTGTTGGGCGGTGGCGATGAGGTCGTCCATCACGTCAAGATCGCGGGTGGCGCGCGGGTGGCCGGCAAAGCGCGCGGCGTAGGTGCTGTCGTTGTCGTCGAGCAGGGCGCGTAGGTCGTTCAGGCTGGGCATGGTCAGGTCCGTGGGCCAGGGCAGGCGCGGAAAGCAAGCACGCGCCAGCGCCGCGGCAAGGTGTCGGCCTCAATTGACGGCGGCGGGCGGCTGGCCCTCGGGCGGGCAATCGGACAGGCGCATCGTGCGGTCCATCTCGCAACCGACCACATCGCCGAATCCGCACGCCCGCTTGTACAGTTCGCGGGCCCGTGCCGGGTCTTGCGGTACCGTCATCCCGCCGACCTTGCCGCCCTTTTCGCAGACGCGCCCGGCGTGGACGCAGGCGGTGGCATGGCCGGCGGCGCACGCGCGGTTCAGGAAGCGCCAGGGGCCGTTGTCCTCGCACTTGGCCGCGCCGGACAGGCAGCGTTCGTACAGGTCGAAGCACATGCTGGCGCTGCCGTAGATGCACGCGCGCAGCCGGTGTTTCTCTGCCAACGCCGGGTCGGCGGGCAAGCCGCTGCCGCCCTCGAACATGCGCACGGCGAAGGCGCACCCGTAGGCATGGCCAAGCCCGCACGCCTTGACGAACTGGTCGCGCGCCTTGGCCTCGTCGATGGCGACCCCCGTGCCGCGATGGTACAACAGGCCCATCAGCAGGCAGCCCGACCCGGCGCCGAGGTTGCACGCCTGCTCGTAGAGCCCCAGCGCCCGCACGTAGTCGCGAGGAGCGCCGTTGCCCCCTTCGTAGAGGGTCCCCAGGTGGGCGCAGCCCGGGGGATACCCGGCATTGCACGCAAAGCCATACAGCTCTGCGGCCCGGTAGAATTCCTGCTTGACTTCGATGCCGCGCTCGTACAGTTCGCCGAGGTGGCTGCAACCGGTCGCATCCTTGGCGTCGCACGCCGAATTGTACAAGCGAAGCGCGAGGCCAGTGTTGACCGGGACGCCGACGCCCATTTCGTGCATCACGCCCCACTGGACGCACGCCGGCAGGTCGCCGCCGCGGCACGCCACGCTCAGCAGGTCCGCCGCCCGCCGCTCGTCGCGCGCCATGCCGACGCCCAAGCGCAACATGCGCCCCAGGCGCCCGCATGCCGCCTGATCGCCGCCGCGGCACGCCTCTTCGTAGAGGACGCC
>VGRO01000113.1 GCA_016875335.1 Deltaproteobacteria bacterium | reverse complement strand
GGTTGCGCACGACGTCGCGGAGGCAGCCGCGGACCCAGGGGCGGAAGCCGGACATATTGCGTTTGGTCTCGCGGGACTTCAGGCGAAGTTCTCGATGAGCCGAGGCAAGGATCGAAGTCTGGTCATGCGCGGAAGCCGCGGCGCAGAGGCCTGGATCGTCAAGACGCCGGATGCGGTCTATCCGGGAGTCGCTGAAAACGAGTATTTCGTGAGCAGGTGGGCAAGGGCTGCAGGAATCGATGTTCCAGACGTCAACCTCGTCCCCAGCACGGATCTCGTCGGCCTTCCGCCACACGTGCCCTTGCACGACAAGTTGGCGTTTGCCATTCGCCGCTTCGACCGCGAAGACCACGCGCGTATCCACCAGGAGGACTTTGCACAGGTAATTGGGCGCCCGCTTGGACACGGCGGCAAGTACACGGGCACTAGCTTCGATGCACTTGCGCACGTCGTGCTGGTCCATTGCGGCATGGCGGACTGGGAACAGTACATTCGTCGCCTCGTGTTCATGGTGGCGTGCGGCAACGCGGATGCCCATTTGAAGAACTGGTCGCTGAGATATTTAAACGGCGTCGACGCCCGCTTGTCGCCAGCCTATGACTTGCTCTCGACCGTCGTTTATCCGGGTCATGAACATGAAGCCATGGCACTGCTGCTGAACAAGCACAGCGGCTTCACGCAGGTATCCGACCGTTCGTGGTGTCGGATAGCCCGACTCTGCGGCATGGACGAGCGACAAGTCGAGCGGCAGGCACGTACATCCGCGGGCGCAGTTCGGGCGGCCTGGCGATCTACCGTGGACGCACTGGCTGCCAGTCTTGCGCTCCCAGATCGGTTTGTTGAGCGGGTAGAAAAGCACATGGCTCGGATACCACTGTTGCGCGGCGTCTGATCGCGCGTTGACCCTTGGGCCATTCGGGGTCTTCGGCAAGGGTCCCCACCACCCCCACCTTGCCCCCCGCCCACACGCGCGTACAATCCGGCCCCCGCGCCGCCTTGGCGCCCGGACGCCCGCCCATGCCCACGCTCATCGACAGCCACGACCCCTTCGCCCGCCGCCACATCGGCCCCGACGCCGCGCAAATCGCCGACATGCTCGCCGCGCTCGGTTTCGGCTCGCTGGAGGCGCTGACCGCTGCGGTCGTGCCCGCCAACATCCGCAGCAAGCGCGCGCTGAGATTGCCGGCCGCCCGCAGCGAGGGCGAAGCGCTGCGCGACCTAGGCGCCTACGCGGCCGAAAACCAGGTGTTCCGAACGCTGGTCGGCATGGGCTACGCCGACACCATCACGCCGCCGGTGCTGCTGCGCAACCTCATCGAAAACCCCGGGTGGTACACGCAATACACGCCCTACCAGCCAGAGATCAGCCAGGGTCGGCTCGAGTGCATGCTCAACTTTCAAACCATGGTCCGCGACTTGACGGCCTTGGACATCGCCAATGCGTCGCTGCTCGACGAGGCCACGGCCGCCGCCGAAGCGATGGCGCTGTCGTGGGGCCAGCAGAAGGGCGCGACCAAGCACAACCTTTTCGTGGTCGATGCCAATTGCCACCCGCAGACGATCGCCGTGGTGCGCACGCGCGCCCTGCCCTTGCACCTCGATGTGCTGGTGACCGACGCCTGGCGTCACGATTTCGTCGCGCACCCGGCGTTTGGCGTGTTGGTCCAGTACCCGGGCAGCGACGGCCTGGTGCGCGACCCGCGGCCGGTGGTGGCTGCCGCCCACGCTGCTGGCGCCCTGGTCACGATGGCCACCGATCTGCTGGCGCTGGTGCTCTTGACCCCGCCCGGCGAGCTCGGCGCCGACATCGCCATCGGCAACAGCCAGCGGTTTGGCGTGCCGCTGGGTTTCGGTGGGCCGCACGCCGCGTTCATGGCCACCAAGGATGCCTACAAACGCGCGCTGCCGGGCCGGTTGGTCGGCGTGTCGCAAGACGCCCACGGCAAACCGGCGCTGCGGCTGGCGTTGCAGACCCGCGAACAGCACATCCGCCGCGACAAGGCGACCAGCAACATCTGCACGGCGCAGGTCCTTTTGGCCAATCTCGCCGGCCTGTATGCGTGTTGGCACGGTCCCGACGGACTGCGTCGCATCGCTGGCAAAGTCCACGCGCTCGCGGCGGCGCTGGCGGCGGGGCTGAAGGCCAAGGGCTTTGGCGTCGCGCACGGCGATTTCTTCGACACCCTTCGGGTCCAGACCGGCGACCGGGCGGCGGCGATTGTGCAGCGGGCGCAGGCGCGGCGCTTCAACTTGCGCGCGTTCGGCGACGGCAGCCTGGGCGTGGCCTTGGACGAGTGCAGCGACGTGGCCGAGGTGGCGGCGCTCTTGTCGGTGTTCACGGGCGAGACCTACGACGGCGATGCGGTCCACGTGCACGCCGCCGGTTCCGAGGGGCTGGCGTGGGGCGCACTCGGCCGGACCAGCGTTTTCTTGACCCACCCGGTGTTCCATCGCCACCACAGCGAAACCGAGATGATGCGCTGGCTGCACCAGTTGCAGGGCCGCGACCTGTCGCTGGTGCACAGCATGATTCCGCTCGGGTCGTGCACGATGAAACTGAACGCCGCGGCCGAGATGCTGCCCATCACCTGGCCCGGCTTTGGCAAGCTCCACCCGTTCGCGCCGGCCGAGCAGGCCAAGGGCTACGCGCGCCTTTTCGCCGACCTCGAGGCGTGGTTGACCGACATCACCGGCTTTGCGGCGTGCTCGCTGCAGCCCAACGCCGGCAGCCAGGGCGAGTACGCGGGTCTGCAGGTCATCCGCGCGCATTTGCAGCGCCAAGGTCAGGGCCACCGCAACGTGTGCCTGATTCCGCAATCAGCGCACGGCACCAACCCGGCGACGGCGGTGATGGCCGGCATGCAGGTGGTGGTGGTCGCCTGCGACGCCCGCGGCAACGTGTCGCTCGACGACCTCGACGCCAAAATCGCGCAACACCGCGCCAACCTCGCGGCGCTGATGATCACCTACCCGAGCACCCACGGCGTGTTCGAGGCGGCGATCGTCGACATCTGCGCGCGGGTCCACGCGGCTGGCGGCCAGGTCTACATGGACGGCGCCAACCTCAACGCCCAGGTGGGCCTGTGTTCGCCGGGCGAAATCGGCGCCGACGTCTGCCACATCAACCTGCACAAGACCTTCTGCATCCCGCACGGCGGCGGCGGTCCCGGCATGGGCCCGATTTGCGTGGCGGCGCACTTGGCCGACCTTTTGCCGGGCCATCCGGTGTCGGCGTTGCCGGGCGAGTCGCGCATCGGCCCGGTGTCGGCCGCGGCGTGGGGCAGCGCGTCGATCCTGCCGATTTCGTGGATGTACATCGCCATGATGGGCGCCGATGGCCTGCGGCGCGCCACCCAGGTCGCCATCCTCAACGCCAACTACGTCGCAAGCAAGCTGGGCGACCTGTTCCCGGTGCTGTACACCGGCGAGGCAGGGCTGGTGGCCCACGAGTGCATTCTCGACACCCGCGTGGTCAAGCCACACGCCGAAGTCGACGACATCGCCAAACGCCTGATGGACTACGGCTTTCACGCGCCGACCATGAGCTTTCCGGTGCCCGGCACCTTGATGGTCGAGCCGACCGAGAGCGAATCCAAGTCCGAACTCGACCGCTTTGTTTTCGCGATGCGCGCCATCGCTCAAGAGGCCGCGCTCGTGGCAAAAGGTGAGCTGGACGCCAAGGACAACCCGCTCAAGAACGCGCCGCACACGCTGGCGACCGTGCTGACGTCGGACTGGACCCACCCGTACAGCCGCGAGACGGCGGCGTTTCCGGCGCCCTGGTGCGCAGAGGCCAAGTTCTGGCCGGCGGTTGGCCGCATCGACAACGCGTACGGCGACCGCAACCTGATGTGCGCTTGCATCCCGGTCGAGGATTTCGCGTAGAATCGCCGCCGCGCGCGGGACCGCGCCGCAGGTCGTTGCGATGCCCTGGTTTCGCTGTTCGGCGGTCGTCGCCCTGGTTGCGCTTGTCGGGGTCGCGTGCGCGACCAAGGCGCTGCGCCGCATGTTCAGCCCGTGCGCGGCCGACGGCGAGTGCGAGACCTCGCAATGCTACGAAGGTCAGTGCAGCGCCAGTTGCTCGACCAACGCCCAGTGCGGGGCTGGCGTGTGCATCGAGAAGCACTGCCTCGCCGTCGGGACCGCGTGCAGCGACCACGACGCGTGCACCGCGAGCGACAAGGTCACGGCCCAGGGCTGCGTTGGCACGCCCATCCACTGCGGCGACGACAACCTCTGTCAACAAATCGTCTGCGACCCCACCATCGGCTGCGGCGCCAAGGCCAAGAACGTCGGCCTGAAGTGCGGCGACAGCCCGTTGACGTTGTGCGGCAGCGGCGGCCTGGAAACCGGCGGCTGCAAGTGTTCGGTGTGGCAGGCCAGTGCCATCGGTCCCTTCGATCCACTGGCACTCAAGGACGGCAAGCCCGTGGCCATCGACGTCGGCGACCTGCACCTGCGCGGCCTGCACGCTGGCGACAACAGCGTGGTGCAGGTGGGCCGTGCCCGCAAGGCGCCGACCGACCCGTGGCGGGCGTGGCTGGCTTCGAGCAACCTGACCGCGCAACTGCAGTGGAGCGTGGCGCTGCCGCCGGTCGACGTGACCGCGACGTCGGACCAACTCGACGCCGTAGCCCGTGCGGGCGACCGGTGGCTGCTGGCGGGGCTCTCGGGCGACCATGCCCTGGTCGCAGGCGTCGTCGGCGCCCAGGGCACGGGCAGCTTTTCCGGGTACCACCCGCTGCGCATCGGCATCGGCACGGCGGCCGCCCCAGCGACGACCGGCGCCGCGCTCGATGGTTCGGGCAGTTTCGCGGTGGTCGGTCATGGGGGTGGCTCCGCGTTTCTGGTGCGCGGCAAGATGGACGCCAGCGCAGGATTCGCCGCGCCACAGGTACAGGTCTTCAGCCACCCGGACGCCAAGGGCGCCGACACCGCCAAGCTGATGGGCATCGCGCCGCACCCGCAGGGTTGGTTGGCGGCCGGTGGCGTGATGTTGGCCGGCCAGCAGCAGTTCTGGTTGGCCTACACCGAGGGCGGCTTTGGCGGCACGGTCGCCAGCAGCACGCTGGCCGTCCCCGGCGCCAAGTCCGGCCAGTTCGCCGGCATTCTGCGCGACGGCGCAGTGTGGCTCGGCTGGGGCACGGCGGTCACCACCAGCAACAAGGTCCAGTGCGCGGTGGTTGCGCTCAACGCCGACCGCAGCGTGGCGTGGCAGATGTTCCTGGCGCCCGACGCCAAGCCAGAGGCCGACCCGGCGCTGGCGGTGGCCATGGCGCCGCTCGACCCCGGCCGCTACCTGATGGTCGCCACCATCGGCAACAAGGGCAGCCCGTGGGCGGTCCGCATCGACGGCAAAACGGCGCTGGCGCAGCCGATTGGCACCTTCACGCGGATCGCGGCCGCGGCGGTGTCGGGCACGGGCACGCTGGTGGGCGGCGACCAGGGCGACCGGGCGGTGGTGCAGCGGATCGGACCCAAGGGCGAGACGGCCTGTCCCAAGTGAGGGTGGGCGCTGGCGAGCAGTTCGAAGCGCAGGAGCGCCGCGACGCAACGGGAAGTCGCCGCCGGAGATCGCAATGGTGGTGTTTGCGCGTTTCACTGGAATTGCGGCGGGTTTTGGGGGCTGATAAGACCCACGCCCGACACTGTCCCTGTGCCTGTGCCTGTGCCTGTCCGGCGCAGCCGGCTGACTCTGAGAGCTCTGCCCGGTCGCAATGTCCGTGGTACCAGAGGCCATTCGCCCGTGGATCCCGGATTGCGGCGGCACCTACATTCCCGCGCAAGACCGTGCCTCGCCTGGCCCTCAGGGTCAGCCGACGCCAAATCCGCGATGGCGGTGGTCCCCGACTGTGGCGCCGGACAGGGACAGGGACAGGTGCAGGGCCAGCAACAGCCAGAACCCTGTGTACATACACCCACGCCCGACACTGTCCCTGTGCCTGTGCCTGTGCCTGTGCCTGTCCGGCGCAGCCGGCTGACCCTGAGAGCTCCGCCCGGTCGCAATGACCGTGGTGTTGGAGATTGGCCGCAGTCGGGCGCCCGACTCCGAAGTTCCGGCCTTGCCATGCGAGATTGTGCCTCGCCTGGCTCTCAGGGTCAGCCGGCGCCAAATCCGCGATTGCGGTGGTCCCCGGCTGTGGCGCCGGACAGGGACAGGGACAGGTGCAGGGCCAGGACCTGCGCAAATCCCTCGTGCGAGCGCCCACATCCGACGCTGGACCTGTCCCTGTGCCTGTGCCTGTGCCTGTCCGGCGCAGCCGGCTGACCCTGAGAGCTCTGCCCGGTCGCAATGTCCGTGGTACCAGAGGCCATTCGCTCGTAGATCCCCGATTGCGGCAGTGCCAACATCCCCACGCAAGACCGTGCTCGCTTGGCCCTCAAACTCAGCCGGCGCCAAATCCGCGATGGCGGTGGTCCCCGACGATGGCGCCGCAGGTGGCCGAAGCCTCGGGGTGCCTGCCGCCTGAAGTTGGCGGTGGCGCGGAATTCACCGAAATGAGGCGGTTTCCAGCAGCCGTTCACACCATTGGCTTGAAATCGGCGGAGTTTGCGCGTTTCACTGGAAATAGGCGGGATTCGGAGGCTGCTCACAACCGTGGCCCCGTTACCAGCGAAACCCCCGTGCGCCGCTACGGCTTCCATCCGCCCGCGCACTTGCCAGACCCGTCGCAAGACTTGTCTACCGCGCAGCGCGTCCCAACCGCGAACGGCGCATGCATGCAGCCCTTGAACGGGTCACAAGTATCGACCGTACACGGGTCGCCGTCGTCGCAGGCCGTGAAGCCAAGGCCGAGGCACAGCCCCGTCGCCGCACACGAGGCGTTGCCCCAGGCGTCGGCGCGCAGGAGCCACGCCTCGCCGTAGACGACTTCGGTGTCGGTATTGCGCGATAGCGTGGCCGCAAATCCGACGTCGGCGCGGACGACCACCGCGCGCAAGGCGTCGTTGTTGACATCGCCGAAGGTGCGCTGCCACACCACATTGCCCCACGTGTCGACGCGGACGAGCCAGCCGTCGTAGGCACCGGCACCGATGGAATTGGTCGCTCCCGCAAGCAGGGCGCCGCCATCCGCCAGGACGTCGATGGCCGAGAACACGTTGTGGCCTGCCCCGGGATAGCTGCGCTGCCACGCCACCTTGCCGTCGACGCCGATCGCCACCAAGAGGCCGTCCCAACTGCCGTCGTTGTCGAACTGGGTGTATCCGGCAGCCAGAAAGCCACCGGCAAGCCGCACTTTCACCCCGCGCATCGCGGCGTAGTTGGCGCCGACTGCGGCCGATTGCACGATGGCGGCGTTGGAGCCGACCACGGCGACGTACCCCAGCCCGGCCGCGTCGCCCACCGCGACCGTGGTGCCGTCCTTGCCCACTGCGATGCCAAGGCAGGTCTGGTTGGTCAGCCTGCCGCCGGCCAGCAGGTTGTAGGCGGCGTCCAAGCGCCGCAGCGACATGCCGGTGGCGCCGATCATGCCGCACACCCACCAACCGCCCAGTGGATGCGCAGCGATGGCGCGGTCGACGCCCCAGCCGGCCGACGCGAATTCGCTGCACTTTCCCGCCGGGTTGCAGTGGGCGATGCGGGCCTCGTCCGCGGTGTTGCCGCCGACGGCCACCAGGTTGCCGTCGCTGGTCGTCGCCGCGGCGGTAACTTGGGCGTTGACTTCGGTCAGGGCATCGACTTCCCACTGCGCGGCCCCGGTCGGACCGAATCGCGCGGCGTAGGCGTAGTAGCCCACGGCAGGATTGTTGTAGTAGCCGGCCGAACCCAGGTCGCCGTTGGCGAAAGGCACGATGGCCGCGGGGTACCAACTGCCCTTGGTCTGCCCGAGCGTCGTCCCGAACTGCGTCATCGACAACTTGACCTTGCTGCCGGCGAGGCACGCCCCTGCCTTGCAGACGTTGCCGGTGGCGCACGCACCGCTGTCGCACGATTGGCCGTTTGCCGTGTGGGTGCAGCCTTTGGTCTTGGCGCAGCCATCATCGGTGCAGACGTTGCCGTCATCGCAGTTGACCGCCTTGGTGGCCGCGCAGAAGCCGGCCTTGCACGCCTGGCCGAGCGCGCACAGGTCGCCGTCGTCGCAAGGTGCATTGTTGGCCGCAAAGCCGCACCCGACCTTGGGCTGGCAGCTGTCGTCGGTGCAGGGGTTGGCGTCGTCGCAAACGGTCAGGCCCGCGGGCAAGCACACCCCCTGCTGGCACGTATCGCCCCAGGTACAGGCGTTGCCGTCGCTGCACGCAACGGTGTTGGCGGTATGGGTGCAGCCCAGGAGTTTGCTGCAAGCATCGGTTGTGCACGGGTTGGCGTCGTCGCACAGCGCCGGCTTGGCCAGATGCAGGCAAGCGCCATTGAGCGGGTCGCACAGATCGGTCGTGCAGGCGTCGGCGTCGTCGCAATCGGTCACTGTGCCCGCCTTGCACAGGCCGGCCGCACAGGCATCGCCCACCGTGCAGGGGTTGGCGTCACTGCATCCCGCTGCATTTGGCGCAAACAAGCAGCCCTTGGCTGGCGCGCAGGCGTCGCTGGTGCATGGGTTGGCGTCGTCGCACAGGGCTTTGGCCCCCGCGCACGCACCCGCCGCGCAAGCATCGCCGGTCGTGCACGCGTTGCCGTCGTCGCACGGCGTAGCATTGGCCGGGGTGTTCAGACAGCCAAAGGGTTCCTGGCATGCGTCGACCGTGCAGGGGTTGCCATCGCCGCAGGTCTTGGTCGCGCCCGCGCAGGTGCCGGCCGCACAGGCATCGGCGACAGTACACGCCTTTCCGTCGTCGCACGGCCCCCACAGCGGTTGCAGCGCGCAGGTGCCGGTCTTGGGCGCGCACGAGGCTTTGGCGCAGGCGCTGTCGTCCACGGTCTTGCACACGACGACTGTCGCCGGGTTGACCTTGCACGTCGGCTTGGGGCCGGTCTTGTCGCAGTACATGGTGCCGTTGCACAGGTCGCCGTCGTCGGCTTTGGCGCAGTCGGCGTCTTGCGTGCACGCGCAGACCTGGACGTTTTCGACGGCGCACACGCCGAACGCGCACCAACCGCCGGCCGAGCACGGGCCGCCGTCGCCGCAAGGGTGGCCTTGGTTCGCGGGCTTGATGCCGCAGGCGCCGGTGATGGGGTTGCACTGGTTGGTCAAGCAGGGTTCGTCGAAGGCCTTGGGGCACTGCACGACCGTGGCCGGGTTGACCACGCATGCGCCGGCGGCGAGGTCGCAGTAGAGGGTGCCGTTGCACAGGTCGCCGTCTTCCTTGGCTTTGCAGTCGGCGTCTTTCTGGCATTGACAGGTGTTGGCAGTCGCGGTGCACACACCTTTTTGGCAGCTTGTGGCCGGCGTGCAGGGGTTGCCGTCGTCGCAAGCCTTGCCGTTCTTGGCGGCGGGGTCCAACTCGCACTTCGCCGTCTTGGGGTTGCAGGCATGGACCGCACAGGTCGGACTCGGATCCTGGGGGCAGTGGACGACGGTGGCCGGGTTGACGACGCAGGCATTGCCCTTGATGTCGCAGTACAGCGTGCCATTGCACGGGTTGCCATCTTCTTTGGCGGCGCAGTCAGCGTCTTTTTGGCACTCGCAGGTCTTGGTGGCCGATACACACGCGCCGGCCTGGCAGGCCTCGTTGGGTGTGCACGTGTTGCCGTCGTCGCATGGCTTGGCCTCGTTGACAGCCACGGACATGCACTTGCCGGTCTTGGGATTGCACAGCGTCATCCAGCACGCCGTGTTGCCGGCGGTCGGGCAGGTGACGACGGTGGCCGGATTCAGCTCGCAATTTCCTTTGGCCTTGTTGCAGAAGAGCGTGCCGTTGCAAGCGTCGCCGTCCTCCTGGTCGGCGCAGTCGGCGTCGGCTTTGCAAAAGCAGGTGTTGCTGCCACCCTTGCACAAGCCAGCCTCGCAGTAGTCGCCGACCGTGCAGGCCTGACCGTCGTCGCAGCCGGTGTTGGCCGGAGCGACGACAAAGGCGCACTGGCCGGTCGCAGGCAGGCACACGGTCTTGCCGCACGGGCCGTCGCCGACCGTCGAGCACGCCACGATTGTCGCCGGGTTCAGCTTGCAGGTGTAGGGCGCGCCGGCCGATTTGTCGCAGTACATGGTCCCAGTGCACAGGTTGCCGTCGTCGAACTTGCCGCAATCGGCGTCGGCCTGGCAGGCGCAGATGCCCGTGCCGCTCACGCACTTGCCGGCAGCGCAGGTGTCGCCCGCGGTGCAGGGGTCGCCGTCGTTGCACGCGGTGGTCGCCGCGGCAGCGAGGTGGAAACACCCGGCGGCCGCCGCGCAGCCATCGGTCGTGCACGGGTTGCCGTCGTCGCAGTCGGGTTTGGCGGCGCCCGCGCAGAACTGGGCTGCGCACGCGTCGTCTGTGGTGCAGGCGTTGCCGTCGTCGCACGCGGCGCCGTCAGGTCGGGCGATGACCGCGCAGTCGCCCTTGGGCGTGCACAGCGGCAACGTGCAGGGGCCGGCCGGCGGACAGTCGGTGGCGGTGGCACATGCCGGCAGGGCGGCCACGTCGGTCGGCGATGGACCGCCCGCGTCACCATCTGCTCCGGCCTCAGCGGCGCTGACCGTGTCGATCGCACCTGTGGTGTCCGGCGGCGCGGGGGCATCCGCGTCGGCGGTCACCGTCGCCTCCAGGCCGGGCGCGCCGTCGGCCGCAGCGGGCGTCATGGTGTCGTCGGTGCACGCCAACGCGACAGTGACAATGGAGGCGGCCGCCCACCGGTGAGGGTTGCAGGACATGCGGATCCCCGGCGCCGACCCCGAGCGGAGCATGCCACAGGTTTCGCAGTGGGGCACGCTACATGGCATCGCGAAGGCGTGGACCGCCACATGGGGTTCGGGCGCACGTCATTGGTTTTGCCTCAGTCGGGCCTGGTCCGCGCCTGTGGAGAGTCGGCCCCAAGCAGGCAAAGCCGTGTGCGAGCTGCTTGAGCGTTCACGCGCCTGGAGGCCGGAGCCAGACCCCAGTTCAGGAACTGCACACGGCGTGCGGCAGACCCGCCCGAGCGCGCGGGCACCGCCGAGTTGCCCGCCCATTGCCGCCATCCTCGCACCGTGCCACCCTCGCAGCGCGGCCCGCCCACGCCGCCCGAGCCCGCCATGGCCGCCCGCCACGTCGTCGCAACCGTATTCGCCGCGCCCGCCCGCGCCGCGCCCAGCCGCACCGACAGGGTCGAGCACGCCTTCGGCACAACGCCCATCCACGCTGTCACCGGCCACGGCCGGCTGAGCGTCGGCATCTCCAAGGAGGGCGACCTGTCGACCTTGGTGTGGCCGAACCCGAGCTACTGCGACCAAGTCGCGTACTTGACCAGCAATGCGCTCGACGCCCGCGCCCTGCCGTATTTCGGTACGCCGCCGGCCTCTGGAGTGATGCTTGGTCTGCTGGTCCAGGCGGCGGGCCAAGGGGCCAAGGTGGTGTGGCTCAACGACTCCGTGCTCTTCTCGGTGGATCAGGACTACGGGCCGAGCGACGGCGCCAACGTGCACACCCGTTTCGTCAGTCAGGTCGCGGGCGTGGCGGTCGAGGTGGTCGACGCCGTGGTGCCCGGTTCTTCGGGCGGGGCCCACGGCGATGCCCTGGTCCGCCAGGAGACGGTGACGCGCACGCACGCCGATGCGGCCCAGGTGGCCGAACTGCGCACCTACGCCAACCTATCGCCGCAATCGCCGAACTCGCGCCTGCCCGAACTTCGACAACACCGCGTTTGCGCTGTGGTCGTTGTGCGCGCACGCTTGGTGGACCGCCAAGCCGGCCGACGCGCTCAAGGCCCGGTGGGCGACGATCGTCAGTGCCGCCGATCTGCTGGTGGCTTGGAAGGACCCCAAGACCGGGCTGCACGCGCCCGCTCAGGAAGACGACAACGCCGCCGCGACCTGCGGTGCCCGCGCCGGCCAATGACGGTGGGTGCGAGGCCGCGGCGACACCCCCGACACCCTGGTCCTGCGTGGGATGGGCGCTGGCCGCAGTCGCGCTGGCGTTTCTGACGGTCTGGAGGCGCTCGTGAAACGCTGCAACCCAACCCTTGCTGCCCTATGGCTGTGCGCTGCGTGCGGGGCGGCCGAGGTTGCGGCACCCACAGCGCGCATCGACGACGACCCGCCACCCGTGCAGGCAGCCATCGCGCGATTGCGCGCCGCTGCGCTCGCCCCCGACCCGGCGCTCGGGCCGTTCGCATGGCTGACCGGCACCTGGGCGACGCGCGACAGCGGCCCGCTGACCCTGGAACACTGGCAGCCGGCGCGCGGCGGGGTCATGCTCGGCAGCGGGCAGGCCATTGGCGACGGCCGCACACTGTCGGCCGAGGCGCAGCGCATCGTCGCGGGTCCGCCGATCGCCTTGGTGGCATGGCCCGACGGCGCGGCACAGCCAACCACGTTCGTCCTGGCTGCGGTTGGGCCGCAGGAGGTCGCGTTCGCCAATCCTGGTCACGACTTTCCGCAGCGCATCCACTACCGGCGGACCGGCAGCGCTCTCGCTGTGACCTTGACCGGCGTTGCCAACGGCGAAACCCGCACGATTGGGTATACCATGCGGTGCATAGACGGTGCATGTCGCGGACCCCACCTTTGTTCAGATCGTTGACAGGACTCGACAATTGGGAGCAATCGCACAGGTGCCGCGGGCGAATTGGGCCAGTCTGGCGCAGGCGGGAACCTGGGCAAGCCGACGCGCGATCGGCGGTCGAATCCAGGGACAGCGAACGGTGGCGTTGCATCCATGCGACTGGATAAAATCGCGTAATTTCGGCGATCTGAACAAAGGGGGGATCACAACGGCGTTGCGATCGTCGAACCGGGGATCCGATACGATTTCAACGATCTGAACAAAGGGGGGGTCCGTTCACGGGCTTGCCGAACGCGGTCATTGGGCCTACACTGCGCGACCCGCCGCCGGGCGCGGCACCGCCACCGCAAGGTTCCCGTGAAATCACACTGCCTCTTCGCCGCTTGCGCGCGCACCCATTGGCCCTTCTTCGCGGCGATCGCCATCGCGGGCTGTGGGAGCGAGGAACCACCCGCCGCCGCAGCGCCGGCAGGCCCCACGGCCCTGCGCACGCACCAGGAGCCGTTGGCCAAAGCCTGCGAGGCCAAGGTCACCGTCTGCTGGGACAAGGAACTGACCCAGAACGCGGCCCTCGGCCAGGTGGTCGGCGGCATCAGCAAGCCGTTCTCGGTCGCGGGCTTTGTGCAAGACGCCGAATTGAACCGACTGGTGTGGGCCGAATTCGGCGGTCCTGGCGCGGGTCGCGCCGACGTGGTGGTCGCCTGGGGCTTGTGCAAAGGCGATGGCAAGACGTGTTCCGCAGGCACCGCCACCTACACGCCGACCGGCGCGAGCATCACCGACAGCACGGGCAAAGCGGTGACCCGCATCGGCCTCGGCGTACCGGTGCTGCGCAAACAACTGAAATTCCACGCTCCCGACAAGGATCCGACCATCCTGGCGCCGCTCGCGCAGGGTTTCAAGATCGACGCCGCAGCCAGCGCCGCTACGCTCGCCAAGGTCAAGGCCAAGACCCGCCGCTTCGTGGTGCTCAACGCCTACGGACCGCAGGTGGGGCTCGACGCCGCACCCATCGCCAAGGCCGCAAGCGCGTCAGGGAGGTTCGACAGCGTCGAAGTCATCGACTTTGCCCGTGTCGACGACCTGCTGGCTGTGCTGCCCACCCTGACGGGCCTGGACGCCGTGGTCGTGGTCGCGGCGAGCGTGCAGGAAAAGTTCACTGACAAGCCGGAGAAGCCGCTCGGCTTGGCGATGTCGCGCGGCGTGTTCGGCGACGCCCTGGTCTACGGCAAGTCGCTGGGCGATACGATGGAAGCGCCCCCGCTCGGCGGCCCGGGGCTGGTCGTGCTCGCAGGCAGCCACACGCTTGCAGCAGACTATTTCACCGACAAGAGCACCCTGGGCGAAGGGCTGGGGTCGGCGTCGGGGCGCGCCGTCTTGGGTTTCAACGCCAAGGTCACCGGCAGCGAAGCGGTCGCGGCCGTCGCGAGTCTGGTGTCGGCCCTGGGCGGCGGCGCGCACCTGCAGGCGGCCATCGAGGCGAGCAAGGCGCCGTTCTTGACACCGATGGACAAGTCGTCGCGCGAGAAGTGGCTGCTGCCACCGGCCCGCGCGGCGTTCTGGGGTGGCAAGCCGCCGAGCAAGGCTGCCATTACGCTGCACGTTGCGATGACGCCGCCGTTCTGCATGACGCCTTTCGACCCGTGCGACCTGCCGAGCTACAAGGCCCACTACGACGCCAACAAGATCGAGGCCGCCAGTCTGACCGGGGCCACCGCGACGTTCGTGTGCCAAGGGTTGCAGTTCGATGGGCCGTTTTTTTCGTGCGCAGCGCAAGACGCCAACACCACGGCGGACTTCAAGATCGCCGGGGTCCTGCGCGGCCGGACCAAGGGCGACCGTTTCTGGCTGACCGCCACCGGCACGGCCAACGCCAAGTTCAAGCAAATGACCGTGGTCGGCGAAGGCACCTTCGGCGAGGTCGACGAAGGTGGTGGCAAGACCGCCTTGCGCTTCACGGGCACCGCTGCAGCCGGGCCGTACATGGACCAGGACAGCAACTGCTGTACCGCGGGTGGCCCGATGCTGTCCACCATCAAGAGCGAACCGGGCTTCATCGAGATTTGGCCGTAGGTCGAGGACACCGTGGGTCTGGGCATCGACAACGTGGCGCACGACGCCACTGGGCTGCGCATTGGAATCGTCGCCGCTCGCTGGAATGCGGCGCTGGTGGAGCCCATGTTGGCGTCGGCGGTTGAGGAGTTGCGGCGGCTGGGTACTGCCGCCGTAAGAGTCATCCGTGTGCCCGGCGCCTTCGAACTGCCCTACGGCGCCAAGTGCTTGATGGCCGACGGCGACTGCGATGCCATCGTGGCGCTGGGCGCTGTGGTGCGCGGCGACACCCCGCACTTCGACTTCGTCGCGGGCGAATGCGCGCGCGGGATTGCCCGGCTGAACTTGTCGTGGTCCCACGATTGGCGTGGCAGCAGACCGCAGCCCGGTCCACCCGTCATTTTCGGTGTCTTGACCACCGACACCGTCGGACAGGCCGAGGAACGCGCCGACCCCGAACGCATGGACAAGGGCGCCGAAGCCGCGCGCTCGGCGGTCGAGATGGCGCGCTTGCGCCGCAACTGCGCGGACGACATCGCGGAATTCGAGGAGACGCCATGACCTACAGCCGCCGCCGCGCCCGCGAGTCCGCCTTGCAGATCCTCTATGGCCTGGACTGGGCGGCCGACGACATCGCCTTTGCCATCGATGACTACTGGAGCAAGTTCGCGGGCGAGAAGCCCGACAACTACGAGGTGCTGCGCCGTCACTGCTCGGAACTCGTACAGGGCGTGGTCGCACACCGCAACGAACTCGACAGCCGCATCCAGGCCATCGCCCAGCATTGGAAGCTCGACCGCATGAGCGCCGTGGACCGCAACCTCTTGCGCCTCGCCGCGTTCGAACTGCTGCACCTTGGCGACGAAGTCCCCAAGAACGTCGCCATCAACGAAGCCGTCGAAATCGCCAAGAAGTACGGCAATGAAGACAGCAGTGCGTTCGTCAACGGCATCCTCGACCGGCTCGCCCACGGCCGCGCACCCACCAGCGCCGACGCGGCCGCCGAGCGCGCCAAGGCCCAGCGGTTGGCCAGTGGCGACAAGCACGGCCGCAAGGCGCGCGACAAGCGCCCGGCCAAGGCCGCGTCCACGCCCGACGCACCTGCAACCGCCGCCAAGCCCGCGCCCTAGGCTGAGGCCATGAAACTGCGCCTCGCCCTGCCCCGGCTCGACACGCTCGACGAGTTGCGCGGTGAGTTGCTGGTGCTCAGCTGCTTTGCCGACGACCGGCCGTTGCGCGGCTTGACCGGCCTGTGCGACTGGCGCCTCAATGGCCACTTGTCGCGCCTGGTGCTGAGCGAATTCGTCGACGCGCACTGGCTGGAAGCGACGCTGTGCCCGTGCGGAGGCCGGCTGCCGTTCGACCGGATCCTTGTGGTCGGCCTCGGCCGGCGCAACGAGTTCAACGCGCAGCGCTTCGAGGAGACCTGCCGATTCGTCTTCGCGAGGGTCCGTGGCTTGCGCGTCGAACAGTTCGCGATGATGCTGCCCGGCCGAATCGGCGTCGAAGTCGGGCTGCGCCAGGCGCTCGTGGCGTGGCGCCGCGCGGTGGTCGAGACCTGGCAGTACCAGGCCCACGGGCCGATGTCGCTCACCTTGCTGGAACCGCAGGATCTGCACCGCGAGCTGCTGGAGCCACTGGCGAGCCTCGAACGCGAGTTGGGCGATGGAGCGATGCCGGCCGCGGTGTGACGCGAGGATGAACCGCAAATGCAGCAAAGCTGGAATTGACTGTAACTTGCTACAACTGCGCTGCGGCTACCGCACGAAAAGCCACCCGTTCGATCCGCCGCCCACGCCGTGCGAATTCGACGGGAAGGTGCCGGCCTGGTTCAGTGCGTGCTGGTACAGGAATAGCCCAGAACTGAATACCGTCGTGTTGTCGCAAGCGTTCTGGCCGGCGGTCACGCATTCCCAGCCGCCACCTGAGTGGTTGTAGACCCCCGACATGGTGCCGTGCGCGCCATACGGGTTGCTCCACGGGCCGGTCGGCTGGCAACTGCGCTGCTGCTGCAAGCCGCCCTGCGACTTGTTGGCGTCGAACGAGCCGCTGACGATCTTGAGGAACCGGCCGCTCGCCGGCAGTTTGTAGTTGCCGTTGTCGTGGTAGCCCCAGAACACCCCGCCGCTGCCGCCGGCCGTGCGGATGGCGTTGATTGCCGCGTCACTGAGCTTGGCGCAGGTGGCCTGGCTGGGCGAGGTCAAGGCGCCGACCGCGCCGTTGCCGTCGGTCATGCACCCGTTGGTCATGCGCGCCACCAGGGTCCAGCCGCCGCCGTAGCTGATCATGTCGCAATAGGTCTGCAACGCGTTGGCCGCCGAGCCGCCGTCTGGGTCGATCCAATACACGCCGCTCGGGGCCGTGGGTTGCTTGGCCTTGAGTTCGTTGCAGTGCAGCGCCGGGTTGGCCTGCGTGCCAAAGACGGACAGCGCCAGCGGATACCACTCCTGGCCGTTGCAGACGTATAGGGCCATGTCCTTGCTGTTGACGTAGGTGTAGCCCATTTGCGCTGCGCTGCAGGCTACCGGATGGCTGGCCGCGACCGTGAGCTTGAGGCCTGCATTGGCGACCAACGTCCCCTCGGCGGCGACTTTCTTGCTCGACAGCGACTTGACGGTCAGCGACCACATGTTGAGCTTGCCGTCCTTTCCGCCCTGGGTGCCGGCGAGGTCAGCGACGTTGAGCGACCAGATGCCCTGCGGATTCTTGCCATTCCATGCGGACAGATCGCCCGCAGCCACCTTGTCGGGGTTCGGCCAACTGCCCTTGAGCGCGTTGCCGCTTTTGCCCTGGTCGTAGAGCGTATATTGGGTGCCGCCCGGGCCGAAAAGCGTGACGCGCACCTTCGAGATGTCCGAATTGGTGAGGTCGACGGCGACAGCGATCCCTTGCGCCAGGCCAAGGTCGGGCACGGTAATGGTGTCGCTGACGCCCACGCCCTGGGCATCGGGGATGTCCAGCGGCGTCTTGGTGCTGGCGAAGGTGTCGCTGAACTGATTGGTCAGCAGGCCATTGCTGATTTCGTCCAGGCCGTCCTTGGGCAACTGGTCCGCGGTCAGGCCGCCCGCTACACAGTCGTAGCTGCCGTCGGCCTTGATGCCGCGCATCACCAGGTTGGTGCCGCACGCCTCGCCGACCTTGGCCAGCACAGGCGCGCCTGTCAGGTCGGCGTAGGCACCGCTCGCCGCGACCTTGGCGAGTTTGGGCAAGTTGGCGAGGTCGCCATAGTTGCCGGTCGTCGCCACGTCGGCCAGCTTGGGCGTACCGGCGAGGTCCTTGTAGTCGCCGCTGCCCGCGACCTTGGCGAGCCCATGATCCACCGCCAAAAAAAGGTCCTGAATCCTTGGCGATCGAATTAACTCAGGTTTCCCGGGGAAACCGGCGCAAACCTGCACCTTCAGGGTGACAGGTTTGCGCCGGCGGTTAATTC
>VGRO01000112.1 GCA_016875335.1 Deltaproteobacteria bacterium | reverse complement strand
GCCAAGCCCGACAAGCCGCCCGAAGGCAAAGCTGCTGCCCCCGCCGCCAAGGAGGGCACCAAATGAGCGCCTTTGCCCACCTGTGCCGCGAATGCCTCGATGTGCCGTCGACACAGTGCGGATACCGACACTGCCCAGCGCGCCTGGGCGCCGCCGCCGCGCTGCCGGGTCCCGCCGCCCACAACGCCGACGCCACCCGAGCCGTGGCGCAGTCGGCGCCGCCCCACCCGAACGACGCCCTCGCGACACGGTTTGGCGCCGGAGTCGCGCAGCCGACCACCGCGCCCTATGCCCAGCCCGCGCCGACGCATCCCCAACCTGGCGACGCGTTGCAGACGCGCTGGGTCGATACCTCCCGCGCCGCGCCGCCACCCCCTGCGGCTGCCACGCCGGCACCACCAACGAACAGCGACGCGCTCTCGACGCGCTACGTGTCGCCGACCACGGAGATCAAGCGATGAGCGAACCGGTCGAACCCGCGAGCGGTGTCGTGCGCGGCCTGGTGCCCGCGCTGATGGGTGTGGCCGTGCTGGCCGTTCCTGGCTTGCCCGATACGGCCAAGGCGGCGGCCGCGTTCCTGCTGGCGCTGGTCGGCGCATGGCTCACCGCGACGGCCGGTCGGACCCGCCTCGCCGCAGTGGAGGGCCGTTTCGTGCCCCCGGATCCTGCGCAGCGTACGGCGACCGTGCAGGCAGCGCGGCCGGCACCTACCCCGGCGGACCGGGTGCAGACCCCGTTGCAGGATGTGCCGCCGATGATGGCTCCGGTTGCCCCACTGGCGACACGGGCGCCTTCGGCCCCGACGGGTGGTCCGACCCCGACCGCAGCCGGACCGGATGCCGTGTACCTGGGGCCGCACGCTGACCCGGCGTTTCCAGCCTGGCAACTGCATTGGCAACTGCGCGACGGCCGCAATGGCGTGGTGCCCCTGCCGATGGGTGCGCAGATCAGACTCGGGCGCCACTCAGAGAGCGACGTGGTGGTGGCCTCGGACGAGGTCAGCCGCACCCACCTGCTGTTCAGCGTGACCCGCGCGACGGTGGCAGTCAGCGATGCGCAAAGCGGCAATGGCACCTGGCACCGCAAGGGCGAAGGCGTCTGGGACCGCATGCCCCCGCACGCCGCCGTAGCGCTGCAGGCGTGGGACCAGTTGCGCATCTCTGACCCTTGGGCCATCGTATTGACCCTCGAACCAGCGGGCCACTGATCGCCCGGTGCGGCTCCATGCCAAAGCAAAACCGGTTCATGCCTGGGCTCGGCCCGCTCATCTGCGCGGTGACGCTGACGTTGGGGTGGGGCGCGAGCGCGTGGGCCGACAAGCCCAAGGCCGCGGCCACCTCCGGGCGTACCTTCGACCCGGTCAAGTTGAGTTCCCTCGCCCGTTGCCAGACGACCTCGCTCAATTGGGCGGTTTCGTTGACCTTGGTGGACCGCACCACCGGCCGTACCCTGACCGAAGACGAGGTCCTGGCCGAGCGACTGCAGGTGCAACTGCTGATCGACGGCAAGCCGGCCGACGCGCCGCGCGAGGGCAACGCGTTCCAGATGAAATGGCGCACGCCGGAAGCGCCGGGCGCCCACAAGATCGCTGTTCGGCTGATCACCCAGAAGGGCAACGTCGACGGTCCTGAGCAGGACATTTTCGTCGCCAACGACGCCCGCGTGGTGATGCAGGGCCAGACGGCCATCGACGACATCGAGGGCGGCTGTGCCAAGGATGCGCGCTGCGTCCCCATCGACCTCGGCAAGTCCATGGGACTCTGGCCCGGGCTCAAGCTCGAATTGGTCCGCAAGAAACCCACCGGAGGCGAGGGTTGGGGCGATGCGCCAATGCACCTCAAGCGCGGCACCGAGCTCCTGGAGTTGCCGCGCGACAAGGTCCTCGACCTCAGCTTTGAGCCGACCCAGACGCTGCTCTTGTGCTACGCCGCGCCACGCTGCACCGCGCCGCCGGCCAACCCGCAGGAACTCATTGAAATCAAGCCAGTGCACTTCTGCCTCGCCGATCAGGACGACGAGTGCAAGAAGAATCCGCGGGCCTTCGCCTGCGACAAGCCGCGCGCCGGCACCACGCTGGTCGTGCCCAAGATCATCGAGAACACATGGATCGACTGCAACTTGTGGTGGATCCTCATCGTCACCGGCGTGCTCGTGGCCGTCATCGTGGTCGCCGGCATCGTGACCCCGGCGCAGTTCAGCAGTTCTGCCCTGTTGCGCGTGGCCAACAACCAACGCCAGTTGGCGCGCGAACAGGGCCGGCCGCTGCGCCGTGAACCCGGTGGCAAGCGCGGCTTCTTCCGCGGCGCGGTTGTGTGCTTCACCGACATCGGCACGACGGTCAAGAAGTCGCAGGGCCACGTCTTGCAACTCAAGGCCGGTCCAGACCGCCAGATCCTGCTCGTCAAAAAGGGTGGCAGCCTGGACCGCTGGGAGCGCAACGCCTGGAAGCAGGTGGACGCAACCGCGACCGGCAAAGACATCCTGAACGAGCGGACCCTGGTGTCGGGCGGCCAGTACCGCGTCAACGGACAGTACTACTTCACCGTCGATTTCTGATTCACCGCGACAACCCCACCACGACAGGAGCGCACCATGGCCGACCAAGCCCAGCAACAGAAGAACGTCACTTTGGGCATGGATGACCTCAAGGGCGTGCCGCCGACGTTCTTCCTCGGCATGGGCGGTTCGGGCGGTCGCGTCGTCGACGTGCTGGCCAGGCGTCTCAAGGCCGAACCTTTCTGGCCCAAAATCAGCAAGCTCGTACATTTCGTGTGCGTGGACACCGACGCCAACGACCTGTCGCGCCTGGCCCGCCGCGTCGAAACCAGCAACATTTCGCAGAGCGACAAGCGCCGACGCATCGAACTGCTGCGCGGCAACCTCGACCACGGAGCCAACGAGCGCGTGGCGTCGTGGGTGCATCCCTGGTACGGCTTTCGCGACGTCGCCGGCAAGGGCGCCGGGCAGATTCGGTTGGAATCGCGGTTCAGCCTGCACTGCCAGATCGCCGACGCGCTGCCCGGCAACATCCGCGACCTCATCGTGCGCAAGCTGCGCGAATCGATGGACGCCCTCAACATCAACGCCCAGAAGGGCGCCAACGCCCGCTTCTTCATCTACGGATCGCTGGCCGGCGGCACCGGCTCGGGCGCCTCGCTGGTCACCGCGTATCTGTGCCGCGCCCTGGCCAACGACGCCGGCATCCCCTCGGAAGTGTTCGGCATGTTCTTTCTGCCGAGCGTGTTCCGCGACCGCATCGAGTCCGCGCTGGTCCCCAAGATCAACGCCAACGGTTACGCCGCGCTCAAAGAGATCGAGTGGTGCATGGAGATGCGCTACGACAAGTGCGGCCCGGTCGGCGGCCTGGAGTTCGTGTACGACCCGCGGCGCGCGCCAGGGACCAAGGTCACCAAGCACGACCGCGCCGAGCGTGCGCCGTTCGATTGGGTGTACATCGTCGACAAGCCCGAGAAGATGGCCATCGACCAAATCTACCAGGCTGCCGGCGAGTCGGCCTACCTGCAGCTTTTCAGTCCGATCATGGCCTTCCAGGATCGCGAGGGCGACAACTTTGCCCAGTTGCAGTCCGAGCCGAGCGACGGGTTCTTCGCCGTGCAATACGGGTCGATGGGCTCGTCGGTGTTGGAGTTCCCGCGCGAGCGCCTGGTGCGCTACTTCGCCCGTCGCAAGACCGTGGAGATGGTCGAACGCCTGGTGGTCGGCAAGCCGCCGAGCAACTCGGGCATCGCCGATGACCTGGTGCTGTCGGGGCGCGAGTTCCTCGATTTGGCCGAAAGCGAGCAAAACCGCCGCATCGACGAGGCCTTCAAGCGCTTCGTGCAGTACGAGGCCAAGCAAGAGGCTGAGATCGAGAAGCGCGGCATGTTCACCGACATCGCCGAGCTGCGCGTGGGGCAAAGCAACTTGATGGACGAGTTTCGCGCGCGGCTCAACGCCGAGATCGAGGCGCTGCGCAGTGAGGTCGTCATCGCCACCATCAACGCCCCGGCGATCACCCCTGAGAACCCGACGCTGAACCACGCCCGCGTCAACCTGGCCCGCGACTACAAGACCGGCAAGCAGACGGTGGACAAGAAGGCGCTACTGCTGGCGCGCGACATCACCGGCGGCGGGTTCCTGAGCAAGTTCTTCCGCGACTTCAAGGCCAGTCCGCTGCAGCAGCGGTACTTCCTCGTCCAGGTCAACCAGTTGGCGCTGAACGCCGACCTGCGCACCGGCGTCGAGGAAGAGGACGCCAGCCTGCTCGATTGGTGCTTCCTGCCGGCGGCGGACATCGACTCGGTCGGCTACTTGGCGCGCAAGCCCCCGGACGCCGTGGAATACGACGTCGAACTGCCCGACGTCCGCAAGCGCATCGCCGCCGCCGAAGAGCGGCTCGCAGTCGCGGCCAAGGCGCTCATCGGCAAGGAAAAGAAGTTCGACGAGGCGCGGATCGGCGCCGTGCGCGAGTTCCAACGGTTGGAGCAGGCGTGTGGCGATGCCCTGACCATCGACTTCTGGCACCAAATCAACCGCGCGCTGCGCCAGCACGTCGAAAAGCGCCTCGACCTGTTCCGCGTCATCGCCAAGAAGGGCCTGTCGGCCGTGGATCACCTGCGCGCCCAGGCCGAGAACGCCCGCGAGCGCGGCGGCGTCGTGCCCGACATCGGCCGGACCGACGAAGAGGCGGCGGAGTTCCACCTCGGCAACGAGGTGTTCCACGACGCGCGCAACAAGGTGCGGCAGTGGCACCTGGTCTATCGGTTGCTGGTCGAGCAGGACCTGGTCATCGATACCGGTGCGGTGTTGGCCGAGGTCAATACCGTGCTCGATCAGGCCGCGGCGGGCGGCAACCAGGCCCAGGCGGGCACGGCCGGCAGCGACGATGTGCTCAACAGCATCATGGACCGCATCGACAAGCAGATGCGCGACAAGATGCAGCGCTTCGTGGACGTCGACCGCGAGATCAACCTGTTCACGGGCCTCGAAATGGAGGCCAAGCTCACGTTGCTCAACAACCGTGCCGACGTCACGCCCAAGGACATGGACCGCGTGGACCCGATCGCGCTCGAACCGTACATCAAGGACAAGCTGGCCTTCGTGGCCGGCATGTCGGTGCCGCTGGCGCGCTTTGACGAGGCGGTGCTGGCGGGCGCAGGCAAGAAGCCGTACCGGCCGCGTTTCTATGGTGTGGACGAAAAACTGCTCGAACGCTCGACCCTGGTGGCGCGGGCCCTCAAGAGCGCGACCAGTGGCTTCTCGATGCTCGAGGACTGGAATTCGCACGACATCTTGACCTTCTACCAGGCGACCATCGGGGTTCCCTTGTACGCCTGGCGCGACGTGCAGGACGACCTCGGGGTCGCCTACGAGCACGAGGCGACCGAGTCCGGCCGCGGCCACCCGATGCACATCGACTGCCGGTGGGAGAACAAGGGCTTCCAGGGCAACGAGACGTTGGGCATCCCTGGGTTGTCGTTGGGCCTGCGCCGCAAATGGGAAGCCGCGAAGAAGGCCTGGGAGGACGAGCAGGCCCGCAAGCGCAAGGCCGAGGAGGACGCCAAGCTGCGCCAGGCCGCGGCGTCGGCCGGACAACTCGGCCGCAGCCTCGCTGCCGGGTTCGTGACCGAGAGCTACGGCGCGTGGTCGCTGGCGTACCGCGGGCGCACGTTCGAGCTGGGTTCCGGGCTCGCCGAGGCCATGGGCAAGTATGCGGAGCTGCCCGAGGCCGTGCGCGGCCCCGTCGACCGCGCCGCCCAAGAGGCGCTGACGGCCGACCCCGGCAAACTGGCCGACCTGCGGAACAAGCTCGACGATTGGCTGTTCGATGCCGGATCGGACGGCCGCACGGCCGACGAGAAGGCGATCGGGTTGGTGCAGGCCGCGCTCAAGTAGCGCGTGGTGGGGTTCAGCGTCAGCCTGCGCCCAGAACCACCGGTTCCCTGGTCAGTTCGACGCCGCAGCGCGCGCGCACCGTAGCTGCGACTTCCGCAGCAAATGCCAGGATTTCGGTCGTCGTCGCACCCCCGCGGTTGACGATCGCCAGCGTGTGCTTGCACGAAAGGCCGACCCGGCCCTGTGCGAAGCCGCGGCCCAACCCCGACCGTTCGATCAGCCAGGCCGCGGACAGCTTGACCGTGCCGTCCGGTTGCGGCCAGCGCGGGGCATTCTCGCTGGCCAGCGCCAACCCGGACGCCACCCGGTCAGCGGTCGCGGCGTCGACCAGCGGGTTGACGAAGAACGAGCCGCACGACCGGCTGTCGGCGTCGGCGGGGTCCACCACCATGCCTTTGGCGCGGCGCAGCGCCAGGACCGCGTCGCGCACCTGACCTACCGTGGGGTCAGCCACCGCAGTCAACGCGTCGCGCACCTGGGGATAGCGCAGACATGGGGCAGCGGTCGGTCGCAGTACCAGGTCGATGGCCAGCACGACGGCCCGGCCTGGCTCGGCCTTGAACACGCTGTCGCGGTAGGCAAACCGGCACGCAGCGGCGTCCACGCGCAGGCACTGGAGCGACGCCGTGTCGATCGCGTGGACGTGGCGAACGACCTCGGACAGTTCCTGGCCGTAGGCGCCGATGTTCTGGATGGGCGCGGCCCCGACCTGACCCGGAATGCCCGAAAGGCACTCGATGCCTTGCCAACCGCGGTGGACCGCAAACGCCACCAGATCGTCCCACGCAACGCCGGCCCGCACCCGAAGATGCACCTGGGTCGATGTCTCGTCGACCACCTCAATGCCCGTGCCCGGACGCACCGCGGGGTGCAGCACGACGCCGGGCAATCCGTGGTCGCTGACCACGACGTTGCTGCCGCCGCCCAGCACCCACCACGGTACGCCGCGATCGCGCGCAAAGGCCAGCGCATTGCGGACGTCCTGGGCGAGCTGGACGGGCCACAGCCACCCGATTTGCCCGCCGACCCCGATCGTGGTCAGCTCGCTCGCCACCGCGTCGGTGCGCACCGAGTCGGGCGGGTCGTTGTTGGGCGACATTCAGCCCTTGGTCAGCTCGGCCAGCAACTCAGCGCCGTACTTGGCGAGGTTCTTGGGGCCGATGCCGTGGATGGCCGCGAGCATGTCGCGGCTGGTCGGGCGAACCCGCGCCAGTTCGGTCAGCGTCGCGTCGGACATCACCACGAACGCCGGCACGCCGTCCAACTGCGCCCGCGCTTTGCGCCACGCCTTGAGTTCGCCGAGCAGGGCTTGGTTGACGGGCTCGGTCGGCTGCCCCGCGCCCCTGCGCTTGGGCTTGGCTGCTTTGCCGGCCTTGACCGGGACGCGCGCCTCCTCGACTTCGACTGTGTCCACCCAATCGAGCGGCAGGCGGCCCATGGGCATCGCCAGGCGACCGCTGCGATAGCGGATGGTCTGGCCTTCCTTGTCGAACGACTCGTAGGTCGTGTCGACCACCCCCGCGCGCTCCATCCCGTCGATGAGGCGGTCGAACGCCTTGCGCTCCAGGGCCATCGAAAACGCGTCGCGGTGGACCTTGCCCAAGCTCACGGACCGCGAAGCTGGCAGGACTTCGACGATCTTGAGCATCTGCCGCCGCTCCAGCGGGTTGGCCGCGCGCAGGGTGCGCAGCCGCGCCGCGCCGGGGTTGCACCGATCACACAAGCCGCAGCGGCCCTTGTGGGTGTGGTCGCCGAAGTACGAAACCAGCGCCTCCATGCGGCAGCCGGCGGCGCGCGACAAGTCGAAAAGCGTGTCGCACTGGCCTTCCCGGTGGGTGCGCTGCCGCTCGTACTCTAATTGCCACTGCTTGGCCGGACCGGGGCGCAACACGTCCTCGGCGTCGACGACGACCGCCCCGAGCCCCCACAGCTTGCCGACGCAGGCCTCCGCGGCTTCCAAGCCGAGTGGCGAAACCCGCAGCAACTCCTCGCGCGCGACGCCCGCGGCGGGCACGGCGCCGTGGACCATGGTCAGGTTGCTCAGCGGCGGATAGGCGCGCTCGAAGAAACTCTGGTGCAGCTTGAGGTCGGCGTACGAGAAAAGCCCGAGCCCGAGCGACGGCAATCCGTCGCGGCCGGCGCGGCCGACCTCCTGGTAGTAGCTCTCCACGCTGCCCGGCATGCCCAAGTGCACCACGGTGCGGATATCGGCCTTGTCGATGCCCATGCCGAACGCCAGCGTCGCCACCACCACTTCGGCTTGGCCGCGCGTGAACTGGTCCTGCACCCGCGCGCGATCCTCGGCCTCCATGCCGGCGTGGTAGCAGGCGACCCTGAACTCCTTCTGCCAGGCGCGCGCCACGTCCTCGACCGTCTGGCGGCTCAAGCAGTAGGCGATGGCCGGCCGCCGAGCCGGGTCGCGCAGGGTCTTGAGCGCCAGTTCCGGCCGCTCGCCCGGGTTGGCTTCGACCAACTCCAAGGCGAGGTTCTCGCGGGCGAATCCGCGTATGAAGCGCTTGCACGCGCCCAGCTTGAGCTGATCGACGATGTCTTGTTGCACGCGGATCGTGGCGGTGGCGGTCAAGGCCACGACCGGGCAGTCGCCGCCCACGCGCAGTTCCGGCAATCGGTCGCCGAGCAGTCGGTACTCTGGGCGAAAATCGTGGCCCCACAGGCTGATGCAGTGCGCTTCGTCGATGGCGATGAGCTTGGGCGGCCGCTGCATCAACCGCGGCACGAAGCCAGAGATGCGCAGCCGCTCGGGCGCGACAAGCAAGAAGTCGAGTTCGCCGTCGAGCCAGCGCCGCAGCGCGTATTGCGAGTCGCCGCGCTGTCGGCCGCTGTGGATGCGGTCGCAGCGCAGTCCAACCTGCGTGAGCTTGTGGTGCTGGTCCTCCATCAACGCGATGAGCGGCGACACGACCAGCGTCGGGCCGCGCAGCAATCCCGGCAGTTGGTAGCACAGCGACTTGCCACCGCCGGTCGGCATCACCAGCAGGGCGTCGCGGCCGTCGGCGACGTGCTCGATGACCTCGCGTTGGTGCGGCCGGAACTGCTGCAATCCAAAGCGGTCGCGCAGCGTGGCCAGGTATCGATCGTCGGCGGGCGAGTGCATGGCATACCGGGTCAACTGCGGGTCGCGCATGACGGTGGATTGGACACGACCGCGTCCAGCTTGGCAATGCAGTGGTCAGCGGACCGAAAACACTTCGCCGTCCGCGACGTAGGCACCGCCGGCGACGTGGTGGATGGCCCGCAGCTCCGGCGGCACGTCGTCGCGCAGCCGCACCGAGCGGCCATCGACGGCGAATACGGCGTCCTCGGCCCACGCCGCTACGACTTCGGCCACCAACAGGTCGTAGTGGGCCTCCATCCGCGGTTCGTCGAGCAGACGGCACTCCAACCACGCGACGCAGCCATCGACGAGCGGCGCCTGCACCAGGCTGCCCGCGGTCCACGACAGGCCGAATTTCGACCACTTGTCGGTATCGCGGCCCGTGCAACTGCCCACACCGTCGGTCTGCGCGGCGAGCGCGCGGGGTGGAACCTGCACCACGAGTTCGCGACTGGCGTCGATGAGGTGGCGCGTGTGCTCGCCCGCGCCGACGACCACCGCAATTCGCGGCGGGTCAAAGTCGAGGGGCATCGCCCACGCCGCAGCCATCACGTTGCGCACAGTGCCCGCTGCCGCCGACACCAACGTCACGGGGCCATGGTTGATGAGGCGATAGGCCTTGTCGAGCGGGACGGCGACGCGCATGGGTCAACCTGCCGAGGAGCCGCTGGCGGCAAAAAGCTGATGTTCAACCAAGCGCTTGTACACGCCCGCCTGGGCCATGAGCGCGTCGTGGTCGCCCAGTTCGACCAGTCGGCCGCCGTCGAGGACGGCGATGGCGTGCGCGCTGCGCACCGTGCTCAGGCGGTGGGCGATGATGAGCGCAGTGCGGCCCTGCATCAAGCGCGCCAGAGCCTGCTGCACCTGCGCCTCGCTCTCGGCGTCCAGGCTCGAGGTCGCCTCGTCGAGAACCAGTACGCGCGGATCCGCCAGCAGCGCCCTGGCAATGGCGATGCGCTGCCTCTGGCCGCCCGAAAGCTGGACGCCGCGCTCGCCGACCAGCGTCTGGTAGCCGTCGCCAAACGAGGTGATGAAGCCATGCGCGTGGGCATCGCGGGCCGCCGTTTCGATCTCGGCCTGCGTGGCGCCGGGCCTGCCGTAGGCGATGTTCTCGGCGACGGTGCCCGAGAAAAGCACGGGATCCTGGCTGACGATGGCGATGCTGCGCCGCAGTTCTCCCAGGCGCAGGTGGCGCACGTCGGCCCCATCGAGCGACACCCGGCCGCCGTCGACATCGAAGAATCGCTGTAGCAGCGCCGCCAGGGTCGACTTGCCCGCGCCGGAACTGCCCACCAATGCCACCCACTGGCCGGCCGGCACGCGCAGCCCCACGCCCTGGATGACCGGTCGGTCTGGGCGGGTCGGGTAGGTGAAGGACACGCCGTCGAACACCACTTCGCCGCGGCCCGCGGGCAGCGGGATCGGTTCGGGTGGGTCGGCAATCGCAGGACGCTCGGCGAGGATTTCGAACACCCGATCGGTCGCGCCCGCCGCGCGCTGCAATGCACCGCCCAGGCTCGCCAGCGCCGCCACCGAGCTGGCCACCATGGCCGTGTAGAGCAAGAAGGCCGCCAGATCGCCAGCGGTCAATTCGCCCTGCAGCACCGCCCGGCCGCCGACCCACACCACCACGGTGATCGACAGCGACACCGCAAACGTGAAGAGCGCCATGAACGACGATCGCCACACGATGAGCTCGCGCTGTGCGATCACGCCCTCGCCGATGCGCGCCGCATAGTTCGCCGCTTCGTCGGCCTCGCGTACAAACGACTGCACCGTCTGGATGGCCGCCAGGGCCTCCTGCGCCCGGGTGCCCGCCGCGGCGATGCGATCCTGGATGGCCCGAGCCATGCCGCGCACTTTGCGTCCAAAACGCACAACGAAGATGGCCAACGGCGGCACCACCGCAAGCATGACCAGGGTCAAACGCCAGTTCTCGACCAGCAGCAGGGTCACGCCGCCGAGCAATGTGACACCGTGGCGGACGGCAAGGCTCAGTTCGGTCCCCACCAGCCCCTCGACGACCGTGACGTCGCTCGACAGCCGCGACAGGATCTCGCCGGTGTGGCGCTGGTGGAACCACGTCGGCGGCAGCGTCAGCAGCTTGCCGAAGGCCTGGGTGCGCAGGTCGGCCACCACGCGCATGCCCAGCCAGCTCATCAGGTAGTGGCGGATCCAGATGAGCGCGGCCTGCAACGCGAACACCGCGACCAACATGGCGGTCAGGTCATTGAGGTGCGCAGCGCTTTGGGCCGTGGTCGAGATGTCGACGGCGTGGCGCGCTACCTGCGGATAGACCAACCCGAGGCCCGTGCTGCCAAAGAGCGCAAGGCACGCCAGCCAGAACCGCAGCCGGTACGGCCGCACCAGATCCAGCAGGTGCAGAAGCGGCCGCAGGTCGCGCGAGGGCTCGCCGGGCGCGGTGCCGGCCTGGGGACGCAGCGGACTTTGCACGAAAACCAGCGACCGGAGCCGGGAGTTCCGGCGCGGCAGATAAGGATGCACAGCACGCTGGCGCAAGGCGCGTTGCGGACGGAGCGCCCCATGCGACGCCACCATGTGAAGTGTTGTGTTCCATGCTGGGCACCTTGGCGTCTCGCTGTGCTACAATCGCGCCGTGGGCGTGCCCGTGGCCGCCCCCGTGGGGGTTCCATGGTTCGGTTTGCACACGCGCGCGGATTCAGCGGCATGCCGTTGGCGGTCGCCGTCGCTTTGGCCGCTGCTTCAGTCTGCGCAGTCGCATGCGAAGAGGGCTCCGCGGTCGCAGGCGCCAGCTTGGCCCAGGGCGACGGCACGGGCGGGGCCGGCAGCGACGCGGGCAGCGTGGGCGCCAGCGATGGCGCAGTCGAGGTGTCGATCGTCGGCAGCGACGGCGGCACGGGCAGCGACGGCGGGATCACCGCGACCCCGGATGCCGCAACCGGCGGCGGCGACGTGCTCTTGCCGAGCCCGGATGTCCCCGTTTCCGACCCGGCCGCCTCCTGCGCAGGCAAATGCGGCCAGGCCCAGCCCAACAAGTGGAAATGCCAGTGTGACGCGCAATGCGCAAAATACGGGGACTGCTGCGCCGACTACCAGCAACTGTGCACTGGCAACCCGACCGGCGGACCCGGCCCAGACCCGGTGCAGATTCTGGGCTGTCTGGAAAAATCGTGCGGTGGCCAGGTCGCCACCTGCACGGCCGACCCACTGTGCTCCCAGTTCTGGCAGTGCGCCAAGGCCTGCAAGGAAAGTGAGTGCCTGCAAGTGTGCGGCAGCAAGTTCGACCTCAAGAAGTTGGAGCCCGTCTTGCAACCGCTGCTCGACTGCGGACAAAAGGCGACCTGCTTCGACGGCGGGGGGACGACCAAACCGCCTCCGACGGGTCCCGTGTGCGGCGACAAGAAGTGCGAGCAGCCCGAGAACAGCCTGAACTGCGAAAAGGACTGCCCCAACACCCCGCCGGGCGAAGCCCAGAAGTGCCTCTACGACAAGTGCAAAGATTCGTACACGGCGTGTTTCAAGAGCCAGCCGTGCGTCGCTGCCGTGGCGTGTATCAACACCGGCAAGCCCCAGAACCAGTGCGTCAATGATCAGAAGACCGGCCAACTGCTTGGGACCATGTTGCAATGCGGCTACCAGCACGGCTGCCTCGGCGGATCTGGCCAGCAGCCGGTGTGTGGCAATGGCAATTGCGAAACCGGCGAAACCTACCAGTCCTGCCCCAAGGACTGCGAGGCTCCTCCGCCGCCGACGGACAACCTGACCAAGTGCGTCGCAGAGAAATGCACCAAATCCTATGCCAGTTGCGTCGCCAACGAGGGGTGCGCCAAGGCGCTGGCGTGCTACGCCAAGACCGGCAGCATCCAGCAATGCGCGCAAGGCCTTGGCGGCTCGGGCATGCAGCTCCTGTCGTCGCTGGCCCAATGCGCGTACCAACAGGGGTGCCTGAGCGGTGGCGGAACCGGCACCTCCAACTCGTGTCAGGGCAAATGCGGCCAGTACAGCGCGAGCGCGCCGTGCCAGTGCAACCAGTTGTGCAAGCAATTCGGCAACTGCTGCGCCGACTACGACGCGTTGTGCGCGGGCGGTGGCACCAGCCCGAACTCGTGCCAGGGCAAGTGCGGCCAGTTCACACCCGGCGCGCCGTGCCAGTGCAACGGCGAGTGCGGCGTCAACAAGAACTGCTGCACCGACTACGAGAAGGTGTGCGCCGGCCCACCACCACCGACCGCAGTGTGCGGCGACGGCATCTGCACCGCGCCCGCCGAGTCTGCGCAGTCGTGCCCCAAGGACTGTGGGTCGCCGCCGCCGCCGCCAGCCAAGCCCTGCAAGACCAAGGCCGACTGCGCGGAGAGCGAGATCTGCTGCGGCAAGGCCGACGGCAGCCAAGTCTGCTCGGCGCCGGCGAAGTGCCAATAGCGGCCGAGGTCAGGGCCAGGAAATGATCTACTCAATCATTTCTCCGGCCCGTTTGCTTGCTCCGTGGGTCGCCAGCTCGCGGACCAAAGGTCCGACTCGCGGCTCCGTCCTGATGTGAGAGTGATCGACTTATTATTTTCCAGTCCCTCAGTGCCGCGGATTGACAGCCGCCCAACCGCCCCGCAGCATCTTCTGG
This sequence comes from Deltaproteobacteria bacterium, assembly GCA_016875335.1. Taxonomy (GTDB): domain Bacteria; phylum Myxococcota_A; class UBA9042; order UBA9042; family UBA9042; genus SXRM01. The sequence goes on along the minus strand of VGRO01000112.1, from coordinate 4,545 downwards.
CGCGGGGTGTTCGCGCGGGGGTCAAGCGTTGAGTCCGTTCCCTGAGTTGCGCATCACCCGCGACGGCGTGTCCGCGCGTGGCTCGTTCGCCGAGGCGCAGGCGGCGTACTTGAACCCCGATGCGGCGGCGGTGTCGCAGTTGGACCGCGCGCTTGCCGCGTCCAACGTGGGCGTCGTCGCCCACTACTACATGGACCCCGAACTGCAGGGCGTGTTGTCGGCGTGCGCGTGGCCGCACATTCACATTTCGGACTCGTTGGCGATGGCCGACCGCGCGCTGCGCATGGTCCAGGCCGGCGCGGCTGCGGTGTGTGTGGCGGGCGTCGATTTCATGAGCGAAAACGTGCGCGCCGTCCTCGATGCCGGCGGCTTTGCCGATGTCCCGGTCTATCGATTGGCCGCCAGCCACATCGGCTGTTCGCTGGCAGAGGCGGCCGAGCGCGCCGCCTATGACGCATTCCTGGATAGCGCAGCGCGCATGCCGCCCTCGCTGCACGTGGTGTACATCAACACCAGCCTGCGCACCAAGGCGGCAGCCCACGCCAAGGTGCCGACCATCACTTGCACGTCGGGCAACGTGGTCCAGACGCTGGTGGCCGCTGCGACCGCGCTGCCCGGCGCGCACGTCTGGTATGGCCCCGACACCTACATGGGCGAAAACCTGCGCGTCATCCTGGACGCCTTGGCGGCGATGGACCCGGCGCTTTTCGCGCAGCGCTACCCGGGCGTGGACCGCGGGGCCGTTGCCGGATTGCGCCAGCGGTTTCACCCATTCCAGCAAGGCAACTGCATCGTCCACCACCTTTTCGGCAGCGCCGTGGTCGCCCAGGTGCTGCGCGACTACGCTGATTGCCTCATCGCTGCACACCTTGAAGTCCCGGGCGAGATGTTTGCCCTGGCGGCGACGGCGGAACGCGCAGGGCGCGGCGTGGTCGGGTCCACGTCGAACATCCTGGATTTCTTGGTTGCCCGCACGCGGGAGGGCATCGCCGCGGCCACACCGGGCATCCGCTGCGTGCTGGGCACCGAAGCCGGGATGGTCACCTCGATCGTTGTCGCCATTCAGGCCCTGCTGCGGCAGGCGCGCAGCGGTTTTTCGCTCGACATCGTTTTTCCCGTTGCGGCCGAGGCCATCGCGCGAACGGACGAGGTGACGCTGCCCGTGGTGCCCGGTGTGGCGGGCGGCGAAGGGTGCTCGACCTCCGGGGGTTGCGCCACCTGCCCTTACATGAAGATGAACTCTCTCGACGCCTTGCAGAGTGTGGTCGAACTCTCGGCGCAGCAGTCACCGTCGCGTTTGGCGCCCTACGCGGTCAAGGTCGGCGGGGCCGGTGGCGGGGCCGAACTGGCGCGGGCGGGCGCGCAGCCGATCCTGCACATGCGCGAGTTCCAGCGCACTGGGCGGTTGCCGCAGGCCCTGGTTGACGATGTGTACAGGCGTGCCTCGGGCAGGGCCACCGCCGCCCTGTGACGGGCCGCGATCGAGGTCCCGGGCGCGCGCGGCCCGTTCTGCGCGGCTGGCGTCGGGTCACATCCGCGTTCTGTTGACGCCGGTAGCGGCAATTGTGCCCATGTGCCGCGCCGCGCGTGCCTGGTGTCCGCGAGCGCTGTGCGGTCACGCTGGAACGAGCGGACACAACAGCAAAGAAAAAGACCTCTCGCCGAGCTTGCCGAACGCGACGTGGACCTGCGTCTCGTCGCATCGCAGGACCGTGCCCGCGCCGTATTTTGGGTGCCGAACGCTGGTCCCAGGCGGCCACACCGCGTTGGCCACCACGGCCGCGTCGTCAACGGGCGCTGCCGGCGCCGTTGGTGCCATCGACTTTTGACCTGCGGGTGCGCTCCGGTCGGCGCCGCCGAACTCGTCGGCCCAGTGTGTCGCGTCGGCCGGCAGCGCCAGCAGCCATTCGCTCGGCATCGGCATGCCGCCGCGGATCGGCGGCTGGGCAAGCCAGGACAACTCCAGCGTGTCGCGCGCCCGCGTCATCGCAACGTACAGCAGCCGCCGTTCTTCGGACCACTGGGCGCGGTCGGCAAACGCCGTGGCGAGCGGCACCACGCCCTGGTTGCAGCCCGAAACGAAGACATGGTCAAACTCCAAACCCTTGGCAGCGTGGAACGTGCGCAGGGCGACGCCGTCGTCGGGCAGCGCAGCCGCATCAGCGGGCGGGCGGTCGGCCAGTGCACTTCGCGCGGCGGCGGCGAAGGTCCACCCGGCGTTTCCGCGCAAGGCGATCAACTGCGCCAGGACCTGCCGTACGTGTCCGAGGTCGCGCAGGTGATCGCGGTGGCTCGGGTGCAGACGCGCTGCGAGCCCCAGGTGCGCCTCAACCGCAGCGGCATCGCTGGCCGGAGCGCCGGCCGGCACGGCTGCTTCCAAGGCTGCGAGTAGGTTCAGAAAGGTGCGGGCCCCCTCCTCGCGCGCGGCCTGCGCGCAGTGAACCACCGCGGGCGCTTCGGGTGCGGAAGCGCAGGCCTTGCGCAGCCATGGGGCCGGCCAGGTCGAAGGCTTGCCCACGGCGAACGGTTTGGCCGTGAGCGCGGCGCGCAGGTCGATCACGCCGGCTTCGCCGGTGCCATCCAGGGCGGCAAGCAGCCGCAACAGCCAATGCGCCGCCGGCCGATCGCCCCAGTCGTCGGCGCGCCCGCCCTTGGCGCAGGGTATGCCCGCATCGGTCAGCACGGTGCGCAACACTGCAAGTTGCTCGCGCGTTCGGGCCAGCACCGCCATGCCCGGCCACGCCGCGCCTTGCCCGCGCAGGACACGCAGCCGATCGGCGAGGTACAGCCCCTCCAGTTGCGCGCTGGGATGGCGCCGGACACAGACGGCTGCGCCCGCACCGCGGATGTGATGCACCTGCGCCCGACCCGTGCGGCCGATGGCGGCGCTGGCGGCCCGGCCAATTTGCGGTGTTGACCTGTAGTTGCTGTCCAAGGCGACCACCGACGCCGGCCACGTCGCGGCCAGGTGCTCGAACACATCGCCTCGACCCCCGCGCCAGCCATAGATGGCCTGATCTGGATCGCCCACGGCGAACAGGCCGGTCTCGGGCCGGCGCAGCGCGGCGAGGCTGCGCAATTCCAATTCGCTGCAGTCTTGCAACTCGTCGACGACCACCCACAGCGGCACCGCCGCATCGGGCGCCGTCTTCGCCCAGTCAGCGAAGCGTTCGTTCAATCCATCGAAATCCACCTTGCCCTGCGCCGCCAACTCGGCCTTGTAGGCCAGAAGCAGTTCGGTTGCCCGCGCGAGGCGCTCGGCAGTCCATCCATGGGTGGCGCCACGGCGCAGCAGTGCGAGGTCGTCCCACATGGACGCCAACTGGCGCTTGCCCAGCCGCGCCGAAGCGCCGACCCGCGCAAGAAGGTCGCGGCTGTGGGCTTCGTCGCACACCGAGACAGGGCTGCCGTCCATGTGGCGGGCCAGCGCCGCGCGGGCCACCCCGTGGAACGTGCCGAACCATGTGAAGCCATCGCCCTGGCCGGGGTCTTGCACCAACGACTCGACGCGTCCGACCAGTTCCTGCGCCGCAGCCTGGGTGAAGGTCAGGGCCGCGATGCGGCGCAGCGGCACGGCCATCGCATGGTGCAGCCACAGCACGCGGTGGGCGAGCACGGTGGTCTTGCCGCTGCCGACCGGCGCGCGCACCAACGTGGCCCGGGCCGGCGCGGTGACGGCGGCGCGCTGGCTCGCGTCCAAGCGCTGGATGCTGCGCAAGAGCGCCGGTTGGTTGGCGAGCGCCGCGCCCACGAAACTGTCGAGTGTGCCCAGGGCCGATTCGGCGGGTGCGTGCGGCGGCGCCCCCTGCCCGGCGTCGATGGCCTGAACGTCGTCGGGTGCGGGCAGTCCACCCTCGCGCCCGCTGGAGCGGCCGGAGACCTGGGCCGCAAGTTCCTTGCGCAGGTGGCGCAGGGCGCCGTCAGTTGACGCTGCCATCGGCCTTGGCCAGCACATAGCCACTGGCCAGCGTGGCATTGGCCGCTCGCTCGTCCACGGCTGGCGTCTCGACCAGGTCGTCGTGACGGCGCTGCAGCTTGATCTGGCGGTGCAGCGCGCGCTCGCGGTCCGGGGCGCTGACCATCAGTTCAACGAACGATCCGGCAGGCGCCTCGACGAAGCGGCGCAGCGCTGTCTCCAGGCGAGCGCGCGTCTCGCCGCGGCCAATCCAGTCCGCCAGGCCGACGCTCTGTACCGTCAGCACCAGGCGGTCGCCGCGCACCTCCGCGCCAACCGCTGTCGCCAGCACTTCGGCGCCAAAGGCGCGGTATTTCTGCATGCGCGCGACCACGAGATCCCAGTGCTGCGCCAGTTCTGGCCAGGCCAGGCGGGCCACTGCGGGCAATGCGATCGGTGACCGGGCCGCCGCGTCACCCAGGCCCGCCGGCAAGGCCGTCTCGGTCCACAGGTTCTGCAGACCCCATGCGACCAAGAACCGATTCTGGCTCCAACTGCCGACGCACGCCGGACAACCGGACTTGCAGGCGCAGCCTTGCACCAGTTCCAGCGCAGCCTTGGCAATCGCTTCGACGAAATCAAAGCCCTTG
>VGRO01000111.1 GCA_016875335.1 Deltaproteobacteria bacterium | reverse complement strand
AGCGGGGGGCGGCAAAACCGGGGGCAAAAAAGGTCCGCCGGGCGCTGCCGGGCACGGCGTGGAGGCGAAAAAAGGCGCCGGCACCGCCGCTCCGCGGCTGGCCGGCGCGGGGCGGTGGATTCTGGACGAAACCGGCCCTACCCACCCGCAAGGTACCGCGCTATGCTGCGGCCGATGCAGCCCGCGCCCATCCGATTTCGCCGCCCGCTGACCCGCCGGGCCGCGCTGTGCCTCGCGATGGCGACCGCACTGCTGGCCTGCAAGGACCCGCCCGCGCCTGCCGCGCCACCAGCGCCAAGTTTTCCGTCCGCTGCGGCGCCTCCCGTGGTTTCACCGACACCCACCGCGCCCGCCCGCGACCCCGCGCTGTGGGGGTGGCTGGCCCCGGTCGCGGCCGGCCCGGTCGACGTGTGGTTGTGGGCCGCGGCGCCCGGGCGCACCGCTGCGGACGTCGATGGTGCACTGGCCGGGTTCGTGGCAGCCGTCCGCAACCGCCCAAACCCGCCCGAGGTCTGGACGGTGTGCACAGAGGGTCAGCTGCGCGCCGTCGCCCGCTTTGCCCGCCACGAACCGGCCGCCGAGGCCAGCGTGCGCGCGGCGTGGCAATTGGCTGCTCCGGCGGGCTTTGCTCCGCCGCTGGTGGCCGCGCTGCCGCCTGGGAACCGCGCGCGGGTCGCGTTTGCGCTGACCCACCTGCAAGGCGAGGTTGCCGCCACCCGCAGCGCCGAGGCTTTGGTTCCCCGGCTGCAAGTGGCCACGCCGGGGCACGCGCGAATCGCGCTGGCTGGCGCTGTTCGGCCGGCGCTGTTTGCCGACGTGTTGACGCGCACGCTCCGCGACCGCCGCGTCGACCTGCCGCTGGTCGCCCAAGCCGCCGAGCAGTCGCTCAAGCCAACTGCGCTGGCGATCGACGACGAGCTGGCCCGCCACGCTGCGTTGCACGCCCGGTGGCAGCAACCTGGGATCATGCCCGCGACGGGCCAGGGCGACACCCCGGTGGCCCTGGCCCAGGTGCTGGCCCTGCGCCGCGCCATGGGCGAACCCGTGCAGGCGGCGCTGGTCGGCCGCAACGCCGCACCGGTTTTGCTGATCGAAGCCGGCGCCAACGCCACCGGCGCGCGGATGCCCGACCACGAAGCCAATTGGCGCCGGGGCCAAGTCGGCCAGGCGCAGGGCGTCACGCTCCACCCGCAGTCTGTCGAGGCGGCCTACCGGTTCGTCTTGGTGCGCGAGCCCGGTCGGCAACCCGCCAGCCCGGGCGACTTCGCGGCGCTGCTGTTGCGCCTGCGCCAAATCGCCAACGTCGTGGGCGCGCTCGGCACGGCCGGGCTCGACGGCGTGCCCTGGCCGATGCAGCCCGAGGCGCGCGGTGGCGCTGTGTGGACGGTGTGGCTGTCGACCTCGACCAACGACGAGGTGGGTGCCAACGCGGTGGCCGAGGCGCGGGCGATGTGCGCAGAGGCGGGGTGGAGGGCGTCGCTGCTCCCGCCCAACTGGGATACCGCGTTGGGCTGGGCGCTCGGCGTCGCGGGCACCGCGGGCGCGGTCTTGACCAGCGCCGATGGGCCGGCCCTGCAAGCTGCAGCCCAAAAGCTCGGCAACGCCGCCCGCGACCGCCAGACGCTGACGCGGGTGCAGTTGCTGCCCATGGTGCGACCAGCCGACCCGGGCTTCTTGCGCTGGAACCGCCTTGCCCTCGCCGAGGCGGCGCTGCGTCCCGCAGACTTGGCGCTCGTCCACGCCCTGCTTTCGGGGCCCGTGCCGGCGGGCGCGTTCGCCGGCGCCTCGGTGTGGCTGACCCTGCCGCGAGGCGAGATGCAGGCCGAGCAAGGGGCGCTGCCGCTGGCCGTGCGCGCCAAGGCCAGCCCGCGCGAGATGGTGCTGCTACAAGACCTCTTGCAGACGCCGCCGCCGGAATCCACGCTCGACCGCATCCGCGTCAACGGCGCGCCCGCGCTGGTGGTGTTGGCCGAGATCGCCGCCGCCCAACCGCACCTCGCAGCACGCGCGCTGCGCGACACCCTGGAGCGGTCGGGCAGTCTGGGGCCGGTGCAGGCGTGGTCATTGACGCTGTCCGACCCAGCAGTGGCGGGCGAGCGCAGTGTGCCATGAGGGTGGGACGTTGGCTGGCGTGCGCCGCGATCTGGGCCTGGGCCAGCGGCTGCGGGGCCGAATACGACTCGGCTCCGCCCGATCCGCCGCGCAGCCACTGCAAGACCATCGACGAACGCCTGGCGCCCCTGGCCAAAATCGCCGAGGCCGGCAAGACCCAGCACATCGCCCACGTCATTCGCACCCGCCTGGACCCGGCAAGCCAGAAGGCGTTCGTGCAATTGGTCCTGTCGGTGGCCGATGCGCTGCCGGCGGGCACGGCCGAGAAGTTGCCGCAGTTGCTGGCGCCCGAGGGCATTGGCGCCATCTTGCCGTTCATCGTGGCGCTGCTCGAGACGCTGCCCGGCGACCCCAGCGCCCACCCGCCGCTGCCGCCGCAGGTTGCGGAGTTGACAGCCTTTTCGGCGGTGGCGCAAAAGTGTCTGACCGGCGAGCTTTTCGTCCTCGGCGCCCGGGTGTTTCGCGACCCGCGCACGGCGCCCGCGGTCGACGCCTTGCTGGGAGCGGGTTCGTCGTCGGCCGGTCAGGTGCTGAGCCTGGGCAATGTGCTCAACAGCCTGCAACAAAGCGGCGCACAGGGCCGCAAGGGGTTCCAGACGCTGGTCGCCAACCTCGCCACCGCTTTGAGCCTGCCCGGGTTCGACGGCCGGCCGTTGCTGGTGACGCTGGATCACTTGGTCGATGCCGAAAAGCCCGGTGCGCTCGGCGCCTTGCGCGATCTGTTGGTGGTGGCGCTGCTCGGCAACAAGCCGGCCGACGAAGACCAGGCGCGGCGGGCCCTGCAAGCCTTTGCCGGGTGCCTGCTGCGGCTGGACCCCGACCAGCGCATTGCCGGGCACCTGTACGACGTGCTGGTGACCATCGATTTGCAGAAGCGCATGCCGGCGGGGCCGGTGCAAAGCGAGCCATTCCTGACGTTGCTGGCCTATTCGACCGATGTCCTGGCGACCCAGCCGGCTGCGACCGATGCGTGGACCCAGCTCCTGGGTCTGGTGCTGCGGCCCGATGTGGCGGTCGAAGCCTTGCCTGAACTGGTGGACCTGTTGAAGTCCGATGCGCTCACTGGCGTGTTCGGCCTGCTCGGCGACCTGGTGACCCAACCGTGCAAGCCAAAGTCCTAGCGCTGGCGGCCGCGTGTTTGCTGCGCGCCGAATCGGCCGCCGCCAGCACGTTCGAGCTTTTTGGCGCCGGACCCCGCGGCACCGGGCTTGCGGGCGCGCTGACAGCGGCGTCACAAGGCGGAGAGGCGGCCTTCCACAACCCGGCGATGTTGGTCGATGCGCCGTTGGCCGGGGCGTGGCTGGGCTACGGCGCGATGGCGTCGGGCCTGTACGTCAAGCAACAGAAACCCGTGTGTACCGGCAGCTACACTGCGTGCAGCTTGCAACACCCGGGCGGTTTCTCGTTTCGGTCGGCGGCACTGCCCCAAGACACCCAAGCGTTCGCGCTCGGCTGGAACTACCCGTTGGGCGGCATCTTGCGCAACCGCATGGCGGTCGGCGTGGCGCTGGCGTTGCCCAATGGCCACCTGATCCGCATTTCCGGGCCGGACCCGCAGGCGCCGAGCTTTCCGCTGTATGAGGGCATGTCGGACCGTCTGGCGTTCCTTTTCGGGCTGGCAGGCAAGGTCACCGATGCCGTGTCGCTGGGTCTCGGTGTGCAGGTGCTGGCGTCGCTCAACGCCGAGATCGACCTGCGCGTCAACCCGACCAACCACAGCATGGACCGGGCCTCGATTGGCATCGGTCTGGAACCGCGCGCGCGCCTGACCGCCGGCCTGGCCGTTGCGCCGCACCCCGACTGGCGCCTGGGCTTGAGCTATCGGCAGCGCATCTCGCTCAGCTACGGCATCCCCAGCCAGGTGGCCTTTGGCGACAACCTGGGCCTGGGTATCGGGCTGTCGCACGAGACGCTGTTCTCGCCCGACACCTTCAACGCGGGCGCGGCGTTTCGGCCGACGCGGACGCTTTTGCTCAGCGCCGACCTGACCTTTGCGCGCTGGTCGCAAGCGCCCGACCCGTCGCCGCAGGTGTCGCTCGACGTCCACGGCAAGGCGCCCGCCGCCTTTGGTCTACAAGACATCTTGGACGTCGGCACCGACACACCGCCCTTGCAGTTGGGCTTTCGCGACACTTGGTCGCCAGCGCTGGGCGTCGAGTGGCGGGTGGCGGCCGACTGGCAACTGCGCGCCGCCTATCGCTTTCGGCCGACCCCGGCACCGCGGGCCACCGGGCCGTTCAAGTACCTGGACAGCGACACCCACGTCGGCGCGGCGGGGATTCGCTACCGCTTCGGGTCGCTGGCGCAGCGGTTGGTGGACCAGTTGGCGGCGGCGGGGCGCGACGAAGGCGACACGCCGGGGGCGCTTTTCGTGGATCTGGGGGTGCAGATGCAGGCGGCGACGCGGCGGTTGGCGCTGGCCAGCGACCCCAACGACCCTGTGGGCGCGCTCGAGCACGGCGGGCGGGTGTGGTTTGGGCAGGTGGCGTTTGGGGGGAGTTTCTAGGGTTTGGGGGCAGGTGCGCCGATTGCACGTGCGGTGCGCAGGCCAGCAGACCCTTTCAGTTCAGGGGCTCGCCGGGCTTCTTGGCTTGGAAGTGGCCGCTGATGGTTGCGGGGACGTCGGCGCAAAGCGAGTGTTTGGCCAAAGGGATCGAGATGTAGGCGCCAGCCAGCCGGCGGCACAACCTGACCTGACCCTCCAGTTTGAAGTCGGCACTGTTTGGGCCGAAGGCCGTGAGCGGGCCCCTAGGGCCAGGAAATGATTTACTCAATCATTTCTCGGGCCCGTTTGCTTGCTCCGTGGGTCGCCAGCTCGCGGACCAAAGGTCCGACTCGCGGCTCCGTCCTGATGTGAGAGTGATCGACTTATTATTTTCCAGTCCCCTACCCCCGCCAGCCCCAAACCGCCGCATCGCCGGCCGACCCAACTTCGCCGAGCACCCGCATGCGCTTGGCCCACGGCTTGCGCAGCGTCGCCTCGCGGCGGTCGAACACCAGCACCGACACCGACGTGCACGGCACCCGCGCGGCGTATTCGGCCACCTGCGCCAGCGCCTCGGGCAGCGGGTCGGCCTTGCCTTGGTACCAGACCTTGAGCTCGAAAAGGTGGCGCTCAAAGCGCGCGCCGTGCAGATCCACCACGCCGGCGTCGCTGGCGACCGGCCAGCGCACCAGGATGTCGATGCGGCCCATGCCGGCGGCGTACTCGCGGTCCACGTGGCCGCCGCCGTTGACCGCCGCTTGCAGGTACGCCATGAAGACAAGCTGCGCCGCGACTTCGTGGTAGTTCTCGGCCCGCACAAAGCCCTCGGCGTGCTCGCGCCAGAACTCGGCGAAACCGCTGCGCACCCTGGCGATGTCGAGGCGACCGTCGGCCGCGCGCCAACGGTGGGGCGCCTGGGGCACGCCGATTTGGGCGTTCTCGGTCAGCTTGCGGGCGACGACTTCGCGGTAGATGGCGTTGGCCACGCGCGGCGGCCGGCTGTCGTCGACCAGGCCCATGTCGCGGCAATAGCGCAGGTCCTCCGCGTCGACCGGCACCAGCGCGCCGGCCAGGATCGGCTCCAGCACCCGCCGCACGCGGTCCTCGCGCAGCCGTGCCATCAGGCTGTCGAAGTGGGTGCCCCACTGCAAGATGATGCGCTCCTTGGCGGCGTCGATTTGCGCCACGTCTACGGGTCCCTGCCAGCGCTGCTTGGCGACGACGTCGTGGGCCAGGGCGTTGACCAGCAGCGGCTGGCCGCCGGTCAGTTCCAGGACGCGCTCGATGGCCGCCGGAGCAAAGGCTTGGCCGGTCTCGGCGGCATGTTGGGCGTAGAGCGTCGCGATTTCGTCGCGCGAAAACAGCCGCACCGTGACCGACTCGCGCTTGATGTTGAACGGGCTCGCGGTGCCGGCGCGCTCCGAACCGCCCGACGCCACCTTGTAGTCGCGCACGTCGCGCATGCCAAAGATGCACACGCTTTGCGGGAAGGCGGCGGGGCGTTCGGCGTAGCCCTTGCGCAATTGGCTCAGGACGGAGACAAGACCGTCGTCATGCAGGCAGTCGATTTCATCGATGAACAGCACCAACGGTCGCCTGCAAGTCCCGCTCCAGCGCGACAGGAACTGGTAAAGGCGGCTGCCCGCCAGTGCGCGGTCGGCCGGTTGTTCCACCGGCGGCTGTTCCGACGGCGGCAGTTGGCGCTGGGCAGCGAGTCGCAGGTCGTCGATGACGAGCCCCACAACGTCGCTTTGGGTGTGCGCGGTTCGCGCGTCCTCGACGCTGCAGAAAATCACCGCGTACCGGCCATCGGCCCGCAACCGCTCGGCCAGGGCCAAAACGCTCGTGGTCTTGCCCGATTGGCGCGGGCCGTGCAGCACGAAGTAGAAACCGTCGTGGACCAGTTGCTCCGTATCCGGCGGCAGGCGACTGAGCGGCGGCAGCGTGTAGTGCTCGGCGAGCCTGTTCGGGCCGGCGGTGTTGAACTGGCGCGTCATCGGCAAACAGAGGCCGCTTGTCGGCGGCGCGGGCGGGCAGCGTAGCATGGGCGCCGGGTTGCGGGGTAGGGACGGCAGGGTTGTCGCAAGGCGATCGCAAGGTCCGTGCCCGAAACGCGCTGGGCCATCGCTCGGTGGTTCGACGCCAGCCCCCAGGCAGGGCCTTGGAACACGCCCGACAGGTGCAGGCCTGGCGCCTCAGCCGCAGTGCCGGCCAGACATGACCGCCACACCCCAGCAGGACCTGCCGGCGTTGCTCGACCAGGCGCGAAGATGGCTGGCGTGCCTGCCGTTTTCGGTGACCGCGGCTTGGGCTTTCGGGTCGCGCGTGCGCGGCGATTGGCTGGTCGACAGCGACCTCGACCTCTTGCTGGTGTCGCCGGCCTTTGCCGGCCTGACATTTGACCGCCGCGGCGTCTGGGTCATGCGGTCCTACGACCTCTGGCGCGGCCCCTGCCCGCTGGAGTGCGTCTGCCTTGCGCCCGAGGAATTGACCGCCAAGCTCGCCTACCGCGGGCTCGTGTACGAGGCGGTCCATGGGGGCGTAGCGTTGTGCGGGCCGGGTTTGGTGTCTGGACGACGGGCGCGGTGCCGAGCCAGCGCGACCCAAGGCCTGGGCCTTCTCGGGCGCGTCGATGCCCCACAGCCGCACCTTGACCTGGCGGCGATCGACCCGCAGCGTCAGGGTGTCGCCGTCGGCCACGGCGACCACGAGACCGGTCAGCGGGCCCGGCGGCGTCGCTGGCGTCAAACCGAGCAAGGCGTGCGTGGCGGCGCACACGGGCGCGGCCATCGGTGGACCTTCCGCGCAGGCTGCGCGCAAGACCGTTGTGACACGGTTTGCGGCGCGCGGCAAGGTTCGGTTTGACGCCCCGGCCTGCGACAGCGCATCATCGCCCGGCCGGCGTTGGCTCTCGGCGCGCAGGCGGAACCGATGTCAGACGCGCGCATCCGACGGTACCCCTTGAGCCTGGCGCTGGCGCCGCTGATGGCGCTGACAGGGTGGGCGTGCAAGGACCCGCCTGCACCGGTCGCGGTTCCGCCGCCAGCGCCCCCCAACGCCGCGCCGGTCGACCTCGCCGCCCTGGAAAAGACCGCCGGCCGCCACTGGCCGCTTGACCGCCGCGCCGCCGCCATCGCCGAGGGCAAGGCCGCCCTGCACAGGCACCAGTGCACGCGCTGCCACACGCTCGACGGCCTGCCCAGCCACGGCCGGCCCAACGATTGCGTCAAGTGCCACACCTTCCTGCTTGACCTGCCGAACCAGCCCAAGCGTTACCAGGACATCGCCAGCCGCCACGGCGAGGCGATCCTGCAGCGCTATCTCTCCAACCTCGAACACCTTTTGCAGGTGCCAGACCTGTCGCGGCTCGGCGCCCGCGTCCGCCCCGACTGGATTGGCCGCTACGTCAAGGACCCGTTCGACCTGCGCCCTCATGCCAGCGAGAGCATGATCCGCACGGCGCTGACCCACGCCGAAACCAAACAGATTGCCCGCTACTTTGCCGCGGTGGCCGACGTGCCCGACCCGGCCGCGCCCGAGTTCGCCGCGGAAGCGCCGCCGCCCAAGCCGAGCCCAGAGCGCCTGGCCCAAGGCAAGGCACTGTTTGCCAGCAAGGCCTGCGCGACCTGCCATGCGTTCGGCACTGTCGCCTTCGACCAGAAACCGGCCGCGCCCGTACGCGGCAAGCCCTCGCCCAATGACCTGGCGCCCAATCTGCGCTTCGTGCGCGACCGCATGGCGCCCTCGGTGGTGGTGGCGTGGCTCGTGAACCCGCAAAGCGTGCAGGCCGACGCCAAAATGCCGCGCCTGGGCCTGACCCAGGGCGAAGCCGAGGTGCTGCGCGACTGGCTTTTCCACGCCGACCCAGCGTTGCAGCCCGCGCCCACGGCCCTGCCGGCGGTGCTGCCGCCTGCCGCGACCCGCCCGGTCGGTTGGGCCGAAGTCAAGGAGCGCGTGCTCGGCAAGGTGTGCGTCCACTGCCACATGAACGAGCACGAGAACGACACCGGCCCGGGCAACGGCGGCGGCCTGGGCTACGCGGGGCTGGGGCTGTCGTTCCGCACCTACGAGCGGGCGGTCTTTGGCGCCCGCGGCAAGCAGGGCGACCGCTACAGCGTGTTCGAGGTGCTGCCGGGCGAGACCATGCCGCGCATCCTGGCCACCATGGTCCAACGCCGCGTCGAACACCTGCGCGACAACCTGCCGCCGGGCAGCGACTGGGAGCGCCCGCCGTTTCCGCAAGGCCTGCTGGGCATGCCCATGGGTCTGCCGGCGATGACGGATCAAGAGCTGGGCCTGCTGCGCGCCTGGATCGAGCAGGGCTGCCCAGGGCCGACCGAGGTCACCGGCAAGCCCGGGTTCAACGACGGTTTTTTGGTGCCCGACGGTCCCGTCGCCGTCAACCACGGCTGTCAGGTGCGCGCGCCACTCGACCCGCCGCCCGCCTGGTCGTACGAGGCAAGCCGCCGCCGCGCCCCTGAACCGCATGCCGCCACGCCTTCGGCCGCGACACCCACCGGGCACTGAGCCGTCGGTATGACCCCACGGCTGTGGCAAGCGCTCGGCATCCGCCACGGCGAGGGGGCGCGCACCGCTCGGCTTTTCGGGCTCATCTTGCTGTTGACGCTGACGGTCGCCCTGGCCAAGGCGGCGCAGCAGGGGATCTTCTTGGCCAGCGCTCCGCGCGACCGCATCGCCGACGCGTTCGTGATGTCGGCAGTGGTCTTGGCGCTGGCATCGTTTGGGGTTTCGGCGTTGGCCGGGCGCACGGGGCCGGTGCAGCTTTTCGTGGGCCTGTCGGTCGCCGTCGGTGCGCTCTTCGTCGCCGGATGGGCGCTTTTCTGCTGGCGGCAAGACGCGCTTGCGCTGTACGTGTTGGTCGAGGCCTCGATCGGTGTGGTGGTGGTGCAAGGCTGGTCGGTCGCCACGGAGGCGTTGGACGTGCGCAGTGCCAAGCGCCTGCTGCCACTGGTTGGCAACGCCGCGGGCTTGGGATGGACCCTTGGAGGATTCCTGGCCGGGCCGCTGGGCCATACGCTGGGTGCGGCTGAACTGGTGCCGCTGGCGGCGGGTCTGTTGCTCGGTGCGGGCCTCTTGGCGGCGTGGGTTGGGCGGGTGGACATCGCGCGGGCGCGCCCGGCCTCGGGCAAGGCTAGCCTCTGGAATGCGCTGGGGTCGGGCTGGCGGCAGTTGGGCGCAGAGCCGTTGTTGCGGACCCTGGCGGTGCTGGCGACCGTAGGCCTGCTGACCGAGCAGGTGCTGGACTACGTGCTGTTTGCCACCGCGCAGGCCGAGTTGCAGACCAAGGAGCGCATCGCTGCCTTTATGGGCGCCTTCTTTGGTGTCACTGGCGCGGTGTCGCTGCTGGCGCCGCTGGTGGCCGGCCGCATCTTGGCGCGGCTGGGCAGCTCGGCGACGGCCCAGATCCCGCCCGGGGCGGCGCTGGTATTCGGCCTCGGCCTCGCCGCGCACCCGAGCTTTGCGACCGCAGTGCTGGCCAGGGGCGCGTTCCGCGTGACCGAAAGCTCGCTCGGCTCGGCGGCGCGCGGCCAGATGCAGACGGCCTTGCCCGGCGCGGCGCGCGCCCAGGGCAATGCGCTGGTCAAGGGGGTCATCGCCCCGGCGTTCTATGCGCTGGGGGGGGCTGGCACTCAAGGCGGCACCGGGCGTGGACCTGCACGTCGTGGCGTTGGTCGGCGTGGCCCTGGGCGGCCTGGGCTACTACGTGGCGGGCGTGGTGCTGCGGCAGGCCTATGCGGGGCTCTTGCGCAAGACCATCGACCACAGAAAGCTCGACCTGGACGACGTGCACCGCCTGGACGACGAAGAAGTGCAACTGTGGTCCAACGAGCTGTACTGCGGCGACCGCGCCCGCGAAATCCTGGCGGCCGAGATCCTGGCGCAGTGTACCGCCAGCCCCAAAGCCAGGGCGGCGCTGGTGGGCGTGTGCACCTTGCCCGACCGCGAGCTGCAGCGCCATGCCCTTGGTGCGCTGTGCCGGACGGCCCGTCACGCCGACACCGCCACGCTGTGTACGGCATTGCGCCATGCCGCAGACCCGGAACTGCGGCGAACTGCCTTGGGGGGCCTGCTGCGGGTCAGCGGCAGTTGGCAAATCGCCGTGCGCAATGCCAACGACGACGAGGCGGTCGACGTTCGCGCGCTGCGCTGGGTCGGGCAACTGCAAGATCACTGCAAAGGCGAACCAGCGTGCCTGGTAGGCGAAACCCCAAATTCGCGTCGGGATACGGGCCGTGATTCCTCCACAAATCCTCAATCGATTTCGCCAACTAGATGCGTGTTGCATGAAGGGGGCGCGCCGGAACCCGGCGCGAACTTTGGGCCTGAGGTACAAGGCGCGGCGTGCGATCGACCGTGCAGCGGCGCAATGGCCGAACTGCGCGCGGCTGCGGCGGACCCGGACCCCCAGGTGCGCGCGGCGGCGCTGTGGGCGATCGGCGTGTTGCGGTCCACACAGGCCGGCGCGCTCGACCTTGCGCTGCGCGGGGCGGGCGACCCGGACCAGACCGTAGGCGCCACCGCGTTGACCTCTTTGGCCGCTCTGCCCCATCCGCGGGCACTGGCTGCGGTGTACGCGGCGCTGGACCATCCCGCGCGCGCCCCATTGGCCATCGACGTCCTGGCCGCCGTCCCCGATGCGCACTTGCAAGCCTCGGCCGGCGTCCTCGATGGCTTGTCCCCGCGCGGTCAAATCTCGGCAGCGGTGGCGCTTGGCACTGCGGATGGTCCCCATGGCGCGGCGTTGCTGGGTCACCTGCTGACCAGCCCGCAGCGCTCGGTCCGATACCGGGCCGCCAAGGCGATGGCCGCACGGCAGCGGCGCGGCACCCTCGGCCAGGTGCCCGTGCCCGCCGTGCTGGCGGCGGTCGAGGCTGAAATCCGCTCGGCCTTGCAGGCTACCTTGGTGCTGGCCGGCATCGCCCACCGCAACGGCGACCGCCTGCCGAGCCAAGGCGGCCTGGGCCTGTTTTGTGGTGAAGTGGCCGCCCGCGTCACGCTGTGCCAGCGCCGGATGGCGGCGCACCTGGCGCTCTTGTGCGACCCGCGCGTCGTCGAACTGGCCTGGCACCACAGTCGCCGCGGCGAACCCAAGCACCTCGCCGCCGCGCTGGAGTTGCTCGAAGCCGCGCTGCCCGAATCGCTGCGCCCGGACGTCCTGCTGGTCCTCGACGGTCAGAGCTTGCGCGAACGCTATCGGCTGCTCCGCCAGCGCCCCGACCTGGACCAGACCGCCGCCACCGACCCGTTGCAATGCGTGATGGGTCCGGCCGGCGACGACTGGCTCCGCACCTGCGCCGTTGCCGCCTTTGGAGAAACCATGGCCCGCACCCATCCCGAACAGTTTGCGACCGCCAGCCGCCAGGTGCCCCTCTTGCAGCGCGTACAGTTCTTGCGCGCCGTGTCGCTTTTCGACGCCGTGGCCGGCGAGGACCTCTTGCAGATTGCCTCCACCGCCAACGAATTGTCGCTCGGCCCCGACGCCACCGTGTTCAGCAAGGGCGACCCCAGCCAGGACATCTACCTGGTGGTGCGCGGCAGCGTGGTACTGGCCGACGGCGGGGCCCCGATTGCCACGCTGCACCCGCCCGAAGTGTTCGGCGAACTGGCGGCGCTGGACGGCGAGCCGCGTTCGGCCTCTGCGGTTTGTGCCGAACCTACGACGCTCCTGCGGATCGCTCGGGCCGACCTCGACGAAATCATGGAGCGCAAGCCGCAAGTGGCCCGGGAGATCATCCGGGTGTTGGCGCGGCGCTTGCGCACGAGCACGGCGCGGCTGGTGCAGGCTTCGGGGGTGTGGAAGGCCTCGTGATTGTCGACGGCGCCGCGCCGCCCTGTTACCTTCGCCCTGCGCCGGCCCGAGTCGGGTCGCCCGGAGCTGCCGATGCCGTCTCGCACCCTCGCTGCGCTGTTCGTCGTCCCAGCGCCGCCAGCCGCTTGCGTTGCGCGCCGGTGGCATCCGTGATGGACCTCGTCCGCTGGCCCGACGGCCTGGTCGTTTTGGCGGCGAACCGGTGGCCCGCCGTGCTGGACCTTGAGAACCAGCCCGGCGCGCGGGCGGCACTCAGCCACCAGGCGCACGGCAACCACCTGCGCATGCGGTCGAAGAGATAGCCGGTGACCGCTCCTGCGCAAAGCGACGGCCGAACGCCCATGCCCGAACTGCTGGCCCCCGCTGGCGACGAACGGGCGCTGCAGGCCGCCCTGCAGGCAGGCGCCGACGCGGTGTACTTCGGGCTTTCCGAAGGCCTCAATGCCCGGGCCCGCACCGCCAATTTCGCGCTGGCCGACCTGCCCGCGTTGTGTGATCGCATCCACCGCGCGGGGTGCAAGGCCTACTTGACGCTGAACACCTTGGTCTTTGAGGAGGAACTGCCGGTGGTCGCCGCCATGGTCGCGGCGGCGGCGCGCGCCGGCATCGACGCCCTGATTGTCCAGGACCCGGCGGTCGCGCTGCTGGCGCGGAGCATCGCGCCAACGCTGCACGTGCACGCCTCGACGCAGATGACGGTGTCGAGCCCCGAGGCGGCCGCCTTTGCCCAGGCCCTCGGCGTCGTGCGCGTGGTGGTGCCGCGCGAATTGTCGGTGGCGGAAATCCGGCAGTACGCCGCCGGCACGCCTCTGGAACTCGAAGTGTTCGCGCACGGCGCGCTGTGCATGGCCTGGTCGGGTCAGTGCCTGACCAGCGAAGCGTGGGGCGGCCGATCGGCCAACCGCGGCCAGTGCGCCCAAAGCTGTCGGATGCCCTACGATCTCGTGGTGGACGGCCGCGTGCGCGACCTCGGCGACGTGCGCTACCTGCTGAGCCCGCTGGACCTGGCCGGCCTGGCCACCGTGCCCGAGTTGGCCGAGGCGGGCGTCCGCGGGCTCAAGATCGAAGGCCGCCAAAAGGGGCCGGAATACGTGGCCACCGCCGTCGCCGGCTACCGGCAGCAACTGGACCGGATCGGCGCGGGTCAGCCGTGCGCGTCAGGCGAGGTCGCGGCGGCGCTGACCCGGATGGCGCTCAGCTACAGCCGCGGGTTCTCGCCGGGCTTCTTGCGCGGCAGCGACCACCAGCACCTGGTCGAGGGCCGCTTTCCCAAACACCGCGGCGTCTTGCTGGGCACGGTCGCCGAACGCTCCGGCCAGCGCGCGCGGGTGGTGGCGACGGTTCGCACCGCCCAACCCGACTGTGCGCCCCAACCTGTGACCCCCAAACCCGGTCTGGGCGTTGGGTTCGACGGCGGCCACCCCGAGCGCGACGAACCCGGTGGGCCGTTGTTCGCCGTGGAGCCGACCGCTGACGGCTGGTGGCTGACACTGGGCCGCGGCGTTGATCTGTCGGCGGTGCGCGCAGGCGACAAGGTGTGGGCGACCGCCGACACGCGCTCGGACCGCGAGACTGGGCGGGTGCGGGCGGGCGAGGTCGCGGCTGGCCGCATCGCGGTGGCAATGACCGCGCACGGTGACCTTGGGCAGCCCTTGCGCACCACCTGGACGGCGATCGGGCCGGTCGGCCGGTCCGTCTGCGTCGCGGTCCACAGCGACGAAACGCTGCAAGCGGCCGAGGGTGCCGGGCTGACCGAGGGGGTGCTGCGCGACAAGCTGGGCGCCCTGGGCGCCACGCCCTTCCATTTGTCCTCAGTGCTTTTCTCTGGCGTGCCGTGCCGGCTGCCCGTGAGCGCGCTCAAGGCCCTGCGCCGCCGCGCAGTCGGCGAACTCGAGGCGCGGGTGCTCGCCGTCGCTCGACATGCCGTGGTGCTGGATCCCCATCGCGCGGTCGAGCGGCTGGTTCAGGCCACGGTCGCAGCGCCGGCCCCCGACCTGGCGCCGGAGCTGCTGCCACTGGTGCGGACCGACGCACAACTCGACGCCGTCGTCGCCGCCGAAATGCCCGAGGTCATCCTCGACTGGATGGACCTGGTGGGGCTGACCCGCGCCGTGGACAAGGCCCGCGCCGCCGGTCTGCGGGTGTGCATCGCCACCGTGCGCGTGCAAAAGCCCGGCGAGGACGGGTTCGACCGCCGCTTCGCGCGCTTGCGACCCGACGCGGTGCTGGTGCGCCACTGGGGTGCGCTGGTGCACTTCGCGCGGCTGGCCGACGCCGACAAGCCGGAAATCCGCGGCGATTTCTCCCTCAACGTCACCAACTCGGTCACCGCCAACCACCTGCTTGGCTGGGGCGCCCAGACGCTGACCGCCGCCCATGACCTCGATGAGCGCCAGTTGCACCACCTGCTTGGGCACATCCCGCCACGCCGCATGGAGGTGGTCGTGCACCAGCACATCGCCACCTTCCACACCGAACACTGCGTGTACGCCCACACCTTGAGCCAGGGCAAGGACTTTCGCGACTGCGGCCGGCCGTGCGAACGACACCGCCTCGGCCTGCGCGACCACCTGCGCCAGGTGCACCCGGTAGTGGTCGATGTCGGTTGCCGCAACACGGTATTCAACGCCCAGGCGCAGACAGCGGCCCGTCTGGTCCCGGGGCTGCTGGCCGCCGGAGTGCGGCGCTTCCGCGCCGAGTTCGTGCACGAGTCCGCCGATCAGGTGCGCCGCGTACTCGATGCCTACCGCGACCTGTTGGCTGGCCGTTGCGACCCCGCTACAGCCGTGCGGCGGGTCGGCGTCCACGAACAGTTTGGCGTCACCCAAGGTACGTTTCGGGTACTGGGGGCCACGCCGTGAACGATGCGTTGCGCGACCTGCGCGGCGAACTCGACGCCGTCGACCGGCAGTTGGTTGCGCTCCTGGCGAGGCGGGCGCACCTGGTGGCGCGCGCCTGGGCGGTCAAGGATGCCCAAGGGCTGCCGCGCCGCGACGAAGCCCGCGAGCGGGAAATCCATGACGCGCTTTTGGCGCAGGCCCAGTCCGAAGGGTTGGACCCGGCCAAGGTGCGCGCAGTGCTGGGACGCATCGTCGGTGTGGACCTGCGGGGCGATGGCTGACCCGAGCGCGGCACTACGGTTCTCCCTTGCCCGGGTCTTTGGCCGATCAACCACGTCTCCTCAGGGCTCACCGCCGACCTTGCTTTTGCCCCAACCCCCGCTACCCTTCGCGCCCCTTCTGCCGGCCGCGGAGCGCCATGGACCTCATCGCCCAGTTCATCGACATCTTCTTGCACCTCGACAAGCACCTGGTCGAGTGGGCCAACCAGTTCGGCCTGTGGCTCAACGCCATCCTTTTCGCGGTGGTGTTCTGCGAGACGGGGTTGGTGGTCACGCCGTTCCTGCCCGGCGACTCGCTGCTTTTCGCCGTGGGCGCGCTGACCGCCCTGCCCGGGTCGCCGCTGGAAATCTGGAGCGTGATGGTGTTGCTGATTGTCGCCGGGGTACTGGGCGACGCCGTCAACTACGCCATCGGCCGGCGCATCGGTCCGGCGGTGTTCAAGCGCGAGGACTCGTGGTTGCTCAACAAGCGCCACCTCGAGCGCACCCACGCCTTCTATGAGAAGCACGGCGGCAAGACCATCATCTTTGCGCGCTTCATCCCGATCATCCGCACATTTGCGCCGTTCGTGGCCGGCGTCGGCACCATGGGCTATCGGCGGTTTGCGTCGTTCAATGTCATCGGCGCTGTGGCGTGGGTGCTGTCGTTCACGTTGGCCGGGCACTTCTTTGGTCAGATGCCGGCCGTCAAGCGCAACTTCCAGTACGTGATCTTGGCGATCATCGTGATTTCAGTGATTCCGGTCGTCGTCGAGTTCTTCCGTGCCCGCGCCGACGCGCGCAAAGCCGAGGCGCCGCAGGCGTAGCGCCAAGCCGTCGGCCGCACCGCAGCGGCCCTCGCGCGCGGCGCTCGGCTACTTCTTGCCCCGTTCGGCGAGCAGGCTCTCCAAGAAAGCCTGCACCGACGCCACATCCCAGCCCATGCCTTTGTGGACCCCGCGGATGCGTCCCCTCTCGTCCACCACGAAGAAGGTGGGCACGCTTTCCGTCTCCAGGGTCTCCATCGCGTCCGGGCCGGCCCAGGCGATGGGCACGCCACCCGGCAACTGCTCCTTGGCGAAGGCTTCGATGGCCGCCTCGTCCTTGTCGACGCTCAGCGCCACCACCTGCAAGCCTTTGGCGCCCAGGCGCGCGTGCAGTTCGTTGACGAGCGGCGCGGTGAAGCGGCACGGCCCGCACCACGTCGCCCAGACATCGACCAGCAACACCTTGCCCGCCAACGTCGCGGGCGGCTTGTCGAGGCCAAACCAGCGCTGGACCTCCAGGGCCGGCAGGCCCTGACCGACCCGCGGATCGCTGCCCCAGGTCAGTTGCTGGGGTGGCGGGGCCGGCTTGGGCGTGAGGGCGACGACCAGGGGCGACGCGTCGCCGGCCTTGGCGGTGGCGTCGCTTGCCTGCAGATCATGGGTCACGTGTGCGTCCGATCCCGGTCCGCTCGCCGAGGCCGCCAGAGCCTGGACCTTGTACGCGCCGGCCGGCACTTGGAAGGCCGCGATGCCCTGGCCGTCGGTCAGCGCAGTCCGGGTATCGAGCGCAACGCCCGCCGCATCGGCCAACTTGAGGGTCGCACGCACCCTGGCCAGCGGCTTGCCCTCGGCCGAGAGCTGGACCTTGAGGCGCTCCGGGCCCTCCCAGCGCACGACCCGCGCTGCGGGATTGCTGCGGGGTTTGACCAGGGTCGGCCACGGGGGCGCCACCGTCCGCCAGTCGCCCGCTGGCTCGTGGACCGGCAAGTTGCTCGAGAAGACGTACACGGCGCCGTCCGGCTGGACCTTGAGCGCGAGCCGCCAGTCGGCGATGGGCAGGTTGGCCGTGTCGTCCGACCCGACCAGGATCAGCCCCTGGCCGTGCTGGCTCCCCGCTCCGCCCGCGGCCTCGGTCGCCGGGGCCACCGCCCAGTCGTAGTGCAACGGTTCTCCCGCCTTGCCCGCGTGCGGAAAGTGCACGCCGACGGTGTGCGCGGCGCCGCTGGCCAGCAGCGAAAACCCGGGGCGAACCACCATGATGTCCTTGCTCGTCTCTGGAAAAAGCCGATGGAGCGCCACACGGGTGACCGTCAACACCACATCGCGCCCCCCGCGCTTGACCCCCAGTTCGACCGTCGTGCCGGGCGTTCCGCGGATGTGTTCGGCAACCTCGGGCACCTTGATGCCGGCTGGGACCGGCCATTGGTCCACCCGTGCGATGTGGTCGCCCGCGGCCGCGCCCGCCTTGGCGGCTGGACCGCCGGGCACCAGCGATTGGGCGTAGACCCCGTCGGCGCGCGCCTCGAGCACCAAGCCAATGCCACCCGGTGCCGTCGTCGCCGGCTTGGTCGTCGCCGCCCGAAAGGGCCAGGCCGGACTCGGCTGCACGGCGGCCTTGGCTTGTTCGGCCAGCGCGGCCGTGGGCGCACCCAGCGTCCAAGCGGCCGCCAGCATGCACAGGGCGCTCCTCATGTTCTTGCCTCGGTGACGCGGGCATGGGCGGCCGGCGAGCCGCGCAATTTGGCAATTGGCGCGGACTTTGCCAAGCGCCGGTGCCTCCCAGAATCCACCGCCCCGCGCCGGCCAGCCGCGGAGCGGCGGTGCCGGCGCCTTTTTTCGCCTCCACGCCGTGCCCGGCAGCGCCCGGCGGACCTTTTTTGCCCCCGG
>VGRO01000110.1 GCA_016875335.1 Deltaproteobacteria bacterium | reverse complement strand
ATAATAAGTCGATCACTCTCACATCAGGACGGAGCCGCGAGTCGGACCTTTGGTCCGCGAGCTGGCGACCCACGGAGCAAGCAAACGGGCCCGAGAAATGATTGAGTAAATCATTTCCTGGCCCTTAGTGTTGCGTGCCGTTTCCAGCGTAGCGTAGATGACCGCCCACCTGCCGTCCGCGCGCAACTGGTCGGCAAACGCCATCATCGACGTGGTCTTGCCCGACTGGCGCGGCGCGTGCAGCACGAAGTAGGACTTGGATTCGACCAAGAATTTCAGGTCGGCCGGAATGCGCCCGAGCGGCGGCAACGTGTAGTGGTCGACGGGGTTGTTGGGTCCGGCAGTGTTGAAATGGCGCGGCATGGCGGGCCTGGGCTGCTGGGCGGCGGCGCGGGCGGGTAGCGTAACACGGGCGCTGGGTTGCGGGGCAGCGACAGGCTGCTTGCTGGCAGTGCAGACGCGAGGTTGGCCTCTGGGCGCCGAAGCACCCTCATCCCGGTGACGTCTCACTTCATCGTTCTGAACAACCCCCCACCGCTCACGCGCCCAGTTTCCACAGCACCGTCTCGACCACCGCCTGCGCGTCAATCTCGAAGTGCCGCCGTAGGTTGTCGCGGGTGTCCGACATCCCGAAGCCATCCGTGCCGAGCGACACCAACCGCCCCGGCACCCATGGCGCGATGAGGTCGGGCCACGCGCGCATCCAGTCCGAGCACGCGATGATGGGCCCGTCGGTCTCGCCCAGCATCTCGACGACGTAGGGGACCAGTTCGTCGGCCCCAGCGCGGCGTTCGCGGCGGTTGCGCGTGTCGAATTCGATGGCTTCGCGGCGCAGTTCGCTGTAGCTCGTGACCACCCACACGTCGGCGGCGACGCCGTGGTCGCGCACCAGCGTCTCTTGGGCCTGCAGCACATCCAGGGTGATGCACCCCGACGCGAGCAGTTGCACGGCCGGCGAGGTCTTGATCAGCTCCGCCCCCTGGACTTCGATCGCCGATTTCAGCAGGTACAGGCCGCGCTCGATCCCTTCCTCCACGCCCTCCGGAATCGCAGGCATGGCATAGGGTTGATTCTGAAGCGTCATGTAGTAGATGACGTTTTCGCCGGCGGCCATGCGCTCCAGCCCCCGGCGGACCAAGATGGCGATTTCATAGGCGTAGGTCGGGTCGTAGGCGACCACGCCGGGGTTGCAGGCCGCAATCAGCAGGCTGTGGCCGTCTTGGTGTTGCAGGCCCTCACCCTGCAGCGTGGTGCGGCCAGCGGTGCAGCCGAGCAGGAAACCGCGCGCGTTCATGTCGGCCGCCTGCCACACCTGGTCGCCGACGCGCTGAAAGCCGAACATCGAGTAGTAGAAGTAGAACGGCAGCAGCATCTTGCCGTGCGTTGACCACGCTGTCGCGGCGGCCAGCCAACTTGCCAGCGAACCAGCCTCGCTGATGCCTTCTTGCAGAAGCTGGCCGTCCTTGGCCTCGCGGTAGGCCATCAGGTACTCGGCGTCCACCGGCGTGTACAACTGGCCCACGGCCGAGTAGATGCCAAAGGGCTTGAACATCGCCTCCATGCCGAAGGTGCGCGCCTCGTCGCACACGATGGGCACGATGGCTTTGCCCAGGCTCGGGTCGCGCATCAGCGTTTGCAGCACTCCGACCAGTGCGTTGGTGGTCGAGACTTCACCCTTGCCAGAGCCAGCGGCAAAGCGCTGCCAGATTGCAGCATCTGGCAACGAAATGTGCGGGTTGCGATCGATGCGCACCGGCATCGGACCGCCGAGCTTGGCGCGGCAAGCGCGCAGGTACGCCACCTCCGGGCTGTCGTCGCCAGGGTGGAAGAAGGGTGCCTCGTCGATGTCGTCGTCGCTGATGGGCAGTTCCAGCGCGGTGCGGAAGGCCTTGAGCTCTTCGAGGCCGAACTTCTTTTGCTGGTGGGTCGCGTTGCGGGCTTCGATGCCCTCGCCGAGCGCGTAGCCCTTGACCGTCTTGGCCAGGATGACCGTCGGCTTGCCGCGGGTCTGCAGCGCTGCCTGGTAGCCGGCATAGACCTTGAGCGGGTCGTGGCCGCCGCGGTGCATGCGCTTGAGCTCCACGTCGCTCATGTGGGCGACGATGTCGCGCAACTCCGGGTATTTGCCAAAGAACTGGTCGCGGATGTACGCGAGGTCGCTGATGACGTACTTCTGGTACTCGCCGTCGACGACTTCCGCGAAGCGCTGGCGCAGCACCGCCGCCGCGGGGCCGTCGAGCAACGCATCCCAGCCCGAGCCCCACAGCACCTTGACCACGTTCCAGCCGGCGCCGCTGAAAATCGACTCCAACTCTTGGATGATCTTGCCGTTGCCGCGCACCGGGCCGTCGAGGCGCTGCAGGTTGCAGTTGACGATGAACACCAGGTTGTCCAAACCCTCGCGCGCCGCCAACGACAGCGCCGTCAGCGTCTCGGGCTCGTCGGTCTCGCCGTCGCCTGCGAAGCAGAACACCCGGCTGTCGCTGGTGTCACACAGGCCGCGCGCGTGCAGGTAGCGGTTCAGGCGCGCCTGGTACACGGCGGCAATCGGTCCCAGGCCCATCGACACCGTGCTGAACTGCCAGAAATCCGGCATCAGCCGCGGGTGCGGGTAGCTCGACAGGCCGCGCGTACCTTGGCCGATGTAGCGCGGGTCGGGCAGGGCACCGTCGATCGGGAACGCCTCGCGGCGAAAGTGCTCCAGTTGCGTCTCGCTGATGCGGCCTTCGAGGTAGGCGCGCGCGTACATCCCCGGCGAGGCATGCCCCTGGTAGAACACGAGGTCGCCCGGTGTCTCCGGCGTGGGCGCCCGAAAGACGTGGTTGAAGCCGACCTCGTACAGCATCGCCGCCGAGGCGTAGGTCGAGAGGTGGCCGCCGATGCCTTCGTACTTCTTGTTGGCGCGGTGGACCATCACCGCCGCGTTCCAGCGGATGATCTGGCGGATGCGCTTTTCGATCGCAAGGTCGCCGGGGTACTCGGGTTGTTTGTCGACGGGCACCGTGTTGACGTAGGGCGACAGCACCAAATACGGCAACTGGACGCCCTCAACCTGCAGCGACTCGTGCAGCCGCCGCAACAGGAAGTGGGCGCGTTCGGCGCCGCTCGAGGCCAAGATGGCTTCCAGCGATTCCAGCCACTCGCGGGTCTCGACCGGGTCGGGGTCGTGGCGCACCGACCACTGCTGGGCGTCGATGCGGGCGTCGAATTGCACGGGGGCGGGCGGCGTCATGGGCGCGTTCCTTTGTGCCGGGGCGATGATGGGATGTGACCGCGGCCTGCGGACACAATCGCGAAGCGCAGGTGGTTCGACGGTCAGCTGTGGCGCGCGCGAATCCACGCCGCGGTCTTGTCGGCGAGCCGGCCGAACGCGTCGACGCCCAGCCGCAGGTGGTCCTCGCGGGTGTCCTCGATCTTGTTGTGGCTGATGCCGAGCAGCGACTGGGTGAAGATCATGACCGTCGGGATGCCGCAGCGCGCCACCTCTGCGGCGTCGTGCAACGGCCCCGAGGGCAAGCGGTGGCGGGTGCCGCTGGCCTCGAATACGGCCTGATCGCACAGGTCCAGCAGTTCGGGGTGAAACGGAATAGGCTCGATGTCCCAAATGCGGCTCCACTGTACCGTGCAGCCTTCTTCTGCCGCGAAGCGCTCGCTCGCTTCCTTGGCCTCGCGGTACATCTGCGCGAGGTTTGCGGCGTTCAGATCCCGCTGGTCGAGCGTCGTCTCGCAGCGGCCGACCACGGCGGTGACGATGCCCGGGAAGGTCTTGACGCTGCCCATGGTGCACACGGCGTCCTGGTGCTTGCCGGCGATGGCGCGAATTTCCAAGGCCAGTTTCGCGGCGGCGGCCAGGGCATCTTTGCGCAGCGGCATGGGCGTCGCCCCCGAGTGGACCGCTTGGCCGAAGAAGGTGATGGCGTGGCGCTCGACCCCTTTGGTGCCGGTGACGATGCCGAGCGGCAGGCCCATCTGCTCCAGCACCGGGCCCTGTTCGATGTGCAGCTCGATGTAGGCGGCGGCGTCTTTTTGCCCTGCGGTGGCTTCGGCGGCTCGGCTGATCTCCACGCCGCAGCGGCGCATGGCCTCTTGCAGCGTTTGGCCCTCCTTGTCGGTGCGCACACGGTCGGCCTCGATGCTGTGGTTGCCGGCGAACGCGGCCGACCCAAGCAAGCTGCGGCCAAAGCGCGCCCCTTCTTCGTCGGCCCAGTCGATGAGCTTGACCGTGACGGGCGGCATGTCCATGGCCGCGAAATGGCGCAGGACTTCGATGCCGGCCACCACCCCCAGGCAGCCGTCGAGCCAACCGCCCCCTGGTACGCAGTCGAGGTGGCTGCCCATGAGCAGGCTTTGGTCGGTCGCGCCGGGCAGAACGGCCCAGATGTTGCCGGCCGCGTCTTCGCTGACCTGCACCCGCGGGATTTCGCGCACCTTGCCCTTGAACCACGCGCGGGCCTGCAGCCACGTGTCGGTCCAGGCCACCCGCTGCGCGCCGCGCTCATTGGCTGTCAGCGCCCGCAGCTCCTTGAGTTCGTCGATGGTGCGTTGCGGATGGAGCATGGTGGACATTCCGGGCCGCGGACGCGGCGGGCGGGCAGGGTAGCGCGGACGAGCGGGCGCGGGAAGTGGGGCAGGGCGGCGCGCGCTCCGGCCGCGGAAAACGTCGTGTGTTCATGGATCTGAACAGACCCCCCCTTCGTGATCGGACGGGCGCGCGCTACTTGGGCGCCTGCACCTTGCCAGCCCGCCACTCGCCGCGGCGCAGCGCGTCGCAATCGCACGACCACGCAGCCGGCGCCTTCTGGCAGGTCAGCATGGCCATCAGCTTGTGCCCCGCCGTGTTGGGGTGCGTCGCGTCGAAGCTCTGGTATTTCTTGGCTAGGAACTGCCGGCCGATGGCCCGGGCGGCGGCGACCAGGTCGTCCTTGGCGTCCACGCGTTTTCGGTAGTGGCTGGTGGCGAAGGAGTCGCGCAGCGGTTCGGCCGGGCGCAGCGGCACGGTCGGTCCCGCGCGCAATTCCGAGGCCCACAGGTCTACGGCAACGGCCGGCAACTCGCCGGTCAGCCAATCCGGCGGATTGTCGGGCCGCCCCGCCGCCCGCGCGCCGAACGCCGCCGCCGGCTTGAGGCGGCCCATCACGAAATCGACGACGTGTTCGGTTGCGCGGTGCATGCGCAGGCCCTTCCAACCGTCAAAACGCGGGTCCGAGTCGTCGCCCCACGGTGACAGCGACAGCGCCACTACCCCAAACCCCGCGTCGTGGGCGTCGAGGAACAGCCGGCTCAGCGTCCACGACGTCGCTTCAGGCAGCCACACCGAGTTGAGGCCGCCCTGCACCAGCAGCCAGCGGTGGCCGTCGGGCATGTGGCGGATCAAGCCCGTGTCACGGTCCAGCACCCCGGTCTGGAAGTTGCGGCGCATCTTGGCGGCGCCAGCGCCGACCTCGCCCAGGTTGACGACCTCGAGGTCGCGGCACGCGTACTGCAAAAACTGGCCGAAGCTGCCGGCGTAAAAGCGCGAGATCGAACCGCCGATGACCACCGCCTTCTCGGCGCGTGCCGTGGTGAAGCGCGGGGCGGCGGCGGCGGGGCAGAGGCCGCAGAACCACGACAGACCCAGGCACGCGAGGAACAGGCCAATGCGACCGCGTGTGTCGGAGCGTGCCATGGGTGCCCAAGCGGGCGCCGGCCGCCCCCGGCCGCGGCAGTACCATCGCCCGGCGGCGGCGGTCAAGGACTTCGGGCTTTGGGGGGCCGCGTTCCGCGCATTGACGCCCCCGTCGGGCTGCCGCATCCTGTCGGCCGCTGCGTTCCAGTGCGCAGCCGCGAGGTCGAAGATGGTGCGCAGTTCTTTGGTCTTTTTGGCCGTGCTCGCCTGCGCGTGCGGCACAGGCGGCGGTGGCGGTGGCAGTGCAACGGCCGACGCAACCCCTGACGTCGCGGTCGATGCGGCATCCGCCGACACGTCGGCGGTCGACGGCAAGACAGGCGACGCCACCACCACCGAAACGGTTGCAGAAGTTGCCGCCGACGCGGGTGCCGAAGTAGGCGACGCGACCGCCGCCGAGGCCGTCGCCGATGTGCCGGTGGACGCGGGAGCCGCCGACGCCGGCGACACCGCGGCCGATGGGCCCAAGGAGGTCGCCGATGTCGCCCCCGCCGACGTCGCGCCGCCCGATATCGCTGCCATCGACACCGGCATGGACGCCAAGACCGAAGTGGCCGCCCCCAAAGACGGCCAATGCACAGCCGAGGTCGGCTGCAAGAACGCCATGATGTGCATCGCCCCCGGCGAGTCGATCGGCTGCGGCATGTGCATGAAAGTCGAGACGTCGTGCGACAGCGACGCCGCGTGCAACCCGCCCGACACGATCTGCAAGCCGCTCAAGTGCGCGTGCGGCGGCGAATCGACCTGCCAGCCCGGCTGCAAGTCAACCGCCGAGTGCGCCGAGGGCTTCTTCTGCGCCCCCACCGGCAAGTGCGTCGAAGACGTGTGCAAGGTCACCGACCCGCCCGGCGCCGACAAGAGCTGCAAGCCGAATTTCGTGTGCAAGAACCCGGCCAACCCGCACTGCTTCCGCAAGCAGTGCCAGGCGTCGAGCGAGTGCGAGGGCTACTGCGTCAAGGGGCTGTGCTACTCGGCGCCTGGGCAGTGTAGTTATCCGCCTCCGTAGGGCAAGGCAATGACTTGCGCAATCGTTTCCTGAGCCCGTCTGCTTGCCTGGTGGGTCGAGAGCTTGCGGACCCAAGGTCCGGCGCGCGGCTCCGTCCTGATGTGAGAGTGATCGACTTATTATTTTCCAATCCCTAGGAGCCTGTCGGACTATCGTCCGACAGGCTCCGTGGTGGTTGCGATCGGGGCAGCGACCAAGAACTGCCTGAAGTAAATTCAGGCAGTTTCTGTCGCTGGCAGGCCGCAGCCGCGGCCTGCCTAGTACCTCAGGCCCGAAGTTCGCGCCGGGTTCCGGCGCGCAACCGGGCCGAGGTACTTCCGGCCGCGGCTGCGGCCGGACGCGGGGGTGAGCGCGCATGGGCGCGCGAGGGGGCTGCGAGCCCCCTTCACGCAACGAGCAGCTAGTAGGCGAAACCGATTGAGGAATTGTTGTGGCATCACGGCCCGTATCCCGGTGCGAATTTGGGGTTTCGCCTACTAGGAGCCTGTCGGCCAGAATCTGTCGATTCTGGCACTTCCCCGACAGGCTCCTAGCGGCCGACAACAATGCATGTCGGAGTCCATGGTTGCGCGCAGTAGACGCGTCATCCATCACCGCCCTTTCAGTACGGCGCCAGGCCCGAGGCCACCAGCTTGCCAACGTAGTACGTCGTCACAGCGTGGTGGCTCAGCCCAGAGTGCTTGAAAAGCAACCCGTGGTCATAGTCCACTTCCGCCCACGTTGCCGTCGTTTGGTCGTGCAGCCACGCGCCCGCCGGGACCCACGCCTTGGCCTCGGCCGCCAGCTGCTTGGACAAGCCGGCCGTGCCGCCGCCATCGGTGTAGACAACAAAGAGCCGGCGTTGCCAATCCGGCCCGGTCCCGCCGAAGCCCGCCAGACCTTGCTTGGCCCACGCCACGAAACTCGGGTAGGCGCCATACAGCGAATCGAGCAACCATAGTTCGTCCACCTGGACGCCGCCCTGGGTGGCGATGCCGGCCGCGGCGAGATACCCGCCCGAATGGCTGACCACCGCCAAGGTCGCCACGTCGTCGACCTTGCGCGGCAACAGCGGCGGTTTGAGCGCCGCCAGGGCTTCGGCTAGGAACGCCTTGAACCCGCCGGCCTTGCCGAACGCACCCGGATCGCTGTTGCCCTCGTCCACCTTGACCTCGGGGACGAGCAGCAGGGCCTTCTTGCCGGTCGCCGTGAACTGGCTGGCCAGCTTGGACGCCGGGCGCTTGCTGCCTCCCGCCTTGCACGTGGTGTCCGCGTCGCCGAGCACATTGGTCGCGCAGTTGTAGTGGCCGTGCAGATACACGACGACGTGCAGGGGGCCCGCAGGCTGCCATCCCGCGGGTGCAAAGGCGATGGCGCTCGGGTAGGCGGCATTCTTGGCAAATGCGCCACTGGTCAGCCACATCGGCTGCGTCACGGGCTGGGCCAGAGCACCCTTGGGCCCAGACGCGTCCAAGGCATTCGCGGCGTCGGCCACTTCGGCGGTCGCGACGGCATCGGCATCGGCGGGGGCGCTGGCGATCTCGACGGCCACATCGGCGGCGGTGTCGGCCGCGAGCGACCCATCCGGGGTCGCCGCGGACCGCAGCGGATCGGCCTCTTTGGTGGCGTCGTGGACCGCGGCCTCAGCGGCGATGCCGCCAGCGCCGGGCCCGGCGTCGAGCGCGCCTGGGCCTTCGGTGTCGCCGTCCATCGCGGCGTCGACCGCTGCGGACCCAGGCGCCCCTCCCGACACGCCCGCACAGCCCCACAGGGCCGCCGCGCTTGCCAGGCCCGCCAGCGCCTTCACGGCATCCGCAGCCGCAGCAGCGCGCCCATCGTACCCGGGTAGGCCATGGCCAGCGGTCCCAGCACGCCAGCGCCCATCGCCCAGTCGCTGAGTCCACCCAAGAGGAACGCGGCATGCCCGCCCGCAAGCGCAAAGTGCCCGACCATCAGCGCGCCCGACAGCACCTTGGCGTACACCATCAGGTGCAGCAGCGGCCGGCCGCGCTCGGGGTCGCGCCAGGCCCACAGGCTCATCAGGGCGAGCACCGAAATCAGCCCGAGTGCCACGTATTTCCACAGCGCCACGGGCGGCGGTGCGCCCACGGCATGCCCTACGCCGACCAGCCCAGCGATGCTGTCGAGCAGGGCATACACCTGCGGTTCGGCCCACAGCACCGCAAAGAAGAAGCCGGTGTAGCATGCCGTGTAGGCTGCAAGCGTCAGGCGCAGTGCGCGGTGTCCGTCCATCTGGGTCCCTTCGGGGCGGGGGCGCTACCGCAGCAGGAATGCGCCGGTGTTCCACACGATGCCTTCGAGTTGCGGGCCTTCTTCGCGGGCACGCACCTGGAAGTCGGTGTACGGCTTGCCCAGGTCCAGCACCTTGGTGGTCGGCCCGAGCTTTTCGCCATTGCCGAGCGATTTCTGCACCGTGTACGCCGGGGTCAGGGCGTCGTTGGGGCCGGCGCAGAAGGCACCCTTGGACTTGAGACCGTAGCAATCGAACGACAGATCGTAGGTATGGCCTTTGCCGGCGGTGTAGCCGGTCAGCACCACGGCCTCGACCCGCAGCTCTTGGTAGGCCATCCAATTGCCGGCCAGCCGGCTGGCCATGCACAGATGACCGTAGCCCGGCGCGCCGTCAAAGCCATCCCAGGCCCGCACCTCACTGGTCGACAGCGCGCATTTGCCTTGCGTCGGCGACGGGTTCTGCATCACCAGCAGCTTGTGCGCCCATGCGTTGTCGATGCGCAGCCAGCCGCCACCGTAGCTCACCATGTCGCAGAACACTTGGTACTTGTTGGCCGCGTCGCCCTGGTCGGGGTCGAGCCAATACATGCCGCTCGGCGCTTTGGGCCGGACCTGCAGGATGTGCTTGCACGACAGCGCCGGGGTCACCTCGCTGCCCGGCGTGCAGGTGCCGAACCAGCAGACGCCCGATCCGCCGCACACGCTGTCGTTGGGCAGGGCCGGGTGGGCGCAGCCGGCCGCGCTGGTGCACTGGTCCACGGTACACGGGTTCTTGTCGTCGCAGTTGACCAGGTTGCCGACGCAGACGCCGTTCTTGCACACGTCGCCGCTGGTGCACAGGGTCCCGTCGCTGCACGGCTGGGCATGGGGCACGTGCAGGCACCCGAGGCCTTTGTCGCACGCATCGGTGGTGCATGGGTTCTGGTCGTCGCAGCCCGTGGCCGTGCCCTTGCAGGTGGCCGCCTTGCAGGTGTCGGCCGTGGTGCATGCGTCGCCGTCGTCGCAGGGCGCGGCATTGGGCTGCACGACGCAACCCTTTTGCGCGTCGCAGTCGTCGTTGGTACACGGGTTGTTGTCGTTGCACGGCAGCGTCTTGCCGCCCACGCAGTTGCCGGCCTTGCACTGGTCGTCGAACGTGCAGGCACTGCCGTCGCTGCACGGGGCATCGGTCGCCTTGGCGGTGCAGCCGAACTGTGGGGCGCACACCTCGGCGGTGCACGGGTTCTGGTCGTCGCAGACCGCGGGCTTGCCGCCGGCACAGCCGCCGCCCGCGCACGATTCGCCGATCGTGCAGGCATTGCCGTCGCTGCACGGCGTCGCGGTCGCGGTGAAGGTGCAGCCTTGCGCCGAGTTGCAGCCGTCGAGGGTACACGGGTTGCCGTCGCTGCACATCACGCCCTTGCCGCCCGCGCACTGGCCTTTGGTGCACGACTCGCCGGTGGTGCATGCGTTGCCGTCGTCGCAGGTGCCGGCGGTCGCGGTGTGGGCGCACCCCGCGCCGGCTGTGCAAGTGTCCACGGTGCACGGGTTGCTGTCGTTGCACACCAAGGGGTTGCCCCCCTTGCACTTGCCGGCGGCGCAGGTGTCGGCCGCGGTGCATGGGTTGCCGTCGCTGCACGGTCCGGCCGTCGGAGCGTGGACGCAACCGGCCTCGACGCTGCAGCCGTCCGTGGTACAGGGGTTGTCGTCGTCGCATTGCAGCGCAGTCTTGCCCTGGCAGGTGCCGGCAGCGCAATGGTCACCCTGGCTGCACGGGTTGCCGTCGCTGCAATTGGCGTTCGCATCGGGCAAGAACACGCACCCGGTGCCCGGCGCGCAGCCGTCGCTCGTGCATGGATTGCCGTCCTGGCACTGCGTCGGCTTCCCGGCTTTGCATTTGCCGTCGGTGCAGGTGTCGAAGGCCGTGCACGCATCGCCGTCCACGCAGGGCAGCTTGTTGGGCAGGTGGTCGCAGCCGGCTGCTGGGTCGCACGTGTCGGCGGTACACGGATTGCCGTCGTCGCACGCCCCCACGCTGGCGGCCTGGCAGACTCCCTTGTTGCACACGTCCTGGCTGGTGCACGCGTTGCCGTCGTCGCACGCTGCATTGCTGTCGAGGAACACGCACCCCTGGGTCGGCGCGCAACTGTCGTCGGTGCACGGGTTGCCGTCCGCGCATGCCAGCGGCAGGCCCGGGGTGCAGGCGCCGCTTCCACACACGTCGCCGATCGTGCATACGTTGCCGTCGCTGCAGGGCAGGGTGCTCGGGGTGGCGGTGCAGCCCGATTTTGCGTTGCAGGCATCCAGTGTGCATGGCTTGCCGTCGTCACACAGCGTCGGCTTGCCGCCCTGGCAGTCGCCGTCCGCGCACGCATCGCCGCTGGTGCACGGGTTGCCGTCATCGCAGGCTCCGGCCTTTGCGGTGTGCTGGCAGCCCTTGGCCTTGTCGCAAAAGTCGGCGGTGCAGGTCTGGCCGTCGTCGCAGGTCAGCGTTGGGCCCGGTTTGCAGTCGCCGCCGCCACAGGTGTCTCCGACCGTGCACAACAGGTCGCCGTCCTCGCACGGGCCCGCGGTAGCGGCGTGGATGCAACCGGTGGTGTCCTTGCAGGTGTCGATGGTGCACACGTTGCCGTCGTCGCAGGCCTGCCACTGGCCACCGCCGCACTTGCCGGTCGCGCACGCCTCGCCCTGGGTGCACACGCTGCCGTCGTCGCAGGACCCGGCGACCACCCCGTGCAGGCAGCCGACGCCGGGCACGCAGCTGTCGGCCGTGCAGCC
The DNA here is from genome assembly GCA_016875335.1 of Deltaproteobacteria bacterium. Lineage (GTDB taxonomy): Bacteria > Myxococcota_A > UBA9042 > UBA9042 > UBA9042 > SXRM01. Next base: position 6,660 of record VGRO01000110.1, on the reverse strand, counting down.
CTCGCCGTCGTTGCAGTCCTTGGCCGGGCCCGCCTTGCACACGCCGCCCACGCAGCCGTCCGCGACCGTGCACACTTCGCCGTCGGTGCAGGTGCCAGACAGCGCCAAGAACACGCACCCCTTGGCGACATTGCACAGGTCGGTCGTGCAAGCGTTGGCGTCGTCGCACGGCACCTCGTCTGTCAGGCCGTCGCAGTCGTCGTCGAGGCCGTCGCAGACCTCGGGCAGCGGTGGCACCTGGGCGCACGGTTCGACGCAGCGTTTGCCGCCTGCAGGCACGGAGAGGCACAGGCCCACGAAGCAGTCGCCCTGTTTGACGCAAGCGCAGCCCAACTTTCCGGGACATTGTGGGCCGGTGTCCTGTGGCACGTCGGGCGGCTGGTACACGTCGTCCTGGCCGGTCCAGAACACCACGTCCGGTGGCGGCGCGTCGGCGAGCGCGGTGTCGTGCGCAGCGACGTTCGCGTCTTGGGTGCCGCGGGCCACGCCCGAGCCGAAGCTGGCGGGCTGCACGAGTTCATCCGTGCCGCAGCCGGTCAGGGTCGCCGGGCAACAGGACACCACCAGGCCGACCGCACGGCCCAGCGGCGCGCGCCGACGGACCATCCTCACTTCTTGTCGTTGGTCGAACACAAGTATTTGCTGGTCGAGTAGCTGCAGGTGCCGTCGTTGAACTGGATGTCGTTGGGGTCGTGCTTGTACATCGACAGCCAACAGTTGGCTTGATAGTCGCCGTTTGGCTCACTGTAGGTAGAGTCGCGCATCCACCAGCGGCCGCCATCGCCGACGCGCCAGTCGCCGCAGCCGCCGCCGTACGATCCCGGGTGGCGCATGATGCAGCCGGTGTAGTTGCCGCCGTCTCCGGGCTTGTACACACCTGGGATGGTGGCGAAGTAGCTGGCGTCGTACTTGTTGAGCATCCACGTCCACTGCGCCTTGCTGCGCGGCATCACGATGTCCAGGCCATAGTCCCTGCACGAGTTGTCGTCGGTGTACTTGAAGGTGTTCTTGCCGGAGACAACCGGGAAATAGGTGTAGCCGCCGCCCTCGCTGGACATGTCACACTGCACTTGGATGACCTGACCCTTGGGCGCCTTGATCCAGTACGCGCCGTCCTTGGGCGGTTCTTTGGCGGCCGTGAGCGTGGTCAGGATTTCCAGGCACGTCACGCCCGGTTTGTTCTTGCTGGCGCCGTAGCTGGCCTGGCAGGTGTTGCTGCAGCCGTCGCCGTTGGTGTTGTTGCCGTCGTCGCACTCTTCACCCGACTCGAGGACACCGTTGCCGCAGGTATCGGCGAGGTTGCGCCAGATCGCGCCGTCGCAGTAGCGGATCGACTTGCTGGCGGCGTCGAAATAGAGCGTGCCCATGTTGCTCTGCCCGCACGCCACCGGGGCCGAGCCCTGCGGCATCAACTGGAAGGCGCTGGTCGCCGCAACCTTCTTGTTCGACAGCACGCCCACCTTGACCGACCAGGTGGTCAACTGCCCGTCCTTGCCGTTGGGCACACCAGGCGTCGCGGCGAGGTCGGCCACGTTGATCGACCAGGTGCCCTTGGGGTTCTTGCCGACCCAGGTGGTCAGGTCGCCGGATGCGGGCTTTTCGGGCGGGTAGCTGACCTTGAGGCCCTTGCCCGAGCCGGTCTGGTTGTGCAGCAGGTAGGTGTTGCCGGCGGGGTCGTACAGCGTCACCCGCACCTTCGACAGATCGCTGGTGGCGACCTCCACGCTGACGGAAAGCGATTGCACGACGCCGAAATCGGGCAATTCCAAAGTGTCGTTGACGCCGCCGCCCAGGTTGTCCGGGATCGGCACTGCGCCCGTGGCCGACACCGCGACCTCGGTGAACTGGTTGGTCAGCAAGCCGTTGCTGATCTCGTCCAGTCCGTCCTTGGGCAGGCTGCTGGCATCGACCCCACCGGCCACGCACTCCAAGCTGCCGTCGGCCTTGATGCCCTTGACCACCAGACCCGTGCCGCACGACGTGCCGACCTTGGCGAGGGCCGGCAGGTTGTTGAGGTCGAGGTAGCTTCCGGTCGTCGCGACGTCCGCGAACTTGGGAAGGTCCGTGAGATCCTTGTAGCTGCCGGTGCCGGCGACCTTGGCCAGGGCGTTGGCCTTGACGTACTCCGACAGATCCGCGGTCTTGGCGAAGCCAGCAAGGTCCGGAGCCTTGAGGAACCCTTGAAACACCTTGCTGTCGAGGTGGTTGGCGGCGATGCACCCGGAGCACTCCAGGCCCTCGGCCACCGCTGCCCGCAGCGCGGTCATGACCGAGCGAATCTGCACCGGCGGCAGCGCGGGTTCCGCGCCGACCTGCACTTCAAGCCAGCGGTTGTCGGCGACGAACCCCGCGATGGGCTTGCTCGACCCGAGCGCGTAGCTGAAATGGCCGGCTTTGACGGCCACCTTGACCGCGGTTTCGGCCCACACGATGGCGCCCTTGGGGCCGTCGAGCAGGTTGAACCCCATGTAGTATTCGCCATCGGCAGCGGGGCCGGCGGCCGACGACAGCAGGCCGTCGACTTGCACGGTTGCGGGCACGCTGGCGACGGCCGGAGCGGCAAGGCAGGCGCCCACGGCAGCGGTCAGCAGGGCGCTGGAGTTCAGGCGGGACCGGGGCGGGCGGCGGAACATGCGACCTCGTGGCAGGGCGGGCAGTCAAGCCCCTTGTGGGCGCAAAGGTGCCAGATTTGGACGGGGCCGGCAAGGCTGTGATGCGGTTCGAGTGCAGTCTCGACCGCGCGGACAAGCCTTGCCGTTGCAGGCCCGCCACCTTGCGCACCGATCTTGAACGTGGGCGGACTGGTGCCCGTCCGGCCCGATGTCGAATCCGATTGCGCGCTTGCTGCCGCAGGGCAGGGCAGCGTCCTGATGCGTTTTCTGGGCTGGGCCGCTGGAGCCAAGCGGGATACCACGGTAGCTGCGGCCTATCCCACGGCACCGTCGCGCACCCGCCGCACACACGCCAGCAGGGCAGCGATGCGGGGCCGGTCCAACAGCGGCATCCGCGGCAGGTCAGCGGCGATGGTGTCGATTTCCCGCGCCATCGCCCCGCGGGTCCGCCGCAACAGCTCGCGAGGGTACGAGTCGTCGGGCAGCAGCCGCGCATTGTCGCGATTGGCGGTATCGATTCCGTACCAGTCGCCGATCTCCATGCGCATGCGCGCGGCCGGCGGGCAGGTCTCGCCGGTCACGGCGCGCCGGATGAGCTCAAGGTCCGCGGTGTGGCTGAGCGCGTCGGCCACCGGCGCGGTGTCGTGCAGCAGTCGGCCAAGCGCCTCGCGCGCGCTCATGGCGTGCATGCCCGACGGAATCCATCGGACTTGCGCGTCGAGGCCGCCATACAGGGCCGCCTGCTCGTTGCTTTTGGCCGCCTGCAGTTCGAGCTCGCCGTACTCCAACTCGTCGATTTGCTGCGGATTCTCGGCGAGCCACACGAAAAGCACGTCGAGCAGCGCGTGGATGGCCTTGATCCACTCGTAGGGCGTGCGGTAGTCGCCCCCTGGGCTGTCCGCGGCAAAGGCCGGCGGTGTTTCGAGCGTGCGGACTTCGACGCGATTGCGCGGGGCGCGGAGCACCCGTTCCAGAAGATCCTGGCGCCAGGCCTCGAGCTTCTGCCAGGCGGGCTCGGTGCGGTGGATGTGGTCGGGAAAGCGCGGCCCGTGTTGGAAGCAAGCGTGCAGCAACACGCGCGCCCGCTCGCGGCCGTCTTCGCTGGCGAGGTCGAGCCCTGCGTCCGCGCACACCTCTTCGAACGACGGTCCCGGCGCCACCTTGCCCGGCTGGGCGCGCACAGCAAGCCAGATGTCGCGCCCGCTCAATAGCGTTCCCGATTCGGCGAACTGGCGCATGGTGCGCCGAAACGACACCGGGTCGCGGTACAGGCCCGATACGTCCATCAGCGTCCGGCCGGGCCAGACGTGGCCGAGGCGCGCCGACTCCCACGGCGTGATGCTGGTGCCGAATTTGGGCGATGGCCGCTCGAAGCCGGCAGCGAAGAACAGCGGCGACGAAGCCGACAGCGCCACGGACAGCGCGCCGCCCACCAGTCGCATCCGTCCCGTCATTTCGATCATCTTGCGCGAGATGTCGGCGTCGCCCACCTCACCCAGCCAAGGCGCGGACAGGTTGTAGTGGTCGCCGGCCGCCGCGCCGACCTTGTCGCCGTGTACGCCGATCTGGAACTGGTAGTACAGCCGCTTGAACGGCTCGGCGCCCAGCGAGGCGTCCTCGGCGGTGATCCAAGGCGGGCGCCATGCTGCACCGTGCAGCAACTGCGCGCGATGGCCGTGGGTTTCATTGAGGCGCTGCAGGGCGGTGTCGGCCAGGATGACCATCAGACGCTGGGCGGCCGCGGTCGAAATCGGCGAACGCAGCGGCGCCGGGTTGGCCTCGACGGTCGTCTCGGGCACGTCGGGCACGATGTCGCGGGCGATTTCTGCGGCCTCGCCGCCTTGGTTGCGCAGCCACCCGGAAACTGCCGTGGTGGGCTGCTGCCCACCGAGGCTGTGCAAGACGTCGAAGGTGTGCGCGTCGACGACGATGCCCTCGGTCTCGGCGCCCAGGTGGGGGTCGCCAGTCTCGATGGCGCGGCGGATGACATCCAACCGGCGCGTGGTGATGCCGCTAGCCACGGGCCTGATCCAGCAGCGCTTCGAGGATCGCGCCCACCCGATCGACGTCAGCCAGCGTCACCGCAGCCGTCAGGCGAACGAGCAGGGTCGCCTCCGGTGCCGGCGAGAACATGCCGCCCGGCGCGCCGACCAGCCCGTACCGCGACACCAGGGCGGCAATCACCGCGCGGGCATCGGCGAGCGGCTGACCGTCGTCGCCCCGCAACAGGGGGGCACCCGCGCCATCGACGAGCGCCGCGGTGCCGTAGAACGACCCGCCGATCGACAGGGGGATGCCCAGCCGGTCGCATTGGTTGCGCATGGCCTGCCGCGCGCCGTCGAGCGCCACATAGCGCGGCCCCATCGCCGCCTGCACGCCCCCCGGAAAGGTGTGCAAAGCCGCGGCGACCACCGCCTCCTGCGGTCGCGGGTACAGGTTTGTGGCCTTGAGCCGCTCGTTGGCCTGGTGCAGCACCGCGCGCGCGAGGGCGTCGTGGCCGGTCGGCGCGCACCAGAAAAGCGACGCAGTCTTGTTCTGCGAACTGGCGACCTTGGTTTCACCGACCACCAGACCCACATGGCCAAGCACCTCGGGGGCAAGGCGGGCGTGCAACTCGGCCATCGGCACGCACGCAGCGTGGCCCCTTGGGTCGAGCGGCGAGTAGAAGCCGTCGATGAGCAAGGGGATTTGCGAGACGGCCGCAGTCTCGGCCAGCGCGACCAGGTCGTCGGCCGACAACCCGGTGCCGCTCGGGTTGCTGGGCACCACCGGCAGTGCGCCGATGATCGCGCGGCCTTGGTCCCGGGCGAATTCCAACGTCTCGACCAGCCCTTGCGCGCTCGCCGACAGTCCGTGGCCTGCCACCGCGGGAAGGTGGACGAGTTCAAGACCGAGGTCCGCTGCCAAAGGCTGATAGCCAGACCACGCCAGCGGATCGAGCGCGATGGCGTACGGCTGCGCCAACCCTCGCGCTTGGGCCCGCGCGATCAGCCCGCGAAAGGCGCAATCGAGCACCGCGCGGCCCGACACCGTGTGCATCGCCACCGCGGGTCCGGCAATGCCCCAGCTTTGCCCCAGGATCGCCAGCACCGCCGGATACTGCTGCTGGTAGTTGCCCGGGTAGCCATAGGCGTCGCCGGTCGTCGGCCGCAGTTCACTGGCCCCGCCGGCCACCAGTCTGGCACGGGTTTCCGCGATCCACGCCGGCAGGTCGGGATGCAGCGGTTGGCCGACGTCGTCGATGTCGCCGGCCGACTGGTCGATAACCGGCAATCCGGCGGCGCGGCGGTCGCGGGCCATTTTCTTGAGGTCGGGCAGCGTCGGCAGGCCGGGGACCGGCACCGAGAAGCGCGGCACGCGCAGGCCCGGGGATTGGGCCACGAAACGTTCAAGCGCGACCGCGCTGGGCGAAGGGGAGGGCGACACGCGGGGCTCCGAGGGCGGGCGGCGGCGGGCCCGGGCTGGGGCCGTGTAGCAAGGATGGCGGTGGGGTGCAAGGGCGCGGGCGTGGTCCAATTGCGCTGGTCAGGCTTGCGACCCTTCCGCGACATTCGAATGGCGCACCACCCCCGAGCCATGGTACCGTCGCGCAGGCGTTGGCGTTGTCGCCGCAGGGACCGTTCATGGCAGGCCGGGCAAGACTGCGGGCGATCGCGGCCTGGCCGCTGTGCTTGGTCGCGTGGGCGTGCGCCGCCGAAACGGACATCCCAACCGACCCCTGCGCCGGTCAGACGGGGGCGCTGACACTGGACAGGGCTGCCGTGCTGTCCCTGGTCGCGGATTCCGGGCCGGTGGCGCCCGGTGCGGCGGTGGCCCTGGTACCGCCGACGGGCGACGCGCCGACCGAATACGTGCTGACGCTGCGCAATGGCGCAAGTCCGACGGCCGCGCGACCGCTAGTAGGCGAAACCCCAAATTCGCGTCGGGACACGGGCCATAATGCCGCAACAATTCCTCAATCGGTTTCGCCTACTAGCTGCTCGTTGCGTGAAGGGGGCTCGCAGCCCCCTCGCGCGCCCATGCGCGCTCACCCCCGCGTCCGGCCGCA
>VGRO01000109.1 GCA_016875335.1 Deltaproteobacteria bacterium | reverse complement strand
GGCGGTGAGCGGCGCGGCGGGGGGCAGGGGCGGCCAGCGCGACCGGGCTGCCCGCAACCTGCACGCGGCGACCATAGACGGCGACGGCAAAACGCGCAAGACTGCCGCGGCTGGCGGGCGCTTTGGACCCGCCGCCGGGGGCAGCGCATGCGGGCAACGGGCAACATGGGCGCACACAAGGGGATGCTTGCGCTGGCATGCGCAGCGGTCTTCGCGGCAGTCGGCTGCCAGAAGTCCACGGAAGAGCTGCGCAAGGACTACGACGCCAACGTCCTGCCCGAGGTCACCGCCGCCAAGGACGCCGCCGCACTGCCCGGCGATGCCAGCGCCACCGCGGACACCTGCGACTGCCTGGCCAAGGGCATGTGGTTTCGTTTCGATACCCTCAAGATCAAGAGCCTGGACGGTGGCCCGCACCTGGTCATCAACACCCTCAACCCCATCTGGCAGAACGACATCAAGAAGAAAGAGCTCAACTTCTTCTTGGAGATCCAAGATGTGACGCCAACTGAAGTCAAGCTGCGCATCCTGAACGCCGCGCGCACCGACAAGACCGGCGGCCTGTGCTTGCTGCCAGTCACCGAGAGCGTGGTGACCATGCTGCGCAGCGGCTGCAAGCTCAAGAACGCCCAGCCCACCGGGCTGAACGTCTACGCCGGCACCGTGGCCAACCCAAAGAACTGCACCACAGGCCTCGCGGTGCCGCATGCCATTCCAGTGCGAAACGCCTTCTTCGAAGCCACCTTGGCGCCCACCTGCGATGCGGTCGCCGACGGCTTGCTCATCGAGGGGGGCATCGCACGCACCGCGCTCGACGGCACCTGCACCTGCCTGCTGATGGGCGACCAAATGGCCGAGGACTGCGGCGTGCCCGACCCCAAGTTTGCCGGCTACCTGAGCAGCAAGAATGAAGCCTGCAAGGCGGACGGCGACTGCCCCAAAGGGGAAATCTGCGAAACTAAACTGAACTACTGCTACAAGCCCGGCGCGCCTGCCAAGTTCTGCACCGAGTGCTGTAAGGGTTGCTCGGACAAGTACAGCAACCTGAACGAACTGCTCGACTCGTTTGGGCCGCTCAAGTACACCTGCAAAGACGAAAAGGGCGAACCGGCCGTCTGCCTCTCCGCGACGTTCACCGCAAAGCCGGCGCAGCCGCCGGCCGAGTGCAAGTAGCGCGAGCAGGCACAACCGTGGTGCAGGTCGTCGGCTTGGTCTTGGCGGGCGGCCGCTCGTCGCGCTTCGGCAGCGACAAGGCGCGGGCGGTCTGGCACAGCAAGGCGTTGCTTTTGCACGCCATCGACACCCTTTCGGCCGTCTGTGACCGCGTCGCGGTCGTGGTCGGCGACGAGACCCGCTACCGCGACCTCTTGCCGGCCCATGTGCAGGTCGTCGTGGACGCCACCCCACATCAGGGGCCGCTCGAGGGGCTGCGCGCCGGCCTCGCGACCCTGGCGGCCGGCCAAATCGCGTTGGTGGCGCCCTGCGATGTCGTCGGCGTTGACGCGACCTGGCTCGCTGAACTGCCGCGGGCCCTGTCGGCTGGGACCTTGGCGGCGGCCTTTCGCCACGCCGACACCACCGGCAAGGCGAGCGGCTGGGAGCCGCTGCACGCGGCCTATCAAGCCGAGCTGCTGGCGCACTGGCGCGACCATCTGCCCGCGGACCTGCGCTCGCCTTCGCAGCTGCTGCGCGCGCTCGGCCCGCGCGCCCGGGCGGTGGCGCTGCCGAACGCGTGGCACGATCGGGTGCGACGCATCGACACCCCAGCCGACCTGCACGGGCTGCGCGGCCTGCCGGACGACCGCACAGCAACTGTGGACATTGCAGCCTGGCGCGAAGGCGCGACCACCTTGCGGGCCGACACCGTCGCCGTCGAGCTTCCCTTGGAAATCCGCTTGCACCACGGGCCCGTCGGCGGCCGACGCCGCACTACCTTTGCGGTCACCCTGCGCACGCCGGGACACGACCCGGATCTCATCGCCGGCCTGCTGCTGGCCGAGGGCGTGGTGCGCTCGCCCGAAGAGTTGCCGGCGATTGCGCCGTGCGCCCCGCACGACACCGATGGCGCGGTGTGGGCGGCCGAACTCGCCCCGACCGTGGCCGTGCCCGACCGGTTGCTCGACCGGCGGCTGGTGGCCACCGCGGCATGCGGGTTGTGCGGCAAGGGATCGCTGGCGGCGCTGTTTCCCGATCGGCCACCGGCCCTCGCGGCGCAGGCGGGGCTGGTGACGTGGTCACAGCTCGCGGCGCTGCCGGAGGCGATGCGCGGTGCGCAGGCCGGCTTCGACCAGACCGGCGGCGTGCATGCGGCGGCGGTGTTCGACCGCGAGGGTCACCTGCTGTGCCTGCGCGAGGACGTCGGCCGCCACAACGCGGTGGACAAGGCGTTGGGGCACCTGTGGCGCGCCCATCGCCTCGCGGACGCCGCGGTCTTGGTGCTGTCAGGCCGCGCCGGGTTCGAGTTGGTCCAGAAGGCGGCCATGGCCGGGGTGCCGGTGGTGGCTGCCATCGGCGCGCCGACGGCGCTGGCCATCGATCTCGCCTACGACGCCGGCATCACGCTGGTGGGATTCCTGCGCGGCGCTGCGGGCAACGCCTACACCCACCCCCGGCGTATTGCGTAGACCGAGCACTACAGCTTGATCACGGTCACCGCGCCATTGCCGGACTGCACACCCGTGGCGCCGACCGCGTTCTGGCCGATGTTGTACGACCCGCCGCCGCCGCCGCCGCCGTAGAGCGCGTTGGTGTAGGTGCCGCCCGCACCGCCCGAATAGCCGCCGCCGCCGCCGCCGCCGGCCGACGCCTCGCTGTTGCCGCCGCCGCCGCCGAACCCGCCCGAGGGGTAGCCCAGCCGCGACAGCCCGCCCGCGCCGCCCAAGGCATGGCCCTTGCCAGGGTAGCCGCTGGTCAGTTGCTTGGGCTTTCCATCGCCTGTGTAGCCGCCACCGCCGCCGCCGCCCACCGGACTCGCGGTGCCGCCCGTGGATCCACCGCCACCGGCCGTGCCTCCCGTGCCGAACCCATAGCTGTCCTTGGTTCCGTCGCTGGCGATGGCGCCGTTGACGCCAATCTGGCCCGCCGCCGGACCACCGAGGCCGCCGCCGCCGCCGGCTGCCAGCAAGAGCGTCGTGTCGCTGAGCACCACGAAGGTGCCGCCGCCGCCGCCCGACGAAGTGGCCGACGGCGACTTGGCGCCCTGCTGGCCGACCAGGAACTTGAGCACCTGACCGACCTTGAGCGCGAAATCGCCGCGCACACGCGCGCCCTTGCCACCCGCCGCGGTGGCGGCATTGAGCGCGCCCTGGGCGCCCGAGGCCTCGATGCGGTAGGTGCCGTCGGCCGGCACCGTCCACGCCTGGATGCCGCCGCTGACCGTGATCTTGCCAGCCAGGGGCCCGCCGGTGTAGGCCGCGTTGCACTGCGCCTGGGTGGGCCCGCTCTGCCCAGCGGCGTTGCACGTGGCCAGCGCGATGTTGACGACAAGGGGTTTCTTGCAGTCGTTTTGGCAGGCGTCGGTGTCCACCTTGTTGGCGTCGTCGCATTCCTCGCCGGGATCGACCAGGCCGTCGCCGCACATCGGCGCAAACGCGAACTGCCGCCACGCCCCCTTGCGGTACAGATAGGCCTCGCCATTGTCGCTGCGGTACACGATCTGGCTGTCCTTGGCCCACTTGTCCATCTCAGCCAGCGACCCGGCCGTGCGCACCACGGTGGCCGGCGCGCCGTCCACGCACAGGCCGCCGAGCGCGCTGCTCAAGTCGAGCGCGCAGCCTTTGGCCGGCACCTTGCCCAGACCGGCGCCGCCTTGCAGCATCTGCGGCTTGGTGAAGGTGTTGGCGCCCGTGACCGTGGCGACGTTGGACAGGTCGACCGGCGCACACAGCAGCGACCCGTTCGGCGCCGAGCCCACAGCAAACTCGCCGGCAAGGCACGTGGTGCCGACCTTGACCATCGGCGGCTTGGTCAGCAGGTCGTCGAAGTTGCCGCTCTTGGCGACGTCGGCCAACTGGGTTTGCTTGACAAAGACGTTGCTGACCTCGGCCGCGAGTTGGCCGAGTCCCACGCAGCCCGTACACGACAAGCTGTTGGCCGTGTCGGCCACCATCGCGTAAGGCACCCACGCCACCTGCACGCGGGCCAGTTCGGGCTCGGACTCGACCTGTACGCCGAGCCACAGGTTGGCGTAGTTGGCCAGCAATCCGGCGGTCAGCGGCGCGGCCGGGTCGCCGCCGATGCCGAGCGTGAACTGTCCCCCGACCACCGGCACGCCGACAAAGCTCTCCTTGAACACCGCGCTCTTTGCGTCGGCCGCCGCATACAGGCGCACCGTGAAGGCGTATTTTCCGTCCACAGCCGGTGCGGCATTGCCGATCAGCACCCCGTGGGCGGTCACCACGTGCGGGCCCGGCGGGGCGGCCTCGGTGCGCGCGGACCAGACGGACGCCAGGGCGAAAACCAAGCAGCAAGGGGCGAGGCGGGCGCGCATGCACGACTCCATCGCAATAGGCTGACGTGCGCCGCGGGCCGGTGCGGGCGCTGCAACGCTAGCAAACCTTGCGGCGGAGCGCACGCAATTTGGTAAGCGCCGCCCGCGTCTCGACAACCCAAGGCAACTGTGCCACCTTGCCCACTGACCGCGCTCCGACCCGCGTGCGGCGCGACAGAACCGACGACGGCCCAGGTGCGATGACGCAAAAGACCGAACACGTGCTGCAGCCCGGGGCGCGCATCGGCGACGGCTACGTCATCGAACACTTCCTGGCGGGCGGCGGCATGGGCCAGGTGTACGTGGCCCGCGACCCCAGCCTGGACCGGCGGGTGGCGGTCAAGCTGATGCACAGTCACGTCGCTCAGTCGGCGGTGGCGGCGGCGCGGTTCCAGCGCGAGGCCCTGGCGCTGTCGCGCATCGTGCACCCCAACGTGGTGGGCATCCATGCGTTCGGCCAGCACGACGGCGGCTGGTACCTGGTCATGGAGTTCGTCGAGGGCGAAAGCCTGGAACGGCGGATGCAGCGCTCCGGGGCGTTGCCTTTGAACGAGGCCGTGCAGATTGCCAAGCAGGTGGCGGCGGGGTTGGCCGAGGCCCACGCGCTCGGCATCGTTCACCGCGACATCAAGCCGGCCAACATCTTGCTGCGCAAGCTCGCGTCGGGCGGGGTATTGGCCAAGGTCGTCGATTTCGGCCTGGCGCGCGCGCAAGAGGGCGAGCAGTTGGGCGAACAGACCGGCGACGTCGGCATCATGGGCACGCCGCTGTACATGTCGCCTGAGCAGATTCACGGCAAATCGCTCGACGGCCGCTGCGACCTCTATGCGCTCGGCGTCGTGGTCTGCCAGATGCTGACCGGCCGGGTGCCGCACTATCGCAACTCGGTACAGGCCATCCTGATGGCGCACTTGACCGAGGAGCCGGCGGCGCTGCCCTCACCCACCACCGCGCAGTTGACGTGGCCGGTGGGTCTGGAGCGCGAATTGCGCAAGGCGCTGGCCAAGGACCCGGCGTCGCGCCATGCCAGCACCCTGGAATTCGCGGAGGCCATCGAGCGCGCCACGCGGACCGAAAGCGGCGCGTGGGGCCTGGAGGAACTGGCCCATTGCCCAGGCTGCGGCGCCAAGGGCAAGTACGCCGGAGGCTACTGCAACCACTGCGGTTCGGCGGTGCCGCTGTTGTCGTGCCCCAACTGCGGCGCGGCCCGCGACGGCGAGCGCTATTTCTGCGTGGAGTGCTCCGGCAGCCTGATGAGCGGCTTGCGCCGTCGGCGCGGGACCGAATCGGGGTCGGATGGCGACCCGCCCACGGTGCTCGACACCCAGACGGCGACCGTGCTGCTGGCCCGGCCCGACGTGCGCAAGCTCAAGGCCCGCGAGACCGGCGAGTTTTTCGAGAACTTCGCCACCAGCGTCGAGCGCGAGGGCGGTCGGCCGCTGGCGGTGGTGGCCGACGAGGCCATCGCCGTGTTCGGCCTGGGCGGCATGCGCGAACACGAGGTCGAGCGCGCCATCGACGCGGCCCTGAATCTGTTGCGCGCCCACACGGCGACGGCGACCCGCGCCAACGAGACGCGGCCGCTGCGCGTCGCGGTCGACGTCGGCGAGGTGTACAGCCGCGGCCTGGGCATGACCTACGGGTCGGCCCTGGTCGCTGGCCCGGCGGTGGCGGCCGTGCGCAAGATGGTCGCCAAAGGCGAGACCAATAGCGTGCTCTTGGGCGAGACTGCCTTCGCCGAGGTTCGCGCCCTGTACGAAACGCAGAAGTCGGCCGGCCTGCGCCTGGTGGTGCGCCGCCGCGATGCCGCGCGGTCGCTGGCCGAGTACGTGTCCAGCGGCCACCGCACGCCGATGGTCGCCCGCGAACCCGAGCTCGCCGCGTTGGTCAAGGCTGCGCGCAAGGTCCAAAAGCAGAATTGCCTGGTTGCCGCGCCGGTCATCGGCGCGCCCGGGTCCGGCAAATCGCGGTTGGTCGCAGAGTTCCTGCAGCGCCTGGACGACACTGGCGAGGCATGGCACATCGACGTCGGGGCGTGTTCGGCGCTCGCGGCCCCGGTGGCGTTCGAGCCGCTGATGGCGGTGCTGCGCGCGCGGGTCCACGCCGACGACGCGCTGTCGAACGACGAACTGCTCGCGCGGTTGGCCCTGTTGCCCGGCCTGGGCGAGTCCGAACTTGGCACAGAAGTGGCGCGGCGGCGCGTGCGCTCGTTTGCGCGCATGCTCGGACTGGAGCGCGGCGACGGCACCACCCGGCCGGCCACCGACGCCGAACAGCAGGCGGCCTTCGAGGCATTCGTGGCGTTCGTGCGCGGGTCATGCACCGCGACGCCTTCGACGCCTATCTGGCCGCGGCCGAGATCGCGCGCGAACTGCACGATCGCGGACCTGCCGACAAGCACGCCGCCGAGATCCTGATCCAGGCCCTGGTGGCGCGCGCCGAGTTGGGCGTGCGGCTGGGCGAAACCGAACTCGCGGTCGCAGCCGGCCGCGACGCCATCGCCGTATCCGCCGGGTCCCAACCCAAATCGGCACTGCACGTGCGCGCGCACATGGCACTCGGCGAGGCCCTGCGCAACCGCGGCGACTTCGATGAGGCGGTGGCCGTCTTGCAATTCGCCAGCGCGCTGGCCGGCGAACGACCAGACGGCGTCGCGCAGTTCGCGCAGGCCCGCGCTGCCGAGGCCGCTGTGCTCATGCGCCGCGGCGCCTGGGAGGGCGCGGAAAAGCTGGCGTTGCAGACGCTGGCCGCCTGCGAGAGCAAGAGCGCTGGCGGCGATTCCAGCGCCCTGGCCGGAGCGCTCGGCCGCCTGCACACCTGGATCGGCAACGCACTGGCCCGCCGCAAAAACGCCGCAGAGGCCGCCCGCCACTACCATCTGGCGCGCGAGCAGTTCGTCGCGTGTGGAGACGACGTCGCCGTGAACATGGCCGACCTGGCCGCCGCCAACTTGCAGTACCGCCTGGGCGATCTCGATGGCGCCGCCGCGGCCTACGCCCACATCGCGCAAAGCTGTGAAAAGATTGACTACATCATGGGCCAGGCCACCGCACGCACCAATCTGGGCAACGTGTTGGTGGACCAGCGCCGCTATGACGAGGCCGTGGCGGTACTGCGGCACGCCGAGCGCCTGTTGCGGCGCGCGGGTGCCGCCGACGTGCTGCCCGAGACCCTGCAACTGCTCGGCCAGGCGCTGCTCGGGCTCGCCGACGTCCACGGGGCGCGGACGGCCGCCCACGAGGCGCACCTGCTCGCCAAGAAGATGGGCAACGACGGCCTGACCACGGCCACCGCGAAGTTGATCAAAGATGCCGAAACCTTGCAAGAAGTGGTCACCGGCGTGACGCTGGTCGGGGGCAGGGAGCGGCGGCGATAGTACAGGGTGGCCGGTAGACGTGACCGAGGCCAGCCCCCGCCCTCGCCCCCTGTGACCCCACCGCCCATCCATGCCATCCTGCGGTTCCCCTTGCCCGCGAGCCCTGCCATGCCCGCCGATCCGACCACCGCCGCGTTGCACAGCCCCACACTGCACACGGCCCGCCGGGTGCGCACGCCCGTCCCGGAAAGCGTCGACGTCGCAGTCATCGGGTGCGGCCCCGGCGGCCTGCAAGCCGGAGCGCTGCTGGCGCGCGGCGGGCTCAAGGTGGCCTGCTTCGACCAGCACTACGTCGCCGGCGGCTGCGCCACCATGTTCGAGCGCGGTCGCTCGGACGCGCGCTGGCGCTTCGACGTCGGCCTGCACTACATCGGCGACTGTGGGCCTCAAGGCCAGATCCCCAAGCTGCTGGCTGCCGCGGGTGTCACCGACATCGCCTACGCGCCGATGGATCCCGATGGCTTCGACACGCTGGTCTTTCCCGACCTCGAGTTTCGCATTCCGGTCGGGCTGGAACGCTATCGGGCGCGCCTGCACCAGACCTTCCCCGCCGAAGGCAAGGGCATCGACAAGTACTGCCGGTTCCTGGACGAGGTGTGGACCGTGGTCAGCAGGAGCAACGCCCGCGGCGGCCGCTTCGACTGGCGCACCGGATTGGACGTGCTGCTGCGCGGTCGTACCGTCGCCCGCTATCAACACGCGACGGTGGCGCAGGTGCTCGACGACTGCACCCGCGACCCGGCGCTGCGCGCGGTGATGCTCGGCCAGTCGGGCGACTACGGCGTGGCGCCGTCGCAGGCCAGCGCCTTGCTGCACGCCGGCCTCGCCATGCACTACTTCGCTGGCGCCTACTACCCGGTGGGCGGCGGGCAGATCCTCGCCGACAAGCTGGCCGACACCATCGAGGCCCACGGCGGCCACGTGATTCTGCGTCGCGGCATCGCCCGGATCTTGGTGGAGGACGGCAAGGCCGTGGGCGTGCAAACCGAAGCCGACGCCAAGAACCCGGCCCGCGACGTGCGCGCCAAGGTCGTCATCTCCAACGCCGATATCGTGCGCACGATGCTCGACCTGCTTCCGCGCGCCGCCTTGCCGCCGCAGTGGAAGACCCGCGCCGAGGGCTGGAGGATGGGCGGGGCCTTGTGGCTGACCTGCGCGGGGCTGGAGGGCACGCCCGAGGCCCTGGGTCTGCGCCGCACCAACTACTGGCAGTTCGACAGCTACGACGTGGAGCAGTTCTACGCCCAGGCCGCCACCGCCGGCAAGCCCACGCCGCGGGGCTGCTACATCACCAGCGCCACCGCCAAAGACCCAGACACCGCGGGCCACGCGCCCGCCGGCAAGACCAGTGTCGAAGTCATGGCCCTGGTGCCCGCCGATGCGACGATCTGGGGCGTCTCGGCCGGCGAGGTGGCCAGCGGCGACTACCGCCGCAACCTTGCGTACCAGGAGCGCAAGGCGGCGGTCGAGGCCGACCTGCTGGCGCGGCTGGCCCGGGTGCTGCCCAAGAGCGCTGGCAAGGTCGAGTTCGTCGAGAGCGCGTCGCCGCTGACCCACATGCGTTTCACGCGCGCCACTGGCGGCACGGGCTATGGCCTGGCGGCGACCCCGGCGCAGTTCCAACAGGGCCGGCCGGGTTATCGCGGGCCGTTGCCCGGCCTGTACCTGTGCGGGGCGAGCACCCGCGCCGGCCACGGCGTCGTCGGCGCGCTGATGAGCGGGCTGCGCGCGGCGCAAAAGGTCGGCGCGGACTTGGCGATGGGCGACCGGATCGGCCGGGCGTGAGCGGCTGCGTCAGTGCGGTCGCCGCGGCCCCAGCGGCCCCGCCGGCGCCGGCCTGCGCCTTTGCGGCGCGCAGTCGGCCGGGTGGCCGACCGCGGTCAGCCCCGGGCGACACCGACCGGCAACGTGCACCACCGCCTGGCCGGCGGTGACCACGCGCGCCGCCACCCGGCCTGAAGCGATCACCTGGCCATCGCCGTCGCGCAGGCGGACCCCGCACAACGCCCGCAGGCTGGGCTGAGCGTCGGGGACTCGCAGCGTCACCGCACACACAGGTCGGCCGCGCGGATGGTCGCGGTCCACGACGACGATCAGCGAGGCCGAAAGGACGTCACCTGGCGCGGAGTCTGGTTCGGCGGGTTCGATCGCGGCCCAGGCCCGCGCCGCCCGCGCCACCGGCACGCCGAGCGGCGAACCCAGCCCATGACCTGCCAACCCGAGCCAGAACGCCAGGGCCGCGGCGGCATCGGGATCCACGGGCTACTGCACGACCACCGACCAGTCATCCACATGTACCGTCGCCGTGCCGGCCCAGGCCGTATGGTCGTACAGGCGGACGAACAGGCGGACGAAGGCGGCGCCGTCCACGCCTGCGTCGATGGGTGCAGCGGTGTCCGCGGTCGCGCCGGCATCGCCAGATACAGCGTCCACGGCGAACCCGCCGCCCCCGGACCCGCCCACAGTGCCGCCGCCAGCGATGCAGCCGGTCGGAAACAGGGCGAGGCAAGCGCCCAGCCCATCGAAGCGCGCAGGGTGCATGGTGCTACTTCTTGAAAAGCGCCTCGAGCCGCGCCCGGGCGTCGCTGTCGGTCTTGGGCGAGAGCGGCGTCGCCGCGGCCGGCTTGGCTGCACCGCCACCGCCGCCGAAAAGCGCGTCGAGCCTGGCCTTGGTGGCGTCGATCTCGGCCGAGTTGTCCTCGCCCATCACCCGGAATGCAAACCAGTTGCAGAAGTTGGCGGCCTCGCGGTCGCGGATGAACTCGCCCTGATTTTCAGTGCACTGGTTGTGGGCGTTCGGACTCCAGAACCGACAGTTGCGGCAGCTATGCAGGTAGGCGCTGCAGTTCGGGCAGGTGTCCAGCCGGGCGATCTTGACGTCAAAGACCAACTCTTCCTGGCACTTGTAGCACTGGTGGCGCAGTTCCGTGGCCATCGCTTACCCCCGCTGCCCGCGGCGGCGCACCGCCAGGGCGGCCATCGCCAAGATGAGCAAGGTTCCCAGCCAACCGCCCGCCGTCGAGCCTGCGGTGCAACCGTCGTCTTTGGGCGTCGTCGTCGCGGCGGCCTTGCCGGCGTCGCTGCTGCCGACGTCGGTGCTGCCTGCGTCGGCCGTTGGCGCCGTCGATCCGGCCTTGGCGTAGGGATTGATTGGCGCGTGATAGTTGCCGGTGTTGTGGACGTCGTGGCCGTGCATGGGCCACTCTTGCAGCGCTCCCGCGCGCTTGCCTTTGGTCTTCCAGGCGAAGATCCAGCCGTCGCGCGTGCCGGCGCCCATGTCCCAGTTGCCGTCGCCGTCCATGTCGCCCAGCGCAGGCGAACCGAGCAACCACCCCATGGTGTACTTGGGAAAGCCCTTGGGCGAGACACCCTCGTAGTTCCAGGCGTGCAGCAGGTAGCCGGCGCTCGACGCCACCACTTCGGGCTTGTTGTCGGCGTCCATGTCGACGATCGCCGGGTTGCTGAAGAACTGCCAGTCGTCGATGACCCGCGGCCAGCCCTCAAGCATCTTGCCGGTCTGCGAGTCCCAAGCGGTCAGGTGGTGGTCGAAATCGGCGCGCTTGCCGCCGGACGCGAAGGTGAGCGCAATCTTGAAGCCCGCAGACGACTTGACGAAGTCGATGCCGCCCTTCGGATCGATCTTGCCGAGCGACCCCGAGGCGATGAGCACGTAGGTCGGCGAGTCGCTGGAATTGCTTTTCGCGCCAAACTCGATGTTGTTGAAGGTGCTTTTGCACTTGCCCGGCTTCTGACCGGGGCAGTAGGTCTTGCCCTGCCAGTTGAAGAACGTGCCGGAGGCGCCGATGGTGTCGAAGTTGACCTCCAATTTGCCGTCGAGATCGAGGTCCGCCATGGCCGGGTTGCCGGGCACGCCCGAACCCACGGTCGGCAGCACGTAGGCCAGGATGCCGTAGGTCGCGACCGGAAAGCCCGGCCACACCGGCCCGCCCGGGTGCAGGCTGCCGTCGGCGTACAGCAGATAGCCGCGGCCCTCGTTCTTGGCCTTTTCGGCGCCCAGCACCTCGTTGGTGCCGACCGCGATGTCGAGTTTGCCGTCGCCGTCGACGTCGCCCACCGCCGGCGTGGCGATGATGCGGTCGCCCATCTTGCCGGCCACGTCGGGGTCGCCGACGATGACCGGCCAACCGGGCTGCTTGCTGCCGTCGTGGCGCCACACATAGACCTGCTGGTCCATGGCGGCGACGACGATCTCCAGTTTCTTGTCGCCGTCGAGGTCGGCGAGCACCGGGGCCGCGAAGATGCCGTCGTCCCACAAGTGCTCGGGGTCGGCCTTCTTGGCGCGCTCGCGGTCGACCTCGACCGGGAAACCCTTGACTTCCTTGCCATCGCCGTGCCATGCCAAGACCTTGCCGTCGTAGGTGGCGATGACCACCTCGACCTTGCCGTCGCCGTCGAGGTCGCCAATGGCCGGCGTGGTGATGGCGAACTCGCGGTAGGTCGGCTTGAGCGTGCCGATCTTCTTGATGCACCCGGTCTTGTCGGTGCGGTAGGCGCACGAGTTGGCGGTGTGGTGGGGGCCGGGGGTGAATTCCTTGCGGATCGGCGTGTAGACCGGCCAGCCGGCGATGTCCTTGCCGTCGGGGCCGAGCGCGTGCAGGACGCCGCTTGTGTCGGCCTGAAGGTACTCGTCCTTGCCGTCGCCATTGAGGTCGAACATCTTGCCGGTCATCTCGACCGAGGCCTTGGACTTGATCGGGAAGCCGGGCAGCAGATCCGGTTCCTTGTACAGGCCCACCGCCTTGCGGAACTCGTTCTTGACGTCCTTGCCGTCCTTGGTCTTGGCCTCGACCCGCAGCCGCAGGGTGAAGGTGTACTGGTCGTGGTGCTGCAGCGGCGCCGCGTAGTCGACGGCCTTGCTCGCCTCGGCGATGTCCCATTGCGCGATTTCGCCTTCCAGGCCCGGGGTGTCGCCTTGGTGGATCGGGGTCCAGCCGGTCTTGGGGTCCACGCCCTTGGCGTATTCCAGGACGTACTTGTAGCTCGCGTAGCGGGTGGGCAGCCCGTCTCTGCGCTTGCCGACCCGGCCGACGATGGCGACCTTGGGCGTGCGGGTGACCTCGATGGGCTCGAACCAACTGGGCAGCAAGATGTCGGCCTCGGGCGGGATGAGGCCCGCTTGGACCATGTCCACCGATGCGCGCACGTTGTTGCGGCCGTAGCCAAAATGATGATCCCAGCCGGGCCCCGACGGAAACTTGGTGCTGTCGGTCTTGGATTCGGGCACGTCGATGTCGTCAGCGCTGCCGATGAGCACGCCGCGCACCTCCTCGGCCGAGATCGGCGGGTCGAGTTTGGACTGCAAGGCCATCGCGTAGATCATGCCGGCATGGCCGCTGGTCACGCCGGTGGCCTCGGACGAGCAGCCGGTCCCGGGCGAGCTGAGCAACAGGTGGGCGCCCCAGTTGGTGCAGTTGTTGAAGTTCAAGAAGGTGGTCGAGTGGTTGGGGTTGGCGCCGTCGAACACGATGGCGTGCACGTACACCGTGTGGTCGGTGGTGCCCGGCATGTTGTGGTGAAAGCTCAGTTCGTCGGCGGCCGAGGCGATGATGACCACGTTGTTGTCGTAGGCGTAGTTGATCGCGTCGTCGGCGTAGTGGCCGCGGTTCAGCGAGCCCAGCGCCTCTTGCACGACCGAGGCGCCGCTGTCGGTGGCAAAGATGACCGCCGCGGCGAAGTCGTTGCCGTCGACCACGAAGGAGTCGCCGACCCGGCACGGCAGGTGCGTGCACTCCGGGCAGATCCCGAGGCCACCGCGGCCGTTGTTGCCTTCGGCGGTCGAGTCGTTGGCCTCACCGGTGCCGTGGCCATAGCGGGTGTCGTCGTAGGCGTCGTTGTCGTTGCGGAAAAAGTCCCAGCCGCTGATGTCGTCCATGTAGCCGTTGCCGTCGTCGTCCTTGCCGTCGCTGAAGACCTTGATGAGGTCCTGCGGGTCGAGTAGCCCGTTTTTGTTCAGGTCGCTGACCTTGGGGTCGCAACTGGTCTTGGGCACGGCGTTGCCGTCCTCCTTGGCGTAGTCCAGCATGTTGAAAATGCCGTCGCCGTCGGCGTCCCACGGATCGGCCGCCTTGAAGTTGGGGCCGCGGCACGCCTCGGCGGGCGCCGGCAGCTCTTTGCGGTTCAAGTAGTGCTTGTTGACCAGATCCTCGGCGTCCCACTTGATGCCCGAGTCGAGCACCGCGACGACGACCCGCCGGTCGCCCACGGTCTTTTGCCAGCCGCGGTCGGCGTGCATGCCGGTGCCAATCTTCTTCTCCACTTGGCGAAAGCCAGGGAACTGGTCCCACTCGCCCGAACCCGGCTTGCCCTCGGGCACGAAGCTCCACTGGTTCCAGTCGCCGCCCGAGATCCAGGTCTTGCCCTTGTCGTCCAGCGAGCCGTGCGCAAAACCCGGGTCGGTCGGCCAGTTCTCCTTCTTGCTCATGTCGGCGTCGAGCGGCGGCGGCCATGCGCCCAAGGCGACGGCCGGCGTGATCAACAAGGCGGCCACTGCGGCGGCGGGCAGCCAGGACGGGCAGCGGGCGGGGCGAATCAGCGACATGCGGGGCTCCGGTGGGCGGGCGCCGGGGGCGGCAAAAGGGGCCGAAGGGTAGCTTGGCGGCCAAACCCGCGCAAGGACGAAAAACGCGGCCACAGCGCCGCGACAGGCCCATGACCAAACGTGCCATGCAAGGGCAATCATGCCCGGCCCCCCGCTCGACAGCCGGCCGGTGCGCGCCTACACTTGCGGCCCCTCGGCCGGCCCGCCCCGTGCAGCGCCACACCGCCCCGCCGCCTCGATTTCGCAAGGAACCCCATGTCGCAACACCGCATCTGCACCGTCGGCGTCGTCGGCGCCGGCGTGATGGGCACCGGCATCGCCTGCCACCTCGCCTCAGCGGGGCTGGACGTGCTGTTGGTCGACATCGTGCCCAAGGGCGCGCCCGACGCGGTGCCGGTCAGCCACCCGAGCTTTGCGGCCGTGCGCAAGGCCCGCAACGCCGTCGCGCAAGGTGGGCTGGACAAGGCGCTTGCGCTCAAGCCGGCGCCGATCCATCGGTTGACCGACGCCACCCGAATCACGCTCGGCAACCTGCGCGACGACCTGGCGGAACTCGGCCGCTGCGACTGGATCGTCGAGGCGGTGACCGAACGGCTGGACATCAAGAACGCGGTGTTCGACGCCATCGAGGCCCACCGCTTGCCGCACACCATCGTGTCGTCGAACACGAGCGGCATTCCGCTGGCGACCATGGCCGCGGCGCGTTCGGCGGAGTTCCGCAAGCATTTCCTCATCACCCACTTCTTCAATCCCGTGCGCTACATGCGCTTGCTCGAGATCGTGGCGGGCGCCGACACCGACCCGACCGTCGTCGACCGGATCGCCGCGTTTTGCAGTGAGGAGCTTGGCAAGGGCGTGGTGCACGCCAAGGACACCATCAACTTCATCGCCAACCGCATCGGCGTCCACGACATGATGCAGGCAGTGCAGGCGACTTTTGGCGGCGGCTACCGCATCGACGAGGTGGATGCGTTGTTTGGCGAGCCCATGGGCCGGCCCAAGTCCGCGGTGTTCCGCACGGCCGACGTGGTCGGATTGGATACGCTCGGCCACGTCGCCCAGAACTGCCACGACAACCTGCAGCACGACCCCAGCCGCGGCGTCTTCGCCCTGCACCCGGTCATCGCCGCGATGGTCGCCAAGGGGGCCATCGGTCAAAAAGCGGGCGCGGGGTTCTACCGCAAGGTCGGCGCCGACATCTTGGTGCTCGACCCGGCCAAGGCCGACTACGTGCCGCAACAGAAGGCCGACCTGCCGTGCCTGGAGGCGACCAAGAAAGTGCGCGACACCGGCGCGCGCATCGCCGCCATTTGCGCCAGCGACGACCGCGGCGGCCGGCTGGCGTGGCAGGTGGTGTCGCATTCGCTGTGCTACGCGGCCGAGCTGCTGGGCGAGATCGCCGACGACGTGGTGTCGATCGACCGCGCCATGCGCTGGGGCTTCAACTGGCAAATGGGACCGTTCGAGCTGTGGGACGCGCTCGGCGTCGCCTTGGTGGTGGCGCGGCTACAGGCCGAGGGCCGCAAAGTGCCGCAGGTGGCGCTGGATCTGCTGGCCGCCGGTCGCACGCGCTTTTACGCCGACGGCACGCAGACGCGCGCCGACCGCAGTCAGGCAGCGGTGCCCGGCCTGCCCGGCCTGCACCTGGCCGACGTGCGGGCGGCCGGCAGGGTCGTCGCCGAAAACGCCTCGGCGCAGTTGCTCGATCTGGGCGACCGCGTGCTGTGCCTGGCCTTCCGCAGCAAGATGAACGCGTTGGACGACCAGATCATCGCGATGGGGTGGCAAGCGCTGGAGCGCATCGACCGCGATGGCTGGGCCGGGCTGGTGGTCGGCAATGACGGCGCCAACTTCTCGGTCGGCGCCAACCTGGGCTTCATCGCGCAGGCGTCGGCCGAGGGGCGATGGGCGGAGATGACGGCAGCGGTCCAGCAGTTCCAGAACCTTTTCATGGCGTTCAAGTACAGCCACGCGCCCGTGGTCGCGGCGCCGCACGGCATGACCCTGGGCGGGGGCTGCGAAATCGCCATGCACAGCGCCCGCACCGTGGCCGCCGCCGAGACCTACATGGGCTTGGTCGAGGTCGGTGTCGGACTTTTGCCAGGCGCGGGCGGCACCAAGGAGCTGACGCTGCGGGCGCTGCACGGGATACCGGCCGACACCCGCGCCGACCGGGTGGCCCTGCTGCAGCGGGCCTTCGAGACGATCGCGCTGGCCAAGGTGTCGACCGGCGCGGGCGATGCCCGCAACCTGGCGTTCTTGCGCGACGCCGACGTCATCGCGTTCGATGCAGACCGCCGCATCGAGGTGGCCAAGCGCGTGGTATTGCACCTGGTTGCCGAGCGTTGGCGGCCGCCAGCGCGGCCCGACCACCTGATTCTGCCGGGCGCCGAGGGCATCGCGGTGTTCGACATGGCACTGTACGCCTTCCGCTGCGCCGGCCAAGCGACGGACCACGACTGCACGGTCGGCCACGAAATCGCCACGGTGCTGTGCGGCGGCACCGCTGGCGGCAAGAAGACCGAGCAGGATCTGCTGGACCTGGAGCGCGAGAGCTTCTTGCGCCTGTGCGGCCTGGAACGGACGCGCGCCCGCATCGCCCACATGCTGGCGACGGGCAAGCCCCTGCGCAATTGACCGCCGACCGTCCGGGGTTGCCGCGGGCCGTCCCCAGCCAATCCCCTGGTTTTCCACACCTGGAGCCGCCCATGAACCGCACCGCCGTCCTCGTCAGCGCCGTCCGCACCCCCTGTGGCCGGGCCCTCAAAGGCAGCCTGTGCAAGGTCCGGCCCGAGGACCTCGCCGCAACCGCCATCGCTGCGGCCATCGCCCGCGTGCCGGGACTGCACCCCGCCGATATCGGCGATGTCGTCCTGGGCTGCGCCATGCCCGAAGGTCCGCAGGGCATGAACATCGCGCGCGTCGCCGCCTTGCGCGCCGGGTTGCCCGTCGAGGTGCCGGCGGTCACCGTCAACCGCTTCTGCAGTTCAGGCTTGCAGGCCATCGCCCAGGCCGCCATGTCGGTGCAGGCTGGCCACGTGGACATCGCGGTCGCTGGCGGCGTCGAGTCGATGAGCCAGGTGCCGATGGGTGGCTTCAAGCTCGCGCCGCACCCGCAGATCATCCGCACCTGGCCCGAGGTGTACATGCCGATGGGCAATACCGCCGAACTGGTCGCCCAACGCCAAGGCGTTTCGCGCGCCGATCAGGACGAGTTCGCGTGGACGTCACAGCAGCGCGCTGGCGCTGCCTTGCGGACGGGCGTCTTTGCGGACGAGTTGGCGCCGGTCAGCGGGCTGGACGGCAGCCTCGCACAGGACGAGTTGCCGCGGCCCGAGACCACGCTTGAAGGGTTGGCCAAGCTCAAGCCGGCGTTCCAACCGGCAGGCGGCACGGTGACCGCGGGCTCGGCGAGTCCGCTGACCGATGGCGCCGCCGCGGTGGTGGTGATGGCCGAGGACGCGGCGCGAGCGGCCGGCACGCCGATCCTCGGGTACTTTCGGGGCTTCCAGGTCGGCGGCGTCGCGCCCGAGGTGATGGGCATCGGCCCGGTCGTGGCGATTCCCAAGCTCTTGCAGCGCGCTGGTGTCGCGCTCGACGAGATTGATCACATCGAATTGAACGAGGCATTCGCGGCCCAGGCGGTGGCGGTCATCCGCGCGGCTGGCCTCGACCCGGCCAAAGTCAATCCGCTGGGTGGCGCCATCGCGCTCGGTCACCCGCTCGGCGCCACAGGGGCCAAGCTCACAGCGACCCTGCTGCATGCGCTGCGCAGAACCGGCGGCCGCTACGGCATCGTCACCATGTGCGTGGGCGGCGGCATGGGCGCGGCCGGGTTGTTCGAGCGGGCGTAGGAGCCTGTCGGCCAGAATCTGCCGATTCAGGCGTTGCGCCGACAGGCTCCTAGTAGGCGAAACCCCAAATTCGCACCGGGATACGGGCCGTGATGCCACAACAATTCCTCAATCGGTCTCGCCTACTAGCTGCTCGTTGCGTGAAGGGGGCTCGCAGCCCCCTCGCGCGCCCATGCGCGCTCACCCCCGCGTCCGGCCGCAGCCGCGGCCGGAAGTACCTCGGCCCGGTTGCGCGCCGGAACCCG
>VGRO01000108.1 GCA_016875335.1 Deltaproteobacteria bacterium | reverse complement strand
CCAGTGCGTATCGGAGTAGTGGCCATTCTCGGCCTGCTGCGCCGTGCCCGTCTTGCCGCCGATGGTGTAGTTGGGCATGCGCGCCCGCGTCGCCGTGCCGGACAGGCTGTGCGGGTCCTTGGGGTCACGCGGCCGCGTCACCGAGGCCATCGCCGTCCGCACTTGGGCCGCCGTCGCTTCGTCAAAAACGCGCACGCCGGGGTCCACGGCAAACGGCCTCACCGGCTTGCCATCGGGGCGCAACTCTTCGCGCAGGATCTTGGGCCGCCGGTAGACGCCGCCGTTGGCCACCGCCGCCACGGCCGCCGTCATCTGCAGGGGCGTGACGGCAATGCCCTGGCCAAACGCAATGTTGCAGTATTGCACCGTAGACCACTTGTCGGGCTTGGCCAGTTGGCCGTTGCTCTCGCCCTGGATGCCGAGGTCGACGCGGCGACCGAAGCCCATGGCCTTGAGGTAGCCGTAGTACCGTTCGCGGTTGATCCGCATCGCGATCTTGCAATTGGCGATGTTCGACGACACCTGCAGCGACTGCAGCCCGGTGACCTGGCCGTGCGGGTGGTCGTCCTTGATGATCTTTCCCGGCAGAGCATAGCCCGCACCAGTCGCGATGACCTCGGTGAGCGACACCTTCTTTTCCTGCAAGCCGATGGCGAGGTTGAAAACCTTGAAAGTCGAGCCGGGCTCGTACTGGTTCTCCAGCGCCAGGTTGTGCCAGCCGTACTTGGGCGGACTCGCGGCGTCGTTGGGGTTCAGGCTCGGCGAGACCGCCAGCGCCAGGACCTCGCCCGTGTCGACGTCCATCACCGCGGCGATGCCGAAATCCGCTTCAAATTCCTGGGTCGCAGCGTCGAGGTGGTGCTCGGTGACCGCCTGGATGCGCTCGTCGATGGTCAAGACCAGGCTATGGCCGGCGTACAGGCCCGGCTCGGGCGCGCCGTCGAAGAACATGGGGGTGCTCGATGAGTCCTTGAAGCTGCGCACCTCGACCTGCTGGCCGGCGAGCAGCGCATCGAAGCTGGCCTCGACCGACCCGGTCTGCGTCGGCCGGCCCACCAGCGGCCCCGCCAGCAGGTTGTTCGGGTAGTAGCGGGTGAACTCGCGCTCCAGGGTCACCCCTTTGGGCAGGCCGTCGGGCGCCTTCGGGTTGATCAGCGCGGTGCGGACGCGTTCGCTCTTGGCATAGTCCAGGTTCTTGGCCAGATACACGAAGCCGACCTCGCGGTGGATGCGCTCCTGGATGTCCTCGAGGGGTCGGTCCACCAGTCGTGCCAACCGCGCTGCCACCTCGTTGCGGAAGGCGACGGCCTTGGGCGCCCGGAATCCCCACTCGGGGTGGCTGGGCTTGGCGCCCCCCGGCAACAACCATCTCGGGTTGGTCGAGACCGAGTCCGAGCGCAGCGACGTGGCCAACGTGACCCCGTGGCGGTCGAGGATGTCGCCGCGGCGGGTGTCGACGCGGCTGCGGTAGGCCACGTTGCCCTCAGCGTATTTGCGCACGCCATCGACGTTGACCACGGCCACCACTGCGGCGCTGTACGCGAAAACCACGTAGCCGCCGAGCGCCCAGGCAATCTGCTTGATGCGCCGTTCCGCGCGCGCGGCGCGGGCCGCCGGACCCATGCCGGCCCGGTCGACCCACTGGAAAACGCGGGTGCCGATGTTACGGATCGACCGCTGCATGGTTCCACCCACTTCCGCCGCTTGCGTTGCGCAATCGGGCCTTGCAGCGCCGCCCCACGGCGGTTTCGCCCGCGAGGTCCGCGCACTTCCTGAACGCCGCGTCGGCGTCGTCGAACTTGCGATCCGCTTCCAGGGCTTCGCCGCGCTGCAGGTGCAGTTCGGCGTACTTGGGGCACCGGTTGGTCGCCTCGGTCATGTGCTCCACTGCGCCGGCGTAGTCGCGCTGGGCCATGGCGAGCAGCCCGAGGTTGCGGTGGCCCTGGCAGAACTTGGGGTTGACGAATACCGCCATCCGCAGGTTCTTGTCGGCCTGGCGCAGGTCGCCCTGCTTGAAATACGCGAGCCCCAGGTTGTTGTAGGCGTGGTACGGCGTCGTGTAGCGCGGCTCGCGGGTCAGGGGCTCCAGCGTGGCGATGGCGTCGTAGTAGCGCTCGAGTTCGATGTAGGTGGCGCCCAGGATGTTGCGCGCCGCGTAGAAATCGGGCCGCGCCAGCAGCGCCTTGCGAAAGTGCTCGGCGGCCTCTTCGTAGCGCTTGCGGCCGAAAAGCAGGAAGCCATACAGGTACCGACTGTCGGCGTGCATGGCGTCGATCTCCAGGGCCGTGATCAGTTCGCGGATGGCCAGATCGATGCTGTTGCTGTGGAAGTAGCCGTTGGCGAGGCGGTAGTGGAAATCGGCTTTCTCGGCGCGCTGTTGCCGTTCGACTTCGGCCGACGAGCACGCGGTCGTGGCACAGCCGGCCAGCACGGCGCACGCCGCGAGACGCAACCAGGTCCGGGAGATCATTCGACCTCCTGCAAGTCGCCCGCAGCAGGTGCGCGCATGTCGAATTGGTCGGTCGCCTCGCGGCGCAGCGCGTTCGGGTTTTTCAGGCCGGTGAGCTGGGCCTCGAGCCTGCGGTTCTCGTCGAGCGTGGTGCGCAGTTCGTCACTGGTCTTGACCATGTCGTAGGCGGTACGCACACCGACCGTGGTCCGCTTGACCTTGATCACGCCAGCGGCGCCGACCGACGCGAAAAGAGCGAGCAGCAGCACCACGCGGAACACGAAGTGCCGTTCGCTCTCCACCGCGCGCTCGACGGCGGTGCGCGGGCGCAGCCAGTCCCCAATCCTGTGGGTGTCGAAGGGGTCGCTCACCGGGTCACCGTGCCTTGGGTCCGCGTCGCAGGTCGCTGCGAGAAAAGTGGACACGCCTGCGCGTTATCGGTCGTCCGCCGATCGCGTCAAGTTTTTCACGGGTTGCATGCAACCCATGGAACGTATTACTCATTTTCACCGTCGTCGATGTTCGCTGAACGTCGTGTCAAGTCAAACTCCGTGCGGCGCCACAGCACCCGAAGCCGCGCACTGCGGGCGCGCACATTCGCAGCAACTTCCGCGCCATCGGCGACGACGCCGCGCCGCTCGCGCACTTCGAACGCGTCGGTGCGCGCCCGCTGTGCAAAGGCGTGCTTGACCGCGCGATCCTCGCCCGAGTGGAAGGTGATCACGGCCAGCGCCGCTCCGGGCGCGAGGCGATCGGGTACGTCGTCCAGCAGGCGCTCGAGTTCGGCCGCCTCGTCGTTGACCCAGATGCGCAGCGCTTGGAACACCTGGGTTGCCGGGTGCAGCGACCGGCTGCGATCCAGGCGCGCGGCCAGCCTTTCGGCCAACCTGGCCGTCGTGTTCGCCCCCTTGCTGTATTCGTCGAGCACGATCCGCGCGGTGCCGATCGACCGGCGGATGTCGCCGTACTGGAAGAGCACGTCGGCGAGGTCCTCCAGGCGCACGCTGTCGAGCAGGTCGGCGGCCGTCGGCCCGCGCGTCGGATCCATGCGCATGTCGAGCGGCCCGTCGGCGCGAAAGCTGAAGCCCCGGTCCGCGTCGTCGAACTGTGGGGACGACACGCCGAGGTCGGCGACGACGCCGAGCAGCGCACCCGGCAGCAGCCCCGGCAGGTCTCCAAAGCGGCCGTGAACGGCCCTGAAGCGCGACCCGAAACCGGCCAGCCGGACCGTCGCGGCGGCGAGCGCCTGCGGATCGCGGTCGAGGCCCACCACGGACACCTCGGGCAGGTCGTGCAGCGCCAGCAACAGCGCTTCGCTGTGCCCGCCTCCGCCGAGCGTGCAGTCGGCCACCGCGCCCGCCGGCGATCCACGTCGATCCACGGCCAACGCGGCGCGAACCCCGGCCGCGACGGCTGCCGCGGTGGGGTCGCGCAAAACGGTGGTGTGGGCGAACGCCATGATCACAGCCCCAAGCGCGCGAGGTCGGCGCTCCACGACGGCAGGTCTGCCGCGACCGCATCGGCATGCGTCTGCCAGGCGTCGCGCCGCCATACCTCGAAGCGGTTGATGGTGGCGACCAGCATGACCTCGGCGCCCGCGTCCAGACCCGCGTACTGGCGCAGGGTTTGCGGCAGCACCACCCGGCCGTGGCTGTCCGGTTCGACCGGCGTCGCGCCCGACACCACAAAGCGCAGCAACTTCTGCACGGTCGGGTCGCTCGGCGGCAAGGCCAGGATGCGCTCTTCGTAGGTTTGCCAGTCGCGCATTGCCCACGCCTGGATGCATGGCCCCGAGGTCGAGCGCACCAAGATCAAGCGCTTGTCGCCGGCACTGTCCAGCGCGGACCGGTAGGCGACCGGAATGGCCAGCCGCGCCTTCTCGTCGAGGCGCTGCGCGAATTCACCACGAAATCGCACAGGGGTCGGGGCTGACACGGTTTGCATCCCAGCGGCGCGCAGGCAAGACGCCGCCGCCGCGCAGGCACCTTGCGGTGCAACCTGCGATGATGATTTGCATTTGTCTGGAGTGCCGCGCTCGCTGACCGCGAGTTCGGGCGGGTTTCGCGGAGCGCCGGGAACCACTTTGATCCCCTTTGCTCCACTTGCTCCCACTGCGCGACCTTACGCCCGGCGGGCGACCGCGGTCAACGGCTGAAATTTTGTTCAGGCACAAGGCGTTGGCCACGCCGCCCACCCAGCCCCCGGGCGATCGGTCACAACTCGTGGAATTGTTTGGATTGCCACGCTGCTCGCCGACCGACTGGCATGGTGGGACAGGGTGGATCGCTTCGGCCGGGTGGCGCTCGGGCCGGACCGCGGCGGGGTTGCGTCCGGTCATGCCGCGATCGTGGCGGCGATCGTCGCGCTGGCGAATTGGGGGCCTCGGCGTCCAATTCACTGAAACAACAAGATGATTTTGCGAATTCGCAGGTGCAGATTGTGCGCAATGCGCTGCGGCGGCTACACTGCGTCACCCTGCGGCACCCAGGGCGGATCGGCCCGCGCCGGCCCCGATCAATGACCGCGGACGCCACGAGGATCGGATGCGCACCTGCTCGTACCGGAATCTACGAACCCTTTTCGTCGCGGCCGGGTCGCTGTGCGCGGTTCTGGCCAGCGCATGCGGCGATCCGGCGCCCCCGGCCGGCGGCGGCACCACCACCGCGACCGACGCCTCCACCGCCGACGCCCCGGCAGACGGCAGCGGGCGCACCGGCGGCGGCGCAGACAGTGCGACAGGCACGGCGGACACCATCCTCGCCGGCGGCCCGGTCGAGACCGACGAGCTCAAGGTCGCCATCACCGTGCTCGGTGACCAGGCGCTGCTCAAGGGCGTGGTGATCAAGCCGGCGGCGTGCAGCGAAACCAGCAAGTGCCCCTTCATTGTCGTGGTCGGCGACTACGACCACAGCGCCTTTCCGGACTACGTACCCGGCGCCAAGCAACTGGCCGGCGCGCTCAAGGTCGGCCTCGCCGTCTTCAACCTGCCCGGCTTGGGTGCGGGCAGCGGCAAGTCCGAAGGCGAAGACGACGTCGGCGGCAAGTACCACCAAGCCGCGGTCAAGGATGTCATGCACCTCAAGGCCGCCGCCAAGTGGGTCGACGGCAACCGCATCGGCTACCTGACCATCGGCACGGGCCTCATCAGCGTGACCAAGGCGCTCAAGACCTTTGGAACAACCAGCACGCTCAAGAATGTCAAGTTTCTCATCGACGTCGAGGGCCCGGTGGACCGTTGCTCAATCAGCCAGGCGCCGATGGACGAAGCGGCCAACATTGGCCCAGCCGACGGCCCCGGCGCCACCGACAGCTCGTGCCACTTCTCGTCGTCGGGCGGCGGCACCCACGCCAACATGTACCCGCCCAAGACCGGCAACAAGCCCGCCAGCATCGTGTGTGCACCGGGCGCGTGGCCGATCACCAAGACCGGCGCCGGCTGCAATGACAACTCGTGGTGGAGCGAACGCGACCCGTACACGGCGCTCAAGAGCGCGAACTATCGCTACCAACGCATTCAGTTCAAGCACGACCACCGCTTGCCGAGCTACTGGGCTAGCCGGCTCGCCATCCAGGCGCTGGCGTCGTCGCCGTCCAAGTATTTCCAGCTCAACAACATGGAGCCGTGCGGCGCGGCGTGGTCGGACGCGGAGTGTGAAGGCCAGCCGTGCTGGCTCGAGGGACCCTACGGCAACGGCATGGTGCCGGCGCCCTACAGTGACGGCGGGCTGGTCAAGGTCACGTTCGACGCACTCTTCACCCAGGTGCTGCCCGGCTACGTCAAGCGCATGCTCGACACCGAGGCCAACAAGGACTGCCGGTGACGCCCGAGGGCGGATCGCCGGTCGCCGACCCCCGGCCCGCCGCGACCGTGGTCGTCTTGCGCGACGGCCCAGCCGGGGTCGAAGTCCTGTTGGTCCAGCGCCACGGTCGCAGCCCCTTCATGCCCGGGGCCACGGTCTTTCCGGGCGGCAAGGTCGATGCCGCAGACCGCGTGTCCGGAGACGACACCGTGGCCGTCGCGCGGCGCGCGGCCGTGCGCGAACTGGCCGAAGAGGCCGGCATCGCCCTCGAGGCCGACGCTCCGTTGCCCTGCTTTGCCCATTGGATCACGCCGGCGTTTGAACCGCGGCGTTTCGATACGCTTTTCTTTGCGACCGTCGCTCCCCGCGGGCAGGAGCCGCGCAGCGACCGCGCGGAGACGACAGCCGCGCTGTGGCTGACCGTGGATCAGGCGCTCGACGGCGATCGGGCCGCCGTGTTCCTGCCGCCGCCGACCCGCCACACCCTGGAGCGCCTCAAGGCCCTGGGCGGCGAGGCGGCGACGTTGGTGCACCGCCTCGCGGCCGAGGGCAGGGGGCCGCCCATCGAACCGCACGTCGTCCTCGACGGTCCAGGGGTGCGCTGCGTCGCGCTGCCCTGGGATCGCGACGCCCCCGGCGCGGCTGACTACCTTGCCCGCCACGGCGCCGTCCTGCGCGCAATGACGGCGGTGGTTGCGTGGCCAGCCGACGACGCGCCGGTCGTGGATCGCTACGAGCTGCGCGGCGGGCGATTCTGGCGAGTTCGAGGGCGGTGAGGGCCTGGAGCGGATGTGCGATCCCGGTTCCAGGGCCCCTATTCGGCGTAGAACTTGAATTCGTCCAGGAACGGCCCCTCGAAGTCGTTGTACTGGCCATCCCCTGAACTGAAGCGCACCCGCAGCGTCACCTTCTTGCCACCGAGCGGCCCCAGGTCCATCTGCCGCTGCACCCACACCTTGAGCTTGTCGCGCGGCAACTGGTACGACACCGTCTGACCCTGGATGTACGGGTTGCCCTGCGACGGGCAGTTCTCGTTCTTGCCGCAGGCGAAGTTGTTGGCGCTGACTTCGACCCAGGTGTTGTCATAGCTCGCGCCGCTGCCCTGGCTCGGGTTCTCGGTGCTGAGCCAGGCCTGCATCAGCAGGGTCACTTTCTTGCCCGCCGGCAGGTCGAACTGGGTCTTGAAGGTGGCGGTGCCGTTGGTCGCCTGGTCCGACTGGCAGTTGCCGCTGTGACAGTAGTTCTTGCCATTGTTGAAATTGAGCGTGCACTTGCCAAAGGGCAGGGCGCCGATATCGGGGCTTGCGTCCAAGGCCCACGACACGCCGCCCACCGCAGCAGAGAACGTCCAGGTGTTGCCGTCGCAGGCGTCGAGCGTGCTCGCGGCGAACGGGGTCTTGCACGCCACGGTTTGCGCGCACGCCGGATCGGCGCAGTCGGTGAGGCCATTCTTGTTGTTGTCGATGTTGTCGCCGCAGTTCTCGGCGCACGCGGCCTGATTGGCGCACGCCGTGTCGGCACAATCGGCAAAACCATTGAAGTTGTCGTCGAGGCCATTGCCGCAGATCTCGATGTTGCCCGTCACCAGCTCGACCTTGACGTTGTCGACGAACCAACCGGTGCCGCTGTTGCCGGTCGAGCTGTTCTGGGTCGAGGGTTGCAGCGACAGCTCGATGCGGACCTTCTTGCCCTGGGCCTCTGCCATCGGCACTTGGTAGCCCTTTTGGAGCGTCTTCAAGGTGCTGTTGTTCTTGGGCAAGAGCACCTCTTTGAGCAGTGTGTTGGTGCCGTCCTGGATGATGCGCAGCCGCGGCGCGTCGGTCCCCGAGAAGTTGTCCACATCGTAGTAGGTGTCAAAGGTCAGCAGCGGCGACAGACTCGGCGCGACCGTGAAGTCGAGCAGCGGCGACGTCGCGGTGCCCTGCGGCAGCTGGCAAACCTGGGTCCCGTCGTTGAAGCCGATCTGGTCGCAGTAGTCCACGCCGTCGTTGAAGTTGAGCGAGCAGCCCATCCCCGACAGCAGCGAAATCACCGGAGTCTGGTCCACCGACCAAAACACCTTGCGCGGCGGGTTGGGCGGGGTCGGCGGCGGCACCACGACGGTGAAGGTCGGCTGGCTGCCACACTCAAAGCTGTCGGCGAACATCAAGCAACCCGCCTTGGGTTTGCAGCCGCCGCCAGCGCAGACCGATTCTTTGGTGCACGCGATGCCGTCGTCGCAGGCGGAGCCGTCGCTGGCGGCCTTGAACACGCACGCGCCGCTGCCTGCATCGCAGCTGTCGGTCGTGCACGGGTTGTTGTCGTTGCACACCTTGGGCGCGCCGCTGAGCACGCAGCTGCCGTTCTTGCACGTCCCAGCGGCCTTGCACTTGTCGCCGCCCTGGCACGGCGCCGTGTTGCTGGTCAACGTGCACAGGCCGGTTTTGGTGTCACAGCCATCGGTCGTGCACACATTGCCGTCGTCGCACAGGGTCGCGGTGCCGCTGCACTTGCCGCCGCTGCATGCGTCGTTGGTCGTGCAGGCGGTGCCGTCGTCGCACTTGCCGCCATTGGCCGCAGGGGTTTGTACGCAACCGGTCTTCGGGTTGCAGCTGTCGACGCTGCACGAGTCCTTGTCGTCGCAGACTTTGGCCTCGCCGCCGCCGCACGACCCCGCCTTGCAGGTATCGCCCACCGTGCAAGCATTGCCGTCGTCGCAGGGTCCCGTGCTGCCGGTCCAGCTGCAGTTGCCCGTGGCCTGGTCGCAGGCATCCACCGTGCACGGTTTGCCGTCGTCGCACGTGCCCAGGCCGCCCTTGCACGCGCCATCGGTGCATTTGTCTTGCAGCGTGCACTTGTCGCCGTCGTCGCACGCGGCCGTTGTCGGGGCGTGGATGCAGCCGCTGGCCGCGCCACAGCTGTCGGTGGTGCAGGGGTTCTTGTCGTCGCAATCGGCTTTGGTGGTGCCGGCCTTGCACTGCAGGCCGACGCACACGTCGCCAGTCGTGCACTTGTCGCCGTCTTCACACGGCGTGTTGGCCTGGGTGCTCCACTGGCACAGGCCGTCAGGCTTACAGGTGTCGATCGTGCACGGGTTGCCGTCGTCGCAGCCGGCCGGCCCGCAGGGTCCGACGTCCGCGGGGGGCAGGTCGGGTTGCGCTGTATCGGCGGGCGCGCTATCGGCTTGCGTGGTGTCGGGCACGGTCGAATCGGGCAAGGCCGTGTCCGCGCCCGCGGCGTCGGGCTGGGCGACCTCGGCGACCGTTGTCTCGGAACCACCGGTGTCCTCTGGAGCGACTTCGACTGGATCGGCGTCCGGAACGACGATTCCCGCGTCGTCGGTGGCCGCGTCGGCCACGGCCGTATCTTCTGGTTGCACCGTCGCCCCATCGGTGCCGGCGGAATCCGGATCCGCGGCATCAGGGTCCGACACAACGTCTACGCGGGCTGAAGTGGCGTCGTCGCCAGGGCCGACTGCGTCGGGCTGTGCAATTTCATGGGCGTCCGCGTCCTGGCCGGGCAGCGCGTCGCCGACCGAGCCGTCCGCGCCGCCGCCCGTCGCATCTTTGGCCGTTGTGGCACTGGCGCCGGCCACCGTGGCTGCAGGGTCATCGACGCATCCCGGCGCGCCGATGAACAGCACCACGGTCAGCCAGCGGCAAACCGTGCGGCTCCCACCGCCTTGTTGCCAGTTGCCCATCGTCGCACCCCACCGCAGCGCACCGCGCGCTGCCACGGTACTTGGGGGCGCGGACGCAATCAAGGAAAAGGCCCCTTGCCGACCCGCGCCCACATACAATTGTCAAGGATTGGCGTCGGTGAAGGCCGTGCGCGTCACCTTGCGCACGATGTCGTCGAGCCCACCCGGCAGCAGCAGGTCCACCACGTCGGCGGCGGCCTTGAACTCAAGGGCGCCCACGAACGCGCGCTTGGTCTTGGCGACCGGAAAGTCGTTGCCGTAGCTGGCGAGGTCGGGCAGCGTGATCGCCTTGTCCGCCCACGCCTTGGGCACCAAGAGCTGCCACTGCCGGCCTTCGGGGGCCACGAGCGTCGTGCGGTACACGTGCGCGCCCGCCACCGCCTTGACCGTCAGCTTGCCCGCGGCCGGGTCGAACGTCGAACCCTCGGGCAACGCCAGAAACTCGCCCGGCTTGGTCACCGCGCCGACGGGGCCGGGCGCGCCGATGATGATCGACCCACCTTCCTTCTTGCCCTTGCCGCCGACCACCACCGCGGCGGTGACGATGACGTGGTTGTCCGGGCCAACTTGCAGGCCGCTGTGCAGCGGCGCGACGGTGAGCTTGACCGGTTGGTTGCCCTTCTCGTCCGCGTTGCCATCGACCAGACCGTCGGGCTTCTCTTCTTTGCTCGCGGTGTCAGCGCCAGCGGTCAGCCCGAGCGGCACGATCTCACCGATCGGCATCATCGCCCCGCCGATGATGAATGCGACGTCGGCAAAAGCCGCGCCCGCCTTGGGCAAGGGCGACAGTTCGACAGAGGTCTTGAGCAGCAACGGATACTTGGGCTTGATGAGGGGCAGTTCCTTGAGGGGTTCTGTCAGGGATGCACCCAGCTGCACCCCAAACTGCACGTCGGACGAGAAGCCGCCGAGGTAGGGCAGCAGCACGCTGACGATCTGGCCGACGTCCAGGCCCCCGTCGACCGAATCAAAGATCTTGCCGACCTCGCTCAGCAGCTGCGACAGCGCCAGGCGGCCGCCGAGCGTCCACATCGTGTGCACGCCGGGTGGCCCAGCGACGACGAAGTGCGTGACCACAGGCGTGCCGAGCGCAAAGGTCACGCCACCCGGGATCTCTTGCGGCTTGCCCGGATCGGGGTTGACGAAGCTCGGGGCCTTGGGGTCGAACGGCCGCCGGACATTGGGCCCCAGGATGGCATCGATCGAGAAATTGAGCAGTTGTGGCCCGAAGGCCAGCGACGTCAGGCCCAACATCGCCTCGCCGACCCCCGGGTAGTCCACAGCGCCCTTGACGGCGTCGCCTTGGACGATCTTGCTTTTTTCCTTGACGAGCTTGCCGGCGCCGTCGAACTCCAACTGCGCGTAGTGGTAGAGCGCGCTTGGCAGCAGGACCTCGCCGGTCGCCCCCGCCGGCTGGTAGCGCATCACCGACACCGGCTGGTGGTCCTTGCCGATGAGGTGGATGTCGCAGGGAAACTTGACGTCGGCAAAGGTCGCCTGGCCGTCCGCGAGGTCCGCCGCCACCGCTGCGGCCGGCGTCGGCTGATCCGAAAGCCCGACCACCACCACCTTGCCGGCGAGCGGCGCCCAACTGAAGTCGTCGATCGCCGTCACGCGCAGGACCTTGCCTGCGGGGATCGGACCGAGGTTCCACAGGCTGGCGGCGTTACTCGCGGCGCTGCCCTTGCTGCTTGCGGTGATCGTCTGCTTGCCCGCGACATCGCCGGCCTTGAGCTTGCCGCCTTCGAGCTTGAAGGCCGTGCCGTCCGCGAGCTTCCACTCGAAGGTCGCGTCCAACTTGACATTGCCTTTGCCGTCCGACGCCTGGGCGCCCAGGCCGACCACGGGTTCCAAGTCCTTGCCCGGGGTGGTGATCCACACGGGACGCAGCAGCTTGACCACCAGCCCAGTGTCGGGCAGCGGGTCTTTGCAGCCGCCTTGTTGGCAGACCTTGCCCTTGGGGCATTGGGCATCCGCGGCGCACGCCGTTTGGATGCAGACGCTGTTCTCCGTGTCGCAGCCACAGGTCAGTTCCTTGCTCGGGCAGCCCGCTTCGACGCCGACCTTGTCTGCGCAGTCCTGGTCGACCTTGCAGAAGAACTTGGCCTTGCAGCACCCGGCGACGCACGCGTAGTCGGACACTGGTTTGGGGCACAGCGCCAGATCCTCCTGCCCGGCGGCGTTGAGGCATTGGGGCAACGCCCCGCATTTGCTGGCCGCGCCGTCGCTCGCCGCGTCCGTGGGTCCGGCCTCGCTCGATTGGGCGTCGGCGATGTCGGCCCCCTTTGCCGCATCGGCTGTCGCGCCGGCATCGGCCTTGGTGTCGTCGCCGCCGCAACCGGCGAGGGCCAGCAGCGCGGCCACGGCGAAGGCGAGCGCGGAGCAAAGGCGGGATTTCATGCGCGGACTCCTGCGGAAAGCAAAGGGCCGGCAGAATAGCCGCTGTCAGTGCGGGCGGCAATACGCGGTGGGGCGCGGAAAGCGCCCGTTTGACCCTGGCCGGGGCGGCAAGCCTTGATCGTCGCGCTGACTATACGGGGCCGGTCGGTTCGGACGCACCAGGATGCTGGCTCTTGGGCGACTCGAAGTACGCCCTCGCCGCGGGCACGGCGACGATCTCGCGCTCGGGATAGCGCAGGGCCGTGAGCGCGCCGCCGAACACGCAGCCGGTGTCGATGCACACCGCGTTGTTCCGCCATCGCACGCTGGGCACGGGCGTGTGCCCGTACACGACCAGTGCTCGGCCGCGGTAGTGCTCGGCCCAGTTCACCCGCACCGGCAGGCCGAGCTCGTCGATTTCGCCAGTCGTCTCGCCGTAGAGGCAGAATTCGCGCACACCTGCTGTGGGGCGGCCCTGCATCGACTCTTTGAGGCCGGCGTGGGCGACCACCAAATTGCCTTGGTCCAGCACGAAGTGGCTGATCAGGCGATCGATGAACGCCGCGATCTCGTTGCGGAACGACTCAGGCTCGGCCTGAAACTGCTGCACGGACCGATCCAGGCCGTGGGTCAGGCGCACGTTGCGGCCCTGCAACCACCTGAGCAGCTTGACGTCGTGGTTGCCGGGCAGGCACAGCGCTGCGTTGTGGCGGACCATCGCCACGACGGTCCGGTACACTTCGGGCGTGGCAGGTCCGCGGTCGCACAGGTCGCCCAGAAACAGCGCGCGCCGGCCGTGCGGATGCGCAAACACCTCAGCGCCGTCGCGGTCGGTGCGCCGATAGCCCAGTTCGCCAAGCAAGGCCTTCAGTTCGTCGGCGCAGCCGTGCACGTCGCCGATGATGTCGAAGGGACCGCGGTCGTCGGTCCGGTCGTATGCCATGCGGGTGCGCTCGAAGCGGGCCGCAGCCACTGCCGCCTCGGAATCGAGCACGTACACCGTGCGGAACCCTTCCTGCTTGAGGTGGTCGAGGCTCTGGCGCAGGTCGCTGTGTTGCTGGCGGATCGCCTCCTGCGGCACTTTCCGTCCGCCGCGCGCCGCGTTGCGCTGCAGGCACAATTCCAGCGGCAGGTCCAGGACCACGGCCGATGCGTGCACGTGCTGCGACCTCGCCAACGCGACGATGACCTTGCGCGCGAAGGGCTGCACCGACGTCGCGTCGATGACCGTCAGCTTGGCGCGCCTCAGTCGCCGCTCGGCCACATCGTACAAGACCGCGAAGGCGTCGTCGGTGGCGCTCTGGTCGGCTTGGTCGTCGGCCACCCAGCCGCGGCACGTGTCACTGGACAGCACCTCGGTTTCCGCGAAGTGCTTGCGCGCAAATGTGGTCTTGCCCGAACCCGACACGCCGACCAGCGCCACGACACCGAGCGCGGGGATCCGCAACGGCTGCTGGCGTGGGTCTGCACTGCTCACGTGTCCTCCGCAGGCAGCACAGTGTGAAGGAGGTAGCCGCGGATGGCCAATTGGTCCTTCGCACGAAGGGGGGCTTTGTTCAACATCTGGACATCACGGTCATTCTTCGCGCGGCTGCGATCGCCTGCACACCTTTGGCGCGAAGGGGGGCTTTGTTCAACACACGGACATCACGGACATTCTTCGCGCGGCTGCGATCGACTACGCCTTGTCCGTGTCGGGCTGAGCCAGCCGTGCATACAGTGCGTACCGTTCGCGCACGTGGGCTTGCGCCGCCTCCAAGAGCTGGCCGAACCGCTCGGGGTCGCGCTGGGCCACGGCCGAGAACCGCGTCTCCTGGCGTACGTAGTCGCCGAGCTCTGCCTTGGGCGGTCCGCTGTCGAGATGCAGTGCCGGGCCCCCTGCGCCGGCCCTGCGCGGGTCGTAGCGGTAGAGCGGCCAGTAGCCGGTGTCCACCGCCATCTTTTGCTGCTGCAACCCGTGGCACAGGTCGTACCCGTGGGCGATGCAGTGCGCGTAGGCGATGACCAGCGACGGCCCGGGGTAGGCCTCGGCTTCGAGCAGCGCCTTGACGGTCTGGGCGTCGCGGGCGCCCAGCGCCACGTGGGCGACATACACGTTGCCGTAGGCCATGGCGAGCAGGCCCAGGTCTTTCTTGGGGCTCGCCTTGCCGGCCGCGGCGAAACGCGCCACCGCACCCATGGGTGTCGCCTTGCTCTGTTGGCCGCCGGTGTTCGAATACACCTCGGTGTCGAGCACCAGCACGTTGACCTTGCGGCCAGACGCGAGCACGTGGTCCAGGCCGCCGTATCCGATGTCGTAGGCCCAGCCGTCGCCGCCGACGATCCACACCGACTTGTGCACGAGATAATCTGCCTGATCGGCGAGCCGGCGCGCGTCGAGTTCCGCGACTGTAGCGAGGCGCTGGCGCAATTCGGCCACACGGCCGCGTTGGACCGCGAAGTCCGCTTCAGTGGCATGGCCCTGCTGCAGCAGTGCATCGCACAGGTCTGGCCCCACCACCTCGCGGTAGCGGCCGAGCAGCGCGCGGGTCTGCCCGGCCAACTGGTCGATGGCCATGCGCATGCCCATGCCAAACTCGGCGTTGTCCTCGAAAAGCGAGTTGGCCCACGCCGGCCCGCGGCCGTTGGGGTCTGTGGCATACGGCGTGGTGGGCAGGTTGCCGCCGAAAATCGACGAACAGCCGGTGGCGTTGGCCATGACCAGGCGGTCGCCGAATAGCTGGGTGAGCAGCTTGACGTACGGCGTCTCGCCACAGCCCGCACAGGCGCCAGAGTACTCGAAAAGCGGCTGGAAGAACTGCGACCCCTTGATGTCGAGTGGCACGTGGGTGCGGTCAGGCTCGGGCAGGCCAAGGAAGAACTGGAAGTTGTCGTGCTCTTGGGCGCGCAGCGGCGCCTGGTCGGCCATGGCAAGAGCCCTGCGCTCGGGTTGGCGCTTGTCTTTGGCCGGGCATACCTCGACGCACAGCGTGCACCCTGTACAGTCTTCCGGCGCCACTTGGACGCTGTAGTGGACCTCGCCAAAGTCTTTGGCCTTGAAGGGCGCCGTCTTGAAGGCCGGCGGCGCGCCCGCGCTGGTCTCGGGTGCAAAGACTTTGGTGCGGATGGCGGCATGCGGGCAGACCACGGCGCACTTGTTGCACTGGATGCACAGGTCTGCGTCCCACACGGGGATGCGCAGGGCCAGGTTGCGCTTCTCCCACTGCGCCGTCGCGGTCGGCCAGACGCCGTCGGCGGCAAAGGCGCTCACCGGCAGCAAGTCGCCGTGGCCAGCCAGCATCAGCGCGGTCACCCGCTGCACGAACTCTGGGGCGTGGGCGGGCACCGGCGGCGGCAACCCGTGATCGGCCGTCACGTGGTCCGGCAGCGGCACCGGCCGCAAGTGGTCCAGCGCGGCGTCGACGACCGCAAAGTTCTTGCGCACCACCTCGCTGCCCTTGCCGGCGTAGGTCTTTTCGATGGCGCGTTTGATGTGGCCGATGGCCTCCTCGCGCGAAAACAGGTTGGCGAGCGCGAAAAAACACGTCTGCATCACGGTGTTGATGCGCCCGCCCATGCCAGCCTGCCGGGCAACCGCTACCGCGTCGATGGCATGGAGCCGCAGGCCGCGCTCGAGGATGGCGCGCTGCATCGGCAAGGGCAGGGCGTCGAACACGCGGTCGGGCTCCAGCGGGCTGTTGAGCAGCACGGTGGCGCCGGGCGCCGCGCGCTCCAATACGTCGTAGCGGTCGACAAACTGCCACTGGTGGACACCGACGAACCCGGCCTTGTCGATGAGGTAGCTCGACTGGATGGGCCGCGGTCCGAAGCGCAAATGCGACACGGTCAGCGCGCCTGACTTCTTCGAGTCATAGACGAAGTACCCTTGCGCAAAGTGATGGGTTTCTTCGCCGATGATCTTGATGGCGTTCTTGTTGGCGCCGACCGTGCCATCGGCGCCGAGGCCGTAGAACACCGCGCGCACCACGTCGTCGGGTTCGATCGACCACGCCGCATCCCAGTCCAGCGACAGGCGGCTGACGTCGTCGCGGATGCCAATGGTGAACGACCGCCGCGGGCGCTCGCGACCCAGTTC
This sequence comes from Deltaproteobacteria bacterium, assembly GCA_016875335.1. Lineage (GTDB taxonomy): Bacteria > Myxococcota_A > UBA9042 > UBA9042 > UBA9042 > SXRM01. The sequence continues at coordinate 2,221 of VGRO01000108.1, read as the reverse complement.
GTCGAACACGGCGCGCACCATCGCCGGCGTGAACTCTTTGCTCGACAAGCCATAGCGACCGCCGATGACGTCAGGCGCCCGGTCCACCCGTCCGTCGGCTTCCGCCTCGCGCAGTGCGGCAAGGACGTCGAGATACAGCGGTTCACCCGGCGCGCCCGGTTCCTTGCAGCGGTCGAGCACGGCGATGCGCGTGCAGGTGATCGGCAGGGCAGCCACCAGGGCAGCGCGCGGAAAGGGCCGGTACAGCCGCACCTTGACCACGCCCACCCGGTCGCCGCGGTCGTTGAGCCAGCGCGCCGTTTCTTCGGCACATTCCGCCCCTGACCCCATCAGCACCACCACGCGCTCGGCCGCAGCGTCGCCGACGTAGTCCACCTGGCCATAGGCGCGACCCGTCAACGCCGCAAGCTGCGCGAACGCCGCCTCTACGTGATCCGGCAGCGCCTGGTAGTACGGGTTGGCCGCCTCGCGGGCCTGGAAAAACGTATCGGGGTTGGCCGCCGCGCCGCGCAGCTTGGGCCGATCGGGGGTCAGCGCCCGTTCGCGGTGGGCCGCAAGATCGGCAGGGTCGAGGAGCGCCCGCAGGTCGTCATCTTGCAGCAGCGCAACTTTGGCCACCTCGTGCGAGGTCCGAAAGCCGTCAAAGAAGTGCAGAAACGGCACGCGACCCCGCAGCGCGCAGGCGTGGGCGACTGCGGCAAAGTCCTGCGCTTCTTGCACCGATCCGGCGCACAGCATCGCAAACCCGGTCCCGCGGCAGGCCATGACGTCGCTGTGGTCGCCAAAGATCGACAGCGCATGCGTGGCCAGCGTGCGCGCCGACACGTGCATCACGAACGGCTGCAACTCTCCGGCCAGCTTGTACATGTTGGGGATCATCAGCAGCAGGCCCTGCGACGCCGTGAACGTGGTCGCCAGCGTGCCCGCCACGACCGCGCCATGGACGGCGCCCGCCGCGCCGCCTTCGGACTGCATCTCGGCCACCTGCGGCACGTCGCCCCACAGGTTGGGCTCTCCCGCTGTCGCCCACTCGTCGGCCTGTTCGCCCATCGAGCTGGACGGCGTAATCGGGTAGATCGCGATGACCTCGCTGCACTTGTAGGCGATGGCCGCCACCGCGCCGTTGCCGTCGATGGTGATCATGCGCTGGGTGCTGTCAGAAAACGCCATGGCCGGCCTCGCGCGATGGGCGGCCACGGGTGCGGCCCAGCCCCACCGCCCAAGATCGGCGGTCGCCCGGGGTCGGTCAAGGCGCAGGAGAGCCAAATTGGCGATGTCCTGTCACGGGGTTGTCGCGCGGGCACCGCCAACTCCGCGGCCCTGCGGTTCACACCGGGCCTGCTTCTCCCATTTGGAGCCCAGCGCAGGGCACTTCGCGGTTCCCGATGCTGCGCGCGCGCCGGCCGCGGTGGTGGCACACTGCCGGCGTTGGGCCGGGCGTGTGCGCGGTGGCGTGGTCATCGCCAGGTCCATCGCGCGCACCTGGGCCGGCCCTGGACCGGCGAAAGGAATTTGCCATGTCCCTGCGTGCGATGTTCGTGGGCCTTTGCGCCCTGACCCTGCTGGCTCCGCTCGGCGCCGACGCCGCCAAGAAGAAGAAGGCCAAGCCGCCCGCCAAGACCGCGCCGGCCGCGCCCGAGGCACCCAAGGCCGACGCCGCCAAGCCCGCGGAACCCAAGGGCGAGACCAAGCCTGCCGAGACCAAGCCTGCCGAGAACAAGGCTGAACCAGCCCCGGGGGCCGACGGCAAGAAAGTGTTCGTCGACCACAAGTGCACCAAGTGCCACAAGGTCAGCGCGCTCGGCCTCGCCGCCGCCGCCGAGAAGGACACCATCGTCGACCTGTCAGGCGTGGGCGCCCAGCGCGATGTCAGTTGGCTCAAGAAGTGGGTCAAGAAAGAGATGGACAAGGAGAGCAGCACCACGCCGGGCCAGAAGGTCAAGCACAAGGCTGGATGGAAAGGCAGCGACGCCGAACTGGACACGCTGGTGGCCTGGCTCAAGGGGCTGACTGCGAAAGGCAAGTAGCGATCTCGGCGTTCGAGAATCGTTGAGCATGTGCGAGCCGCTGAGTGGGGGTGTCGGGCAGACCCGCGACCGCAACCGCTCACAGCGTTGCATGCTACGCCAACAAACCCGCCGAGTTCGCCCCGATCACCCGCCTCGGCATCCAGCTCGCGCGGACCGACAGCATGCAGGGCCGCATCCGCATCTCCGCCACG
>VGRO01000107.1 GCA_016875335.1 Deltaproteobacteria bacterium | reverse complement strand
GCGCCCGCCGCGCGGCCCCCTCAGCACGGCGGCGCTCCGGCCCGTCTGCCTGCACCGGCCAACCCCACCGCCTCGCCGGGCAAGCCAGTTGCGGCCAAGCCCCCGCTCAAGAAGGTTGATCCCAAGCAGCGGGAGGAGGCGCGCGCCAAGCTGCTGCAGCGCATTCGCGGCCTAAGGGCCCAGGAACTGGCCGATGTGCTCAAGCCCGACGTCACCGCCGTCGCCAAGGTGGTGGAAATCGCCGCCGGCTACGAAGACAAGGTCATTGCCACCCGGCAAGACCAACGCCAGCGCCGCGCTGACCTCGACAAGCAACTCAAGGATCCCAAACCCAACGACGCGGCCATCACCAAGTTGGTCGACGAGCTCATCGCCAGCCGCAAGCGTCTGGAAGAAATCGAATACGAGCGCACCGCCGCATTTCGCAAGGTGCTGAACCCCAGCCAGTTTGCCAAGGTCGTCGTGTCGTGGCCGCGCATCAATCGCAAGATTCAAGAGACCCTGTATCGGGCGCTGCTCAAGTCCAAGTCCGACGCCAGCGGCATCGGCTTTGAAGAATAGCCGTGCGGCCCGCGATCGTCCTGTTCGCGGTAGCGGCGGCCGCGGCGTGCGGCACTGCCGCGCCGCTGCCGGCTCCCGGGGATGTCGCGGCCGACAAGGGCGCGGTCGGCGACGCCCCAGCAGACACGGCCACAAGCGGCTTGGCCGGCGCAGACTCTGGGAGCGCGGACGGCTTTGCCGAGGCGACGTCCAACGAGGTGTCGCCCCAAGACGCGGCCGAAGCCGCGGCCAACCCCTGCAACGTCAAGCCGACGCTGGCCTCGCTCGAAAAGGACTACTTCGCGGCCTCGTGTGCCTTTGGCTCGTGCCATTCCGCGGCCAAGCATGCAGGTGAACTGGTCCTGGAACAAGGCAAAAGCTACGCGCAGTTGGTCGGTGTGCAAGCGCTGCACCCAGGCGCCGCCGGGTTCGTGCGCGTCGAACCTGGCAAGCCCAACGACTCGTTCCTCGTGGTCAAGGTCACCCAGCCGCAACCGGGGCAGGGCAAGCTGATGCCGGTGGGCGCGACCGAACCCATCGATGCCGACTGTGGCATCGCGGCCCTCAAGGCGTGGATTGCTGCCGGGGCGCCCAAGTAGCCGGGCGCGGCGGCTGAGCAAGCGATGGCCCCCGCGCGCTGGACGGTTGCGCTGGCGCCGGCCGCAGCTACCATGCGCGCCGGAGGTCGGGCGATGCGGCAGATTTCGGGTTGGGTGTGGAGCGCGGCGGCCATGTGCGGAGCCTGCAGCGCCGGGGGATCGGCGTCCACCGCCACGTTGGGCGGACCGGACACCCTGGCTGGCGCGGTCGATGTGGGCGTAGCCGAAAACCTGCAACCAGATGCGGCGGCCGTGGACGCGGACAGCGACACCGGCACCGCACCCGACGGCGGGTTCGACGGAGCGCCCGACACCGGCCCGGTCGACGCCATCCTCGCCGACGCGAACGACGGTGGCGACGCGCACGCAGTCTTGGACCTGCCGGGCCCCGCCGCGGACGTCGGACCCGAGGCAGCGGAAGTGGCCCCACAGGACGCATCGCCGCCGTGCAATCCAGCGGCATGCCCACCCGCACCGCCGTGCAAAGCGGCCGTGTGCGAAGGCGGCGCGTGCGCGACCGTCGCCAAGCCCGACGGCGCCGTCTGCGACGACGGCGACCCCTGCACGAAGGGCGATGCGTGCGCAGCCGGAGCGTGCAAGGCTGGCGACGATGCCTGTGCCTCCGCTGTGCCTGCGGGCGTGGGCGCGTCGCCTTGCAAGCTGGCCGGCGAACTGCCCAAGGCGTCGTCGATTGCCCTGGTGCCGTGGTTCACGCAACTGGCGGTGTCGCAGCCCATCCACTTGACCCATTTTCCCGACGGCAGCGATCGCATGGTCGTGGTGTCGCGGCCGGGCCAGATCCACGTTTTCGACAACGACCCCAACGTCAAGACTCAGAAGTTGGTCCTGAACATCCAGAGCAAGGTCAACCCCGCCGGCGAGGGCGGCCTGCTGTCGGTGGCGTTTCATCCAAAGTTCAAGCAGAAGCGAAAGTTCTACGTCAACTACACCTCCACCGGGACGTTCTCCACGGTCGTCAGCGAGTGGACGATGTCGGCGGCCGACCCCGAAATGGCCGATCCTGCCTCCGAAAAGAAACTGCTGACCATCGTGCAGCCGTACACCAACCACAACGGCGGCCAGATCTACTTCGACCACCTGGGTTACCTGCACATCGCCATGGGCGACGGCGGCTCGGGCGGCGATCCGCTGAACGCCGGGCAGGACAAGCAGACGCTCTTGGGCAAGATCCTGCGCATCGACGTCGACAAGGCCGACGGCGGCAAGCCGTACGCCATCCCGAAATCCAATCCATTCGTCGGCGACGCCGCGTACAAGCCTGAAATCTTTGCGCTCGGCATGCGCAACCCGTGGCGCGTCACCGTAGACCGCCTGACCGGCCACATCTGGGCCGCCGACGTCGGCCAGAACAAGTGGGAGGAAATCGACATCATCGAGAGCGGCAAGAACTACGGCTGGCGCATCCTGGAAGGCTCGTATTGCTACAACCCGGCCACCAACTGCGACAAGACCGGCCTGACCATGCCCGTGGCCGACCTGCCGCACGGCCAATCGAACTCGATCACCGGCGGCTTCGTGTACCGCGGTTCGCAGAACCCGGCGCTGTACGGCGCATACATCTCTGGCGACTACGACACCGGCAAGTATTGGACCACGGTTCCCGACGGCAAGGGCGGCTATACCACCAAGGAAGTGCTCGATACCCCCGACCACCCGGTGACCTTTGGCGAAGACCGAGACGGCGAGTTGTACGTGGCGCAACTCTTTCCGGCCAAGATCTGGAAAGTGGTGCAGCAAACGACCGCGGCGCCGGCCGGACCGGCGTTGCCCAAGAAACTGAGCGAAACCGGGTGCTTCACCACCCTTGCGCCGCTGCAGCCCGCGGCCGGCGTGGTGCCGTACGAACTCAACGCCCCGCTGTGGAGCGATGGTGCGCACAAGCAGCGCTGGCTGGTGCTGCCGGCCGGCGCCACCCCAAAACCTGGAAGCGCAGGGCCGGTCGGCGTACCCGACGATCCAGCGCAAAGCTGGAAGCTGCCGGTGGGGACGCTGCTCATCAAGCATTTCGCGCTTGGCGACGGCGGCAGCACGCCCGTGGAAACCCGCTTCTTGCGCCGCGACGCCACAACCTGGTCGTTCTGGACCTTTCGCTGGCAGGCCGACGGCAAGGACGCCGATTTGTGGCTGGGCGGGGGCCAGCAGGCGTTCACGGTCAACGAGGGCGGCGCCACCAAGGCCAAGACCTGGACGCTGCCGAGCCAGGCGCAGTGCGGCCAGTGCCACCGCGCCGCCACTGCCGACGACCTGGTGCTCGGCGTGCAGTCGGCGCAGCTCGACCGGCCCGCGTCGAAGTTGCAGGGCTTCAACCAGATCGACTTGTTCGCCAAAGCGGGATGGTTCGCCAAGGCCGGGCTGAGCGGTGCCGCGGTCGCGGAGTTCGCCGACCTGCAAGGCGTCGAGGCGGGCGTCGCGTATGGCGGCGCCTTGGGTCCAGCGGCGCGCGCCTACCTGCACAGCAATTGTGCGCACTGCCACCGGCCGGGCGGCGGTTCGCCGTCGGACCTCGACCTGCGCTTCTCGCTGTCGCTGGCCCAGACCAAGGCGTGTGGCCTCGCGCCACAGGCCGGCGACCTTGGCGTCGCGGGCGCGCAGATCCTTGCGCCCGGCTCGGCGAGCAAGTCGGTGCTGGTGCAGCGCATGCTCCAAACGCCGCAGAGCGGCACCTTGATGCCGCCGCTGGCGGTGGCGGTGCCGCATGCCGCCGGTGTCAAACTGGTGTCGGAGTGGATTGCGGGCCTCGCTGGGTGTGCTGGGCCGTGACGGGCCGCAGTGGCCTGTCGCAGACATCTGCGCAGCCAAGGTACGCTGCCCACCTCGACAACCGCGCCCGTCCTCGCCATGATTGCGCCGCCCGCGCAGTGCGCCGAGGCCCGAACAATCCCCGCCGCGACGACGAAAAACGGAGAAACTCCAATGCCCTACATCATCACCAGCCTCTGCACGGACTGCAAGGACACCGCCTGCGCTGACGTGTGCCCGGTCGAATGCATCTATGAGGTCAAGGCGAGCGCAGCCAACAACTGGCAGAACCAGCTCTACATCAACCCCGACGAGTGCATCGACTGCACCAACTGCGAGCCGGCGTGTCCGTGGAAGGCGATCTACGAAGAAGACCAGGTGCCCGCGGTCTTCGCCAAGGACATCGACAGCAACAAGGCCATCGTCGACGCCATCGCCGACTTCCAGGTTGCCAAGGTCACCAAGACCCACCAACCGACCAAGGCCGAGGTCGAGGCCAATTTCGCCAAGTGGTCGTTCAAGCCGTAGGCATCGGCAGTCGCCGGGCCCAGGCGTCCAGCCACTGTTCTGCCTCGCAGCCGGCCGCCTCCAGGTCCTTGCCCTGACCCAGGCCGATGGCGATCGCGGTCGCCAGCCTGCACCCCGTGCCGCGCGGCGTGCCTGGCCAGGGCGGCCGAATGGGCCGAGCGCCGAGCGCCGATCCTGTCCACAGCCAATCGCGAGCCAGCGCCGGATGTGGCGCATGGCCGCCCTTGATCCACGCCGGGCACGGCAGCAGGGCAGCCTGCGTCGCCAACTCGCGCTCGGTGCGTGCGGGTTCGCGGCCACTGAGCCACGCCAACTCGTGCCAGTTGGGCGTGACCACGGTCGCCGCCGGCAAGAGGTCGCGCAGCATCGCCTTGCGAACCGTGTCCACCTGGTCCTTGGGATAAAGCCAGCCGCCTGAGGTCGTCCGGCCGAGCGGGTCCACGACCAGCGGCACGCCTTGGGAACGCGCCCACGCCGCCACCGCGCGCAAGTTGGGCACCGAGCCGAGCATGCCGGTCTTGATGGCGCAGACCGATGGACTGGTGATCGCCGCCAGCACGATGGCCAACTCCGCGGTATGCGTCGCCCACGCGGCCGTAAACTGGCCGTCGGACTGGGCGGTCCGACCGCACGCGATCGGCATGCCGCGGGCGCCCAGCGCAAAACAGGCGTGCAGATCGGCTGCCAGCCCGGCCTGGCCTGCCGGATCCAACCCGCCGCACAGCGCAACCCACGCGGTCACAGGCCCTCCAGTGCGGCGACGAGCACCGCGCACAGGCCCGCCGGGTCGTCGACGTGCATCCAGTGGCCGGCGTTCGGCAGGGTGTGCAGGGTCACCGCAGGCGCGAGCGCTCGGAGGTCCACCAAGGTTTCCGGCGTCCAGCGCGACGAGCGGCCGGCGCGCACGACGTGGACCGCCATGCCGGCGGGCACAGCACGCAGGCGCGGCCAACTGTCGGTGCTGAAATAGGAGTCCAACATCTGCACCACCGCTGGCAGGTCGAACTTCCAGCGGTAGCCATCGCTGGCTGCGCGCAAATTCGTGGTCATCCACTGGGCGACGGCGGGGTCGATGCCCGCCGCGGTCAGAGGGCCGATCACGTCCGCGCGCCGGGCGAGCGGTTGCGGCACCTGGCCGAGGACGCGCAAGACGTGGTCCACGCCGTCCGTGCCGGCTTCGTCGTGCCAGCGCAGGTGCGGGTGGGTGTCCAGCACGCCGATGGTTCGCAGTTCCGGCCATGGGTCGGCCAAGAGCTGCATCGCCACCTTGCCCCCGAACGAGTGCCCGACGACGGCCGCCGGAGCGACGCCGAGCGCCCGGCACAGCGCGCGCACGTCGTCGGCGCAGGCGTCGAGGTCATGCGGGGGCGGCGCGCCCGGCGAGTCGCCGTGGTTGCGCAGGTCGGCCACGATCCAGGTCCAGCCGGGCAGGGCGCCCGAAAGCGACTGCGCGAACGTACGCAGGTTGCGCGCGGAGCCGAAGATGCCGTGGAGCAGTACGCCGATGTGGGTCGCAGCGGCCAGCGCACCGCCAGCGACGTCGTGGTGGGGAAGCCAGGGTGTGGCGGCCTGTGGCGATGGGTCGGTCGGCATGTGCGGGCTTGTACCGCTGGCGGTTCGGCGGCGCAATCGCCGCGCAAAGGCACCGCGCACGACAATGCCATGGCCGGCGGTCCGGCCAAGATGCCGCGGGCGGACGGTCGTTCAGGCGATGGGTCACCGCCCAGGAGCCTGCCGGCACCGGCGCCAGCGCCCGGGCCAGCGCGGCTACTCGTACACCATCCACAGCGAACCCGGAAACAGCCAACTGAGCGCCGAACGCAGCCGATCGCGCCAGTTCTCCCAGTTGTGGCCGTCGCGGGCCTCTTCAAAGCGCACGTCCAGGCCGATGCCCTGCAAGAACGGCACCATCGAGCGGTTCTCGTAGATGAGCGACTCGTACGTGCCGCAGCTCAGGTACGCGCGATCGCAGGGGCGGCCAGGGTTCTCCCGGAATTCGTTGACGAACTCGACGACCTTGTCGAACGCCGGCCCGCGTTTGTGGGTTCCGATGTCGGTGAACGCGAAGCTGCCGGACTGCAAAAGCAACTTGCCGAACACGCCCTGGTGCCGCCACGCCGTGCTCAGGCTCGCCACGCCGCCAAAACTGGCGCCCATCAGGCAACGGTTGGAGGGCGTTGCATAGGTCGGATAGCGCGATTCGACGAACGGTACAACGTGGTCGACAATCATCGCCTGATGCTTGGAGTCGTCCGGGTACTCGGTCATGCGGTCGCGCGGATGGGTAAAGGCGACGATGAGTGGAGCCACCTCCAGCCGGTGGATGAGGTTGTCGAGCACCAACTTCATGCGCGCGAACTTGAGGTAGTCGCCGCCGTCGTGCACCACCAGCAGCGGGTAGCGGCGGGTCTCCCGGTAGCGCGCCGGCAGGTACACCGACAAGTTGCGCGTGTCGCCCCACGGGGTGTGCGGGATGACCGTTTCGACCATGTGGCCTTCGCGCGCTTCTGGGTCGAACTCGGCCCAGTCCGGCGCCTCGTAGCCCTCCGTCACGCACACCGAATTGGCGCCGAAGGGGTCCTGGGCCATGCGCTTGTTCAGCGGGTCGCGCACCCAGGTGCTCTTGGTGCCGCGGTGCACGTCGAACTTGTACTCGAAGCGCGACCGCCTGGGCACGTCGAGCACCACGTACCACAGATCGCTAATGCCCACCCGCGTCATCGGCTGGTCACTCTGCAAGCCGAAGATGAAGTGCCGCAGATGCACCTCGTCGGCCTGGCCGCGAAACACGAACGTCACGCTCTGGCCCTCGACCAACGGGAACTGGTGGTTGGCAAGGAACGCGTTGATGGCGCGGGCGTCGTGGCGCGGCTTGCGCTCGAATTCATGGATGGCGAGCAACATCGGCGGGCGGCACCTTGGGCTGGCGGCCGGACCGGCCGCGGGTGGCAAGTGTGGTCCACGGGCGGCGGCGGGGCAAGGGGTCGATCCGCGATCCGCGCTGCCAGCCACCTCCCTTGACGCCAAGCCATACATCGCAACAATTCGCCCGCGCGCCGCCCACGGCCCGCACCCGGCCGAGCCGATGTCCGACATTCCGCCCATGCCACGCGACCAACTGCGCGGGTTCGAGAGAATCGCCGTCCCGTTCATCGAGGGCATCAACCGCCGACCGCGCGTGGTGCGCGCGATCCACGCCACGCTCGGCAAGGTCAACGGCGCGACGATCCTGGTCGGCCTGCGCCACCTGCTGGCACCGCGCGGCCTGGAGCACCTCGACCGCCTCGCCGCTCCCAAGGGGCTGGTGCTGGTGTCCAACCATCGCTCGTTTTTCGACATGTACGTCATCAGTGCGTACGTGACCCACCACACGCCGCTGATGAAGGCACTGCTTTTTCCGGTGCGCGCCAACTTCTTCTACACCCACCCGCTCGGCGCCCTGGTCAACTTCGCGGCGTCGGGCGCGGTCATGTGGCCGCCGGTGTTCCGCGATGAACGCAAGCGGCTCCTCAACGCCGTGGGCTTTCGCCAGATGGCGGCGGCGCTCGGCCCCGGCGTGGTCATCGGCATCCACCCCGAGGGAACGCGCGGCAAGGGCCGGGACCCTTACACCTACCTGCCGGTCAAGCCAGGCCTGGGCATGCTGGTCGCCGAGGTGGACCCGGAGGTACGCATCCTGCCCGTGTTCATCGCCGGCATGAGTTCGAGCTTCCAGCGCGAGTTTGGCCGCAACCTGCGCCCCAAGGGTCAGCGTGGCGAGCCGATTCGTGTGCGCTTCGGGGCGGCCCTGCGCGCGGGCGACCTGCAAGCCCAGGGCCTGGACGCCGCGCAGGCCACCGAAGTCGTGTTCCAGCGCGTCCGTGAACTGGGCGAGTTCGATCGCCAGGAAGGCGCCAGCGGCTGGCCGCAGTTGTGAACCGGCCCGCTACCGCCCTGCGATGAACGCGAGCACCGCGCGGCCGACGTAGCCTATCTGCTCGGCGGTGTGGTGTGGCGACATGGGCAGACTCAGGCATTGCGCCGCGAGCGCCTCGGCCAGTGGCAGCCCGCGGCCGGCGAACTGCCGGGCATAGGCCGCGCTCTGGTGGCACGCGACCCTGGGGTGGACCGCCGTTTCGACGCCGGCGGCGCGCAAGTGGTCGACGAGCGCCTCGCGGTGTTCGGTGCGCACGACGAAGTGGTGCCACACGTCGCAACTGGCGGCGTCGCCTGCCGGAGACAGCACCTCGGCCTGGCCTTGCAGCAACGCCAAGTACTTGCTGGCAAGGTCCTGCCGCCGGCGGTTCCAATCGTCGAGGTGACGCAAGCGCACACGCAGCACGGCGGCGTCCAACTCGCCCAGTCGGCTGTGGATGCCACGAACATCGCTGCCGGTGTCGAACGTGGCGCCGTAGCTCCGCAATTGGCGCACCCGATCCATCAGTTCCGCGTCGTCGCTGACCACTGCGCCGCCGTCGCCCAATCCGCCCAAGTTCGCGGTGGGGTGGAACGAGTAGGCCGCCGCGTCACCCATCAGCCCGCGGTCGGTGCCGTCCACCGCGCGCGCCCCGTGCGACTGGCATGCGTCGACGACAAAGCGCAGGCCGTGCTCGCGGCAAAACGGTGCCAGTTGTCGCGCGGGCACTTTGCGTCCGTGCAGGTCGGCGGCAATCAGCGCCTTGGTGCGCCGCGTCAGCGCGTCCACGAGGCCCGTGTCGCGCAACGACGGAGCGGCCAGGCAGTACGTGCGCGGGTCCACCTCGACCGGCACCGGAGTCGCGCCCACATGGGACACGGCGAGCCAGGTCGCCACGAAGGCGTGCGCAGGCACCAGCACTTCGTCGCCCGGGCCGATGCCGTAGGCCCGCAGGATGAGCTCCAGGGCGTCCAGCCCGCTGCCTACGCCTGCGCAGTGCCGGGCGTTGCACGCCGCAGCGAACTCGGCCTCGAACGCAGGCAACTCCGGGCCGCGCGCCAATCGGCCGCGGTCGAGCACGCGCCCCAGGGCGGCGTCGATTTCCGCGCGCAGCTCGGCGATGGCCAGCGGCAGCGTATCGAAAGGGACCGACGGGGCGCTCACGGAGACCTCGACCACCGGGAAGCGATGCGGGTGGCGTGCGATTATGCTGGAAGCGGGCTCCCGCCGTCACCTATGCCGCTCGATCCGATGCAAGCGACTGAATTCATTGTCGAACCAGCCGCAAGACCCTGAGCGCGGATGTTCAAATCGCTGCAGCGACCTTGACCAGGGTATCGCGCGCCGCCGTTGCCGCCGCCGACTGGCCGGTCTTTTCGGCGTGGGCCAGCGCCGCCGCCACCGCGGTGCGCGCCTCGTCGACGTAGCCTAGGCCGCGCAGCGCCAGGCCCTGCAACCGCAGCGTCTCGGCCAGGACTTCCAGTCGGCCGACGCGGCGCTGGGTGCGCTCGGACTCGCGCAAAAGGTCCAGCGCCTCTTTGGCCCGCCCCTGGTCGAGCAAAACGTTGCCAAGGTTGGCCAGGGCCGTCGCCGTGCCGAGCGCGTCGTCCAGGCCCTCGAAGCGCTTGCCGACCTTGCGGTAGGCGTCTTCCGCTTCTGCCAGTCGGCCGGCGCGCCACGCCAAGTTGCCAAGCGACAGTTCGACGTTGGCGGCGGCCAGTTCGTCGTGTGCTTGCAAGAAGGCGATGCGGCCCGCCACGTAGTGACTCTGGGCGTTGGCGTGTTCGCCCTTGCGGGCGTGGGCGTGGCCGAGCCAGGTGTGGAGGCGGCCGACCCCCAGGTTCAGTTCGTTGTCGTTGGCCAGTTCGGCGTCTTCGCACTCCTCCAGGGCGCGGCGGGCGATGAGCTCGGCTTCGGTCGCCCGGCCGGTGCGCAAAAGCACCATGGCGATGAGGCTGACCGCGTACACCGAGGCGCCAAAGCCAGTCTCGCGCTTGCGGGCGTCGTCCACGGCGGCGCGCAAGACGTGCAGCGCCTCTTCGGGGTTGCCCTGGCTGTCGAGCACCTGGCCGCGCAGGCAGCGCGCGCGGATGCGCACCGCCGACATGCCCGACGCGTCGCTGGCCAGGTCGATGATGCGCGCCGTCGCGCCGAGCGCCGCCGGCAGTTCGCCAATCTTGAGGCCGGTCTCTGCTTGGCCGACCAGTGCCCACACCAGCGGATGGCGGGCGTGCTCGTCGCCGGAATCGAACCAGCCCGTCGCCACGTCGGCGGCAAGCGTGTAGGCGTCGTACCCGTCGCGCGTCGCGAACGAATGCACGGCGTTGCCGGCGTTGCGCAGCAGGTGACGCACGGCATCGGCGACGTCGCCGGCCTCCAAGTGGTGGTGGGCCAAGCGCGCCCCAAAAGTCGGCGGTCGGGCTCCCGGCCACAGCTCGAGCCACTGCGCGGCGCGTTGGTGCATCTCGACCCGGGCGCTGCGCAGCATGCCGTTCAGCAGCACCTGGGTCAGCGTCTCGGGCCGCAGTTGCCACTCGCGATGGCCGGCGAACGGCTGGGTGCGCGATTCGACCAGCATCCCGGTTTGGCGCAGGCGCTCGGTGTCGCCGGGCCGCACCTGGCGCTGCAACATTGCGCTCAACATGCCGTGGGGCGCCGATCCGCCCGCCACCGCTACCGCTTCGAGCAAGCAGCGGTCCGCTGGCGCCAAGCGACCGATGCGGCGCATCAGCAGATCCTGCAGCGACCGGTCCAGCAGGCCCGAGACGTCGGCCACCGCCGACAGCTTCCAGCCGACGTCGCTCAACACCAGCAGTTGCTCGTCCATCAAGGTGTCGAGCGCCTGCTCCACGCGGCCGGGCAGCCCCTCGGCGAAGCGCTGCAAGGCCGACACCAGGCCCACCGGCGGCTTTTGGCCTTCGAGCATTTCGGCGACCAGCGTCTCGGTATCGGACTCTTCGAGTGGTTCGACTTCGACGGTCACGGTGCGCGAGGTTGCCAGATGCAAGGCTTGCAACACCACCTCTGCGCGATCGCTGCGCAGCGGCAGGACCAGGCACAGCGGCACGTCTTCGCAACTGCGGGCGATGTGGGCCAAGAGTTGCAGCACCACCGGCCGGGCGTACTGCAGGTCTTCGATGACCAGCGCCATCGGTTGCTGCGCGCAGATGCCGCGCACGATCGCCGCCCACGCCTCGAAGGCAGCCTGAATTTCGGCGTCGCTGGCCGGCGTCGGCGCCTCGCCCTGGCCGACGTCGTGGTCCAAGCCCAACATGCGCATCAGGGCCTGCACGCGGCGCACGGCGCGCTCTGGGTCCGCGTCCTGCAGGCCGGGCAGACGCGACAGGCGCACCGCCAGTTGTTCCTCGCCGCCCACCATGGCGTCGCGCACCAGATCGGCAAACGGCTGCCAGCCGCTCGTCAGCTCGACGGGGCTGCAGCGCACCAGCTCGAACCGCCAGGGGTCGCCGCCTTCTTCGAGCGAGCGCAGCATCTCGCCGACCAGCCGCGATTTGCCGGCCTCGGGCGGCCCGGCGATGACGAGCGCACTCAGGCAGCCCTCGCGCCGCACCTTCTTGCACGCCCGCAGCGCGAGGTTCAGCTCCAAGTTGCGTCCGACAAACGGCTTGGCCACTTCGCGGGCCATGTAATCGGCCAGCGCCAACGACGCATCGCGCCTGCGCAGCACGTGGCGCACGTGGCCGCGGGCGTCGTGGCGGAATTCGAACACGCCGCGCGCCTCGCGGTAGGCCGCGTCGCCGATGACAACGCCGCCGGGCTGCGCGTGATCGAGGCGATCGCGGGCCAGGGCAATCACCGGCCCGCCCAGCATCGCCACGCCCCACGCCACACCCGACCCGCGGCTGGCCACGGCGCCGATTTCGACTGCCGCCCGCGGCGCACCCCCGGCATCGCCCGCCAGCGCCGTGAACGCCAGCGCCGCATCGACCGCGCGCACCGCGTCGCCGTCGCGCATGCCGCCCAGCCCGAACACCGCGTAGGCCTCGCCGCCGACCAGCGCCATCAGCCGGCCACCCTCGCGGGCAACGGCGGTGGCAAAGAGCGCGGCGCGATCGGCCTGGGCCTCGATGCCGGTCGCCGCCAACTGCGCGGTCAACAGCACGATGCTCGATTCGCGCAACCCCGCCACCAGCGCGCCCGCCGCCGACGGCCACGCCAGCAGCGACGCGCCGCAACTGTCGCAGGCATAGCGCTCGCCGGCCGCCTCGGTGCCGCACGCCGAACAGCGCACGCCGGGCACGGCGCTGCCACATTGGGTGCAGAAGCCACCGGGCGTCGCCGGCTGCATGCAAGCCGGGCAGTCGGCCAGTTCGATGGCGCCAGACACCATGTTGCGTCCGGCCGCGCGCTCCAACGCCCGGGCGAACGCCAGCACGTCGGCTTGGCGGTCCTCGCGCTTTTTGGCCAACCCCTTGCGCAACTCGCGCTCGACGGCCGGCGGCACGGCGCGCAGGATGCTCGAACTGAACTGCGGCGGGTCGTCGATGAGGTGGGCGATGAGCATCGCCTGCACCGTTTCGCGCGCGTACGGCAGTTGGCCTGTCAGCATCTGGTAGACCATGACCGCCAGCGAGTACAAGTCGCTCTTGCCGTCGACATGCTGCGCCTGGATCTGCTCGGGCGACATGTAGGCCGGCGTGCCGGGGATCTCCGCCGCCCGCGTCACCGCTACCGACCCTGCCGACGCAATCGACCGCGCCAAGCCGAAGTCGGCGACCTTGGCCAGCACTCCGCCCGACGCCAGGGTGCGCACCAACACATTGCCCGGCTTGATGTCGCGGTGCACGATGCCGAGCGCGTGGGCTTCAGACAGCCCCGCCGCCACCTGGCGGGTCAGATCGAGGACGACTTCGAGCGGCATCGGGCCGGCGGCCATCAACTGTTCCAGGCTCTGGCCCTCCACGTACTCCATGACCAGGAACCACGAGTCGCCGTGGCGGCCAAACGCGTGGATGCCCACGACGTTGGGGTGCAGCACCCGCGACAGCGCGTGGGCCTCGCGGCGAAAGCGCGCCTCGGCGTCTTCGTTGGCCGCGACCTCGGCGTGCAAGAGCTTGATGGCCACCAAGCGGTCCAGCCGCAGATCGCGCGCCAGGTACACGTGGCCCATGCCGCCGCCGCCGAGCGACCGCTCGACCACGTAGGAATCAGCCAGCACGGTGCCGTTGTCGAGAATCGCAGGAACAGGGGGCATTGCACTCCGCCAGGGCGCAAAGGGCGCGCAGCATAGCACGGAGTGGGCGGCCGGCGGGAAGGGTGGTGGGGGTGGCCGCCTTGATTCCGTCGTCGCGCAGGGTTTGCCTTTGGCGCGGGAGGCAGCTGCGTGAAACCGCGCCGCGGGTGGGTATGCCGTCACGGCGGCAAGGGACGCAGGCTGCCTGCTCGCACCACCCGTGAGCAAGGGCGCGATGGCGGTCCGCCGCTCGCGGCAGGAGCCTCGCCCGGGCTCTTGGGCCTCGCGACGGGAGTGAATTGCATACACCCTCCGTCAGCATGCCTGCGCATGACCCGTTCGGAAAGTTGCCAACGACATGATGTTGCTTTCTATGCATCCAAAGCAAAGCGCACTGTCCGCGACCTGCGCCCTGGCGGCGCCGCCCGGTTGCCCGCGTTCCGGCCCCGCAGTACAGTCCCGGCTTGGCGACCGCTGGCAAGGCGGGGTCGTTGAGGTCGGTTCGTGGACAAGGGGGTGCTTGCGATCCCGGAGGTCGCCAAGCTGCTGCGCATCGGGCAGCGGACCGCGTACGTGCTGGCTCGCGAAGGCAAGTTGCCCGCCGTGCCGGTCGGCAGCCAGTGGCGGGTGCCGAAAGCGAAGTCGATGGCCTGGATCGAAGCAGGCGGCCAGATCGACAACAAGGGTTTGGAGCCCGTCAAGAAATGACGACGGCCTACCACGCGCAGTACTGGGCCTACGCCCTCACCGTGCAGGGTGCGCCCGACTCGGTCGAACACCTGTCCCGTGCGATCTCCAATGCACGCGTGGACTTGAACCCGCACCAGGTCGACGCGGCCTTGTTCGCCTTGCGTTCACCGTTGTCGAAGGGCGTCATCCTTGCCGACGAAGTGGGCCTGGGCAAGACGATTGAAGCTGCCCTCGTCATCTCACAGCGTTGGGCGGAGC
This sequence comes from Deltaproteobacteria bacterium, assembly GCA_016875335.1. Lineage (GTDB taxonomy): Bacteria > Myxococcota_A > UBA9042 > UBA9042 > UBA9042 > SXRM01. The sequence goes on along the minus strand of VGRO01000107.1, from coordinate 4,455 downwards.
GGCGCCGCCACATCCTGGTCGTGGTCCCAGCGGCGCTGCGCAAACAATGGCAGCAGGAACTTTGGGAAAAGTTCTACCTGCCGTCGGTGGTGCTGGAGAGCCGCTCGTGGTCTCGTTACGTCGCGGAAGGCAAGCCGAATCCGTTTGACCTCGACGACCAGGTCATCGTCACGTCCTACAGCTTTGCGGCGCAGCATCAGCATAGCGTCGCGGCCGTGCCCTGGGATCTCGCGGTCATCGACGAAGCCCACCGGTTGCGCAACGTCTACAAGAAGGGCAACAAGACCGCCAAGGCGGTGACGATGGGACTTGCCGCCACCCAGAAGTTGCTGTTGACCGCAACGCCGCTGCAGAACTCCTTGATGGAGCTGTACGGCCTCTGCAGCGTCATCGATCCGCACCTGTTCGGCGACCCGCTTTCGTTCCGCGAGCAGTTCATCCGCGATGCCGACGACGGCGCCCGCAATCGCCTCTTGCAGCAGCGCCTTGCCGAGGTGTGCCAGCGGACGCTTCGCAAGCAAGTGCTGGAGTATGTTCGGTTTACCCAGCGGGTCGCGGTGACGCAGGAGTTCTATCCGTCCAACGCGGAGCACACCTTATACGAACAGGTGTCCGAGTACCTGCGCCGCGACGAGCTGTACGCCGTGCCCACTTCCCAGCGGGCGCTGATGACGATGGTGCTGCGCAAGCTGCTCGCCTCCTCATCCTTCGCCATCGCGGACACGTTGCGCGCGCTGCGGGCGCGACTGCGGGCGATGCAGGCCGAGTTGCCCGCCCAGCCACCAGCCACAGACCTCGTTCGCGATGATTTCGAGGCGTTGGACGAACTGGAAGACGACTGGGAAGCTGAAGACGAGCCCGTTGCCGATGCCAAGGCCGTCGATCCGAAGCTGCTCGCCGATGAAATCAGCTTCGTCGAAAGCTGCCTGGATCTGGCGGGCACCATCGAATCCAACGCCAAAGCAGGCGCTCTGTTGCGGGCGTTGACGCAAGCGTTTTCCCAGACGCAAGCGATCGGCGCCGCCCGCAAAGCCGTCGTGTTCACGGAATCACGCCGGACACAGGACTACCTGTTCAACGTGCTGACCCAAAATGGCTATCAGGGCCAAGTGGTCATGCTCAACGGCTCCAACGGCGACGAGACCGCCCGCCGCGTCTACGCCGAGTGGCAGGCTCGCCACGAAGGTGACGGCAGGTCGACGGGTGCCAGGTCGGTCGATGTCCGCGCCGCCATCACCGAGGCGTTCAAGGACCAGGCGACCATCCTGCTGGCGACGGAGGCGGCAGCGGAAGGCGTCAATCTCCAGTTTTGTTCACTGGTTTTCAACTACGACCTGCCCTGGAATCCGCAACGGGTCGAGCAGCGCATCGGCCGATGCCACCGCTACGGGCAGCTCCACGATGTGGTGGTGGTCAACTTCGTCAACGAACGCAACGCGGCGGACCGGCGGGTGCTCGACCTGTTGTCGCAGAAGTTCAGGCTGTTCGAAGGGGTTTTTGGAGCATCGGACGAGATCCTGGGTGCCGTCGAATCCGGCGTGGACATCGAGCGCCGCATCACCGCCATCTACCAAGGCTGCAGGACTTCGGAGGAAATCGCCGCTGCCTTCGACGCCTTGCAGGCGGAACTGGATGAGCAAATCACCGCTCAGATGACCGAAACGCGGCAACGTCTTCTCGACCACTTCGATGAGGACGTGCAGACCCGGCTGCGCGTGCATCGCGACCAGGCCCAAGCGTCGTTGGATGAACGCGGCCGGATGCTCTTGAATCTCACGCGGTTCGAACTGGGCCGAGACGCGAAGTTTGCCGCTGACCGGCCGCGTTTCCAGTACACCGGCGATGCGGCCCGTGCGGCCTGGTACTGCTTGGACTGGAAAGAGGCGGAGTCCGACGGCCTGGTTTTCCCGCGTGGATCACCCGCTGGCCGCTCACGTCATTGCCCAGGCGCGCGGGCGCTCGCTCACGTCCCGGCATTTGGTGTTTGATTACGATGGCTACGGAGCGAGCATCGCCGTGCTGGAGGGCAACAAGGGTCAAAGCGGCTGGCTGAATTGTGCGCTCCTGACCGTGCGCTCAGTGGCCGAAGAGCAGTTCATCCTGCTGGCAGGTCGCAGCGACGCGGGGGCGAGCCTTGACGGAGATTGGTGCCGACGCCTGTTACGCCTGTCCGGCATCGACGCGGGCGAAGCGGGCACTCAGCAGGTCTTGGAGGATGAAATCCAACGCGAAGTTCGGCTGAACCTCGATGGTGTCGAGGTCCGCAACGGCCGCTACTTCGACGCCGAGGTGTGCAAGCTCGACCGGTGGTCGGACGACCTGAAGCTCGGGTTGGAGCGCGAACTCAAGGACCTCGACCTCGCCATCAAGGACGGGCGGCGGCAGTCGGCCGTGGCGGTGAGCCTGGCCGATAAGCTTGCTGCACAGCGGGAAATCAAGAACCTGGAGCAGAAGCGGAACCGCAAGCGCCGGGATTTGTACGAGGAACAGGACCGCATCGACGTGCAGCGGGCGGACCTGATTGCCGGTATCGAGAAGCAGTTGGCGACGACGTTCGAGGTCCAGCGTCTGTTCCAGATTCGCTGGACGTTGAGGTAGGAGCTGGGATGGGCGCTACTCCATTTGAAAACCGCCGACAAGGCATTCGTCTTTGCTTTCATGGAGGTGCTACTTCATGAAGAAGGCGTTGCTGACGACTGCAACTGATCGCGGCGAAGAGACGCCGCCCGTTGAGTCGGCTGCACAGGCGATCCAGGCGGTCCTGCGAGAAGCACGGGTCGGAGCCTTCCGGGCGGTCAATTCCGTCATGGTTCAGGCCTACTGGCATGTCGGTCGCATTCTGGTCGAGCACGAACAGGCAGGCGAGGAGCGCGCCGCGTACGGTGCCCGGCTGATCCGGCAGGTGGCAGACCGGCTGACGGCGGAGTTCGGCAAGGGGTTCGGTCATCGCAACTTATGGTACATGCGGGAGTTCTACCTTGCCTTCCCAAAAGTGCAGACGCTGTCTGCACAATTGTCCTGGAGCCACTACTGCCTGTTGCTCAAGGTGGGCACTGCGGCACGCATGCCCCAGTTGGACCAGAGGATCGCCGACGAGCGCTGCCTGCAGTCTTATCACATTCGAAACGCGACGCGGCGACTTTGTGCTATCGTGTCAATAGGTTCTTATCCCCCGATAACCTCCGCGAGCTCGGCATGGGCTTTGCGTAGGGTGCGCGGCGCGCGACCGCCGGCGGTGGCGGGCGGGTCGGGCTGCGAACTTGCCCCGGCCGAGTTCCGTTCGCAACTTTCTACTCCATTTGAAAACCGCCACCGTGGAATTCTGATTCACTTTCAACAAGGTGCTACACCATGAAGTCGTCCAAGCCGTGGGTCGCCCGCGCGCTTCAGGTGCTAGAAGACAGCGTCCGGCAGCTTCACAGCGAGCCCAACGAACTCGACTGGAAGAGCGCCGTGTCGCCGAACAAGGAGCGTCTGGTCGAGCACCTGTCCGCTTTTGGCAACCTGCCGGGCGGCGGCTTCATCGTCCTGGGCATCGACAACGCGACGAGGCAGCCGCGCGGAGTGAGCCAGCAAGAAGTGGACGCCGCCGTAACTCAGTTCGGCAACTTGGGCCGCGATGGTCTTGAACCTCCGGTGCGCATCGACCATGCCGTGGTCGAATGGCGAGATGCCAACGTGCTGATCGTCCACATCTTCGAACAGGCCACCAAGCCGGTGCACCGCCGGGGTCAGTCCATCGAGCACGCATGGATTCGGTCAGGCGGAGCAACGCGCAAGGCGTCGCGACAAGAAGTTGGCGGAATGATGCTGAATAGCCGACCGCCTCGCTGGGAAGAACTTCGCGCGTCCGTCCTTCTGGCAACCGATGAGATCCTGGCCAAGCTCAACGTCGCCGCCATCTGTGCAAAGTTGGAACGGCCGACGCCGGATTCGCCGTCTGAAACACTGCGATGGCTCACCGCCGAGAAGATGGTCGAATTCGACGGCGACCGCGGTTTCGTGACCAATTTTGGCGCCATTGCTGCAGCAAACGACCTGCAAGCGTTTAATTCGCTTGCCAGGAAACGGATTCGAGTTGTCCGGTACGACGGTCCGAACAAGGCCAAACCGATCGACGAAATTATGGGCAGCTTGGGCTACGCTGTTGGGTTCGAAGGCCTCGTCGCCCGCCTGAAGCGGGTCCTGCCGCACAGCGAAGTCATCCGCGAAGCGTTGCGCGCCCAAGTGGCCGTCTACCCCGAGATTGCGCTCCGCGAACTTGCGGCCAATGCCTTGATTCATCAGGATTTCACTATTACCGGTGCTGGGCCGATGATTGAAATCTATAGGAGCCTGTCGGGGAAACCCCAGCGCAAGCGATCGGCGGTTTCCCACATCGTCCCGGAACGGCCTCGCACCGGCATAGCTGTTTGGTTGTGAACCCGTCGATTCCGGTCTTCTGAGGTGTTCTGG
>VGRO01000106.1 GCA_016875335.1 Deltaproteobacteria bacterium | reverse complement strand
TAGCGGCCCGCCAGGACAACTTGGCGCGCGTGCGCTGCCGGAAAACCGGCGGTGTGCGCCAGCACTGGCGCAAACGCACGCAAATGCCCCCAGGACGCGCGGAACGCAGCGGGGGGCGGCAAAATCGGGGGCAAGAAAGGTCCGCCGGGCGCTGCCGGGCCCGGCGTGGAGGCGAAGAATGGCGCCGGCACCGCCGCTGTGCGGCTGGCCGGCGCTGGGCGGTGGATTCTGGGAACTTCTCACCGTGGCGGCCGTGGCCCGAAACGCCTACACTACTGCGCTCCGCGCGCCGGTCGCATGCGGCAGGACGACTCGATGAATCGAAACGATTTCAGTAGGCTGTGCCTCGTTCTGGCGCTCGGCGCGGCATGCGCGTGCGGCAACGTCACCTTCGACGCTGGCGGGACCGTGCAGGCCGACGGCAGCGAGGACGGCGCCGTCGGCGACGTGGCGATCGACAGCGACGGCGCGCCGCGCGCCGACACCTTGCCCAGCGACACCTCGGCCGCGGCCGACGCTGGCGACGCCATGGGCGACGAGTGCGTGACCGACTTCGACTGCTTGCAGACGCCGGGCAAGACCCCGTGCAGGCTGCCCAAGTGCACCAAGGGCGTGTGCGTGATTACGCCGCAGCCCACCGGTGCCGTGTGCAAAAGCCCCGACCTGCAAGCGACCGAGTGCGCCACGCCGCGCTGCGACGACAAAGCCGAATGCGTGCTGACACCGCTGACCGACAACGCGCCGTGCGGCTTTGGCGTGTGCGGCAAGGTGTGCCTGTCCGGCAAGTGTGAGGCGGCGCCGCCCAACGCCTATGAAGACGGCAACCCCTGCACCAACGATTTTTGCAGCCAGGGCGTGCAAGTGGTGCACCAACCGATCACCGATCTGGCCATCCAATGCGACGACGGCGACAGTTGCACCAGCGGCGATGCGTGCCTGGGCGGCAAGTGCCAGGGTCAACCCAGCCAGTGCGACGACCTGCTCGACTGCACGGCCGACGCCTGCGACCCCAAGACCGGCTGCAGCCACGCGGCCGACGCCAAACTGTGCGACGACGGCAACCCCTGTACCGACAACGGCTGCGATCTGGCCAAGGGCTGCACGAAATCGGCCGCCGAGGGCGCGGCGTGCGACGACGGCAACGCCTGCACCAAGGACGACAAGTGCAACGCCAGCGCCGCGTGCGGCGGCACCGCCACCTGCGCGTGCCAAAACGACGGCGATTGTGTAAAGCAAATCACCAACTTGTGTTTGGGCGCGCCCAAGTGCGACGCCGGCGTCTGCAAGAACGACCTGGCGACCCAGGCGACCTGTCCCACCGGATCGGTGTGCGAGCCCAACGCGTGCAACCCGCAGACCGGCAAATGCGAAACCAAGCCCGCTGCCGACGGCACCAAGTGCAACGACAACAACGCATGCACCACCGCCAGCCAGTGCAAGGCGGGCGCATGTGCCGGCACGGCCACCGCCAAGTGCGACGACGGCAAGGCCTGCACCGTCGATGCCTGCGACCCGGTGCTGGGCTGCACCAGCAAGCCCTCCGCCGAGCCGTGCGACGACAAGAATCCGTGCACGGTCAACGACTTGTGCCAGGGCGGCCTGTGCGCCGGCAAGGCCAGTGACTGCGACGACGGCGTGACCTGCACCGCCGACGCCTGCGACGCCACCACCGGCAATTGCGCCCACACCGCGCAGGCCAAGGGCTGCGACGACGGCAACCCCTGCACGGGCGCCGTGTGCGATCCAGTCAAAGGCTGCACGTACCCCGCCAACGACGCCGGCACCTGCGACGACGGCGACGTGTGCACGAAGGACGCATGCAAGGGCGGCAAATGCGTGGGCACCAATACGTGTGCATGCAAGGCCGACGCCGACTGCAACGACAACAACCCCTGCACCGCCGACAAGTGTTCGGCCGGCAAGTGCGTGCTGACCAGCGCCGCCGACAACACCGCGTGCAGCACCGGCGACAAATGCCAACAGGCCAATAGCGGCCTGTGCAAGGCGGGCGTGTGCCAGAGCGGCAACAAACCCATCGACTGCAGCGCAAAGGCCGACGCCTGCAATAGCGGGGTGTGCGATCCCGGCACCGGCACCTGCGCGGCCGTGGCCAAGGCCGATGGCACCACCTGCAACGCCGACAGCAACGGGTGCACAGTCGGCGACGCCTGCAAGGCGGGCAAGTGCACGGTCGGCCCCGCGCCCAACTGCACGGCCAGTGCCGACCAGTGCAACACGGCGGCCTGTTTGTCCACGGGCAACGCATCGTTCAGTTGCAAGAAGACACCCAAGGCGACCGGCACCACGTGCAATGACGCGCTGTTTTGCACGACCGCCGACGCCTGCGACGCGACCGGGATGTGCAAAGGCAAGGCCATGGATTGCAGTTCGCTCAACGGCCCGTGCGCCGACGGCGTGTGCAGCGAGACCGGCAAGCAGTGCACCTACGCGCCCAAACCGACCACCACGGCCTGCGACGACGGCCTGTATTGCACCAGCGGCGACGCGTGCGACGGCAAGGGCGCTTGCGCGGCAGGCAAGCCATTGTCGTGTCCAGCCGGCACCGCGTGCATGCCCGGCACGTGCGACGAGACCGCCAAGGGCTGCAAGACCACCGCGGCCACCGGCGGCGCCCCGTGTGACGACGGCAACGCGTGCACGGTCACCGACACCTGCGACGGCGCGGGCGCATGCAAGGGCGGCACGGCCAAGGCCTGCAGCGGCGACGCCTGCAACACGGCGGCGTGCGACACCAAGACCGGCGCCTGCGTACTGACGCCCATGGCCAATGGCGCCGCATGCACCGACGGCAACCCGTGTACCACCAACGACACCTGCCAGACCGGCAAGTGCACCCCCGGCGCAGCGGTGACCTGCAAGGGCGACGCCTGCAACAGCGGCGCGTGCGACACCGCCAACGGCACCTGCATCAAGAAACCGCTCGCCGACGGCACGGTGTGCGACGACGCCCAGGCGTGCACCACCGGCGACGTCTGCAAACTGGGCGTGTGCACCTCGGGCAAGTGGACCTGCACCTGCAAGGTCGACAGTGGCGCCGTCGATTGCGACGACAAGAAGGTCTGCACCACCGACAGTTGCGTGCAAAGCGGCGCCAGCCTGGTCTGCCAGAACAGCCCGGTGGCCGGCAAGGCGTGCGACGACGGCAACCTGTGCACCGCCAGCGACGTGTGCAGTTCGACCGGCACCTGCGCCGGCAAGATCGTCGTCTGCGACGACCAGATCGGCTGCACGCTCGACAAGTGCGACCCGGCTACCGGCAAGTGCGTCTACACCCCCAACGCCGGCGCCGCGTGCAGCGACAACAGCTTGTGCACCGCGAGCGACACCTGCGACAGCGCCGGCAAGTGCCTGGGCAAGGCGATTTCATGCGACGACGCCAACCAGTGCACCACCGACACCTGTGACGCCGCCACCGGCAAATGCGCCTCGACCCCAGCCACCGGCGCGTGCAGCGACGGCAACGCGTGCACCACCAACGACGTGTGCAGCGCAACCGGATCGTGCACGGCGGGCCCGCTCAACACCTGCAACGACAACAACCAGTGCACCAACGACAGTTGCGACACGGTCTCCGGCAAATGCACCAATACCGTGCACACCCTGGGCTGCAGCGACGGCAACGCTTGCACGCTCTCCGATACCTGTGTCAACGGCCTATGCCAGTCCGGCAAGCCGGTGATCTGCAACGACGGCAACCCGTGCACCGACGACGCTTGTTCGACCAAGACCGGCCTGTGCAGCTATGTCGCCAACCTGGCCAGTTGCAGCGACGGCAATCCGTGCACGACCGGCGACCTGTGCAAGTCGTCGACCTGCTACAGTGGCGCGGCGGTGGTGTGCAACGACAACAATGTCTGCACCAACGACGCCTGCGACAAGGCCACCGGTGCGTGCGTGTACACCAACAACACGCTGGCGTGCAGCGACGGGTCGGCATGCACCACCGGCGACACCTGCAGCAGCGGCGCGTGCAAGGGCACAGCCGTGGTCTGCAACGACAACAACGTGTGCACCAAGGACGCGTGCTCACTCAAGACTGGTTGCTACTACACGCCGGTCGCCGACGGAACTTCCTGTGGCATCAAGTACGTGTGTCAGAAGTTCCCGTTCCTTTACTGCATCCCCACCTGCCAGGCCGGCCAGTGCACCAAGGAAATCATCGGCCTGTGACGGGTCAGCGCCGCGGTCGCATCCGGTAGTCGACGAACGCCTGCACCGACGCGAATCCCAGGTACGGATTGGTGCGGCGCTGATCGTCCAACGCAGCCTCAGCCGCTGGGGCGTAGTCGTGACCCGGCAGCACCCGCGTCTGCCCGTCCAGGTTGCCGAGAATGCCATAGAGCGTGTGGTACATCGCCGCCGGATCGCCGCCCGGCAGGTCGCAGCGTCCGCAGCCGTCGATGAACAGCGTGTCGCCGGTCAACAGCGCCGGGCCGCGTTCGCTGTCGCCCAGCAGGCACTGCGACCCGGGCGTGTGGCCGGGCGTGGCGATGCAGGTCAGCGCCGCGCCGGGGCCCAGTTCGATCCGGTCGCCGCCGTCGAGCCAGTGGCAGTGGTCCGTCCAGCCCAAGCCCTGCAGCCACGGGCGCTCGGCGCGGTGGACCCACACCCGTTCGGCGCCGCGGTCGAGCAGCGCTTCGACGGCGTTGCGGTGGTCGCCGTGGTGGTGGGTCAGGATGAGGTCGGTCACCGGTCGACCGATCGCCTCCGCCGCCGCCTCGATCGCCGCCGCGTCCCAACCGGGATCGACGACGGCCAGCCGATCGGTGTGCGCGGGCGCCACCAGGTACACGAAGTTGGCCATGGGGCCGAGTTGCAGGCGCCGGATCGACAGCATCGTCACAGGCACGCGCCCACGCCCGCGCTCAGCTTGCCGGGCTGGCCGATCTCGACGCACTTCTTGCCGCCCGGGCATCCGTATTGCGGTTGCTTGCCGGTTGCGTCGCAGATTTGCGCGCAGGTCGAGTTGATGCACACCAAGCCCTTTTGGCAATCGACGAGCGGCAAGCACTTGTCGCCCTTGGCGAGCTTGCCGGCGCCGATGCACACCAGGTCGCCGCCGGCATACGGGAAACACTGCTCAAAGTCCTTGCAGCCCTTGGACGTGTACGGGTCGCACGGTTCTTCGCTGCACTTGCCGCAGTCCAGCGGGCAGTCGTCGCAGGTCTCGGTGGCCTTGTCGCACGCGCCGTTGCCGCAGCCGGGGGCGCAGGTGCCGCAGTCCTTGGCGCAGGTCGCGCAGTTTTCGGTCGGGTCGCAATAGCCGTTGCCGCACTCGCCGGCGCAGCCCCCGCAGTCCTTGGCGCAAGTGGCGCACGATTCGCCCGTCGCGCACTTGCCGTCGCCGCACACGGTCTTGCACGGACCGCAGTCGTATTCGCACGAGGCGCAGTCTTCTTCGTCGGCGCAAAATGAGTCGCCGCAAATGACCTTGGGCGCGATGATCTCGTTGATGTCGGTCGGTGGCGTCGCGGTGTCGGCCTTGCCGTCGGGTTTGGCGTCGGCCTTGGTGTCCCCTTTGGCGTCGCCAGTGTCCGCTGCGGTGGTGCCATTGGCGCCCGCCCCAGCGTCGGGTGGGACATCGCTGGCCACTGCGCCGTCGACCGCGAAGGTGCCGCTGCTGTCCTGCCCGACCGCGCCAGCGCCCACCGACGGATTGGTGCTGCCGTTTGGTGCGGCGCAGCCCGCGGCGAGGACGATGGGCAGGATCCAACGGCGCACAGCGCACCTCAGGGACTGGAAATCGTAGTTCGATCACGCTCACATCAGGGCGGAGCCGCGAGTCGAACCTTTGGTCCGCGAGCTGGCGACCCACCGAGCAAGCAAACGGGCCCAAGAAAGGATGGAGTACATCATTTCCTGGCCCTCACCCGCACGAGAACAGGCCGGCTTCGGTGATGGCGAGGCCCACGCGGGCGTCGTGGTCCTCTTGCGGCTGCCACGGCCACACACACCCTGCGGCGACGGCGGCCACGCGCGGCACGTCGGCGCGCACGAGCGGCAGGTAGCGGTCGTAGTGGCCACCGCCCCGACCCAGACGAACGCCTTCGGGGCTCAGCGCCACAGTCGGGACCACGATGAGGTCGATTTGCCCTGGGTCGCAGGGCGGACCCGGCGGTTCAAGCAGACGCGATCGCGGGCGGGGCTGCAGCGCGCTCGGCCCGGCGCAGGGCACCATCTGCAGCGCCGAGCCGTCGGGCAGCAACCGCGGATAGGCCAGGCCGATCCCGGCGACCAGTAGTGCGTTGGCCACGTCGCGCGTATCGGGCTCAGCGCCAATGGGGGCGTAAACAGCGACCCGTTGGCAGCCCCGTGCCTGGGCCAGCGCGACCACATGGCGGGCCAGGGTGGCGGCGTGGGCCTTGCGCTGCTGTGGCGTACGGTTGCGCAGCACTCCGTCGGCGGCCGCGCGCCAGCCAGCCTTGTCGGCGGGCAGTGTGGCCGGCGACGGCGCGGCGGCAAGCGGGCTGTGGGGTGCGGTCATGCGCGATCCTCGCGGGGTTGCAGCGCCCGGGCGTGGGCGACCAGTTCGTCGGCAAAGGCGTCGAGTTGCTCGGCGGCTTGGTGGTGCAGCGCGCGGTGGGCGTCGCGCAACCGCTCAAGCTCCTCGGCCAACTGCAGTGCGGCGTACACGGCGGCTTGTTGTGGAGGCACGCCGCGCTGCCGCATCGCAGCGCCGCGCTGGTTGACGGCATCGGCCACCCGCTGCACGAAGGCGTCGCTGTCGTCGGTTTGCAGGCGCAGGTCGACGCCGAGCACGTTGATGCGCACGCTGCGGGCCACGCTGCCCTCCACTGGCCCGGGAACAGCCGCTCGATGCACGCCAGTTGCGCGCGGGCGGCCGCGGGGCCGGGTGCAAGCGTAGACCAGACGGGCCCGGCCGGGCAATTGCGCCTTCGCCGGTTGCCCCAAAGCGACGATTTCGCCCCACCGCGTCCGCGCATGGCTACGCTACCGCAACAGGATCGAGCCCGTGTTCCACACCACACCTTCGAGCTGCGGTCCCTCTTCGCGGATGCGGATCTGGAAATCGCTGGCGGCCTGGGGCAAGGTGACCAGCCGGTTGTACACAGGCGACTTTTGCCCGTTGTTCAGGCTGATCGCGGCGGTGTTGGGCGCGTTCAGGGCCGCCAGCGGTCCCGCGCAGACGCCGCCCACGTACTGCACGGCATAGCAGTCGGTGCCCAGGTCGAAGCTGTGGCCTGCGCCTGCCGTGTAGCCGGTCAGTTGGAAGCCGGTGAAGCGCAACTCGGTGTAGCTCGGCCAGTTCTTGGCCGCGCGTTCGGCGACGCAGAAGTGCGAGTAGCCGGTGTCGCCGTCAAAGCCGTCCCAGGTGCGGATTTCGGTCGCCTTGATGGTGCACTTGCCGGTGGTCGGGCTCATGTTCTGCATGGTCAGCAGGGCGTGGGCTTGCGCGTTGTCGATGACCAGCCAGCCGCCGCCGAAGCTGACCATGTCGCACTTGACCTGGTACTTGACGCCCGCGCCCGAACTGCCATCCGGGTCGAGCCAGTAGGTCCCCGACGGCGCGGCCTTCCATGTCGCCAGGATCTGCTTGCAGCTCTGCGCAGGGTTGACGTCGCTGCCGGGTGAGCACGTCCCGGCGAGGCAGACCCCGACGTCGCCGCAATTGCTGTTGTCGGCCACCGCCGCGTTCTTGCAGCCGCTCTGGGCGAGGCACGAGTCCTGGGTGCACGGGTTCTTGTCGTCGCAGTCCACGACCTTGCCGGCGCACTTGCCGCCCGCGCATACGTCGCCACTGGTGCACAGGGTCCCGTCGTTGCACGCCACCGCGTTGGGGGTCGCCTTGCAGCCCTGTACAGCGTCACAGTAGTCGTCGGTGCACAGGTTTGCGTCGTTGCACGTCACCGGTGCACCGCCGCACTTGCCGTTGCCGCACACGTCGCCGCTGGTGCAGGCGTTGCCGTCGTTGCACGCTGCGGTGTTCGGGGTCGCCGTGCATCCCTTGGCCGGGTCGCAGCTGTCGATGGTGCACAGGTTGCCGTCGTTGCAGGTCTGCGAGGGTCCAGCTACGCATTTGCCGCCGCTGCATGCGTCGCCGACGGTGCACACGTTGTTGTCGTTGCATGCCGCGGTGTTGGGCGGCGCCACACAGCCGGCGCCCGGGTCGCAAGCGTCGTTGGTGCATGGGTTCTTGTCGTCGCACGAGACAGCTTTGCCCGCGGCGCACGACCCGCCACTGCACACGTCGCCCGCCGTACAGGCGTTGCCGTCGTTGCACGGCAGCGTGTTCGGGGTCTTGGTGCAGCCGAGCTTGGGGTCGCAGGCGTCGGTCGTGCACGGGTTCTTGTCGTCGCAGGCGACGGCCTTGCCGGGGGCGCACGCGCCGGCGCTGCAGGTATCGGAGGCGGTGCACGCATTGCCGTCGTCACACGGCAGCGCGTTGGCGACCTTGGTGCAGCCGAGCTTGGGGTCGCAGGTGTCGTTGGTGCACGGGTTCTTGTCGTCGCACGCCACAGTCGCGCCGGGGTTGCAGACACCTCCGCCACACTTGTCGCCCGCCGTGCACGCGTTGCCGTCCTCGCACGGTTGGAGGTTGGGCACTGCCGCGCAGCCGCTCTTGGCATAGCACGCGTCGTCGGTGCACGGGTTGCCGTCGTTGCAGACCACCGGCGCGCCGCCCAGGCAGGCGCCGCCCGCGCAGGCGTCGTCCTTGGTGCACGGCGAGCCGTCGTCGCACCCGGCCTGGTTGTTCGCGTGCAGGCAGCCGGCGCTGGCGTCACATCCATCGTTGGTGCAGGCATTGCCGTCGTCGCACGGCTGCAGCGCGCCCGGCGCGCAAGCCCCGTTCTTGCACTGGTCGCCCACGGTGCACACCGATCCATCGCTGCACTTGGCGGTGTTGTTCGCGAATACGCAGCCCTTGGCCTTGTCGCAGGCGTCGCTCGTGCACAAGTTGCCGTCCTCGCACAGGAGCGCCGTGCCCTTGCACGCGCCGTCGGCTTGGCAGAAGTCGCTGCTGGTGCAGGCATCGCCGTCGTTGCAACTCGCCTTTTGCGGCTTGTGGACGCAGTTGTTGGCGCCGCACGAATCGGCTGTGCACGGGTTGTTGTCGTCGCAGGGGTTGGGCGTCCCAGCCTTGCACACGCCGCCTGCACAGACGTCGTTCTGGGTGCATGTGCTGCCGTCCTCGCACGGGTTGGCGTTTGGCGTGTAGACGCACCCGCTGGAGGGATTGCACACGTCGTTGGTGCAAGGGTTGGCGTCGTTGCACGCCTGCGGCTTGCCGCTCTGGCACGCGCCGTCTGTGCACGCATCGCCCAGCGTGCACACGTTGCCGTCGCTGCACGGCAGGCCGATCGGCGCATGCTTGCACCCCGTCGCCGGCAGGCACGAGTCCGCAGTGCACGGGTTGCCGTCGTCGCAGGGCAGGGCCGGGCCGGGTTGGCACGCTCCCGCCTTGCACTTCGACCCCGGAGTGCACAGGCCGCCCTGGCCGCCGCATGGCGCGGTATTCGGCGTGGCGAAGCAGCCCTTGGCGACGTCGCAGCCGTCGTCGGTGCACGGGTTGTTGTCGGCGCAGGTCGCCTTGGCGCCGGCCTGGCAGGTGCTGCCGGCACAGATGTCGCCGACCGTGCAGGCATTGCCGTCGCTGCAGGCGCCGCCGTTGGCTTGAAACACACACCCCTGGCCGACCACACACAGGTCGGTGGTGCAGCCGTTGGCGTCGTCGCAGGCGCCCTCGTCGGTCTGGCCGTCGCAGTCGTCGTCGGCACCGTTGCAGGACTCGGCTTTGGGCTTGCACGCGGGGCCGGCGTCGCCGTCGGGCGGCGCGTCGGGTTGGGCGTCGGGTTGGGCGTCGGGTTGGGCGTCGGGTTGGGCGTCGGGTTGGGTGTCGGGTTGGACGTCCGCCTTGGCGTCAATTTGGGCATCGGCCACACCGTCCAGCGCAATGTCGGTGGGCGCATCGGTCGGCGCGTCCGTTGCCACATCGGGCGCCGTTTCAGGGGCCGCGTCGAGACCGGTGTCGGGCGCGACGTCGGCCGGCGCGTCGGGCCCGACATCGGTCAGCGTGTCTTGGGCGTCGGTTGGTTCGGCATCGTCGCCGATGACCTCGGCGGCGACCTCGGCGGGCGCGTCGAGGCTCGACAGGTCTGCAGGGTCGGCGTCGCCGCCGTCCGCGGGCGCGACCTCGTCGGCCGGCAGGGTGGTGTCGTCCACGTCCTCGGCGCCGTCCTCGGCGTCGTCCGTGATCTCGACCGGTTCGGACAGGTCCGACGGCCCCGACGAGTCCCCAGGCCCCGACGAATCCACGGGATCGACGACTTCTGCTGTGACTGCGCCGTCCTGGCCGCCGCCTGGAAGGTCCGAGCCTGCCAGGTCCGTCGTCCCCGGCGCGTCGCCCATCACCGCGCCACCGTCGGCCGCGCCGCCTGCGCCGACCGCCGACCCGGTGCCCACGACGACCGCGTCTTCGCCGCACGCCACCAGGGCCGCGGCCAAGCCGCACATCACGGCCAGCCGCCACGCCGCTGTCGATTCCGTTGCCATCGCGCACTCCGTCGGGCTACCCGCCGTGAAAGTGTATCAGCTTCGGGGGCCCTGGCGCATGGGCCGGCGGTGGCGGTCGCTTGGAGCAAGCCAGCGCCGCGGCCTGACGCGTGGTTCGCTGCGGCCGGCCAGCGCTGTTGCCGGCGGCTTCGCCTTGCCCGAGCCGAGCCGGGACGTGCCCGCGGCGCGCGCCGCCAGCGCGCACGACCACGACTTCGAGGTCGCAGCGAAGGTCTATAAGTTGCCCGACAGGTCGCCGAACGGCACGCGCAGGCTCAGCGACAAGATGTCCATGCTCGCCTCGTAGGTGCCGTTGCCGACCACCGCCGGCTTGACCGGGTCGAAGCCGGGCAGGATCTGCGGCGTGGTCTGCTGTACGACCACGCTATCGGTCACTACCTGGGTATCCACGAAGTGGTGGGCGTAGGCCAGGTCGATCCACGCCCCGAACGCGCGCACCGAGGCGCCGACGCTCGCCACATGGCGCGACCAGTTGGGAAAGTCGACGCTGACGGTCTTGCTCGGGGCGGCGTTCGACTCGTACAGGTAGCCGCCGCGCAGCGCCAGCCGGTCGGTGATCGCTTGGTAGTCGCCGCCCAAGCGCACACTCCAGGTGTCCTTGTAGTCGTGCGGAAACACGATGTCGTCGACCTTGACCGGCTTGGCCGGCGCGAACGACGGAACCACCGTGACGTTCTTGGTGTGCACGCGCACTTCCTTGAGCACGCTCCAGCGCTCGTACACCGCGTCCAGTTCGATGTCCCAGCGGGTCGACGGCTTGTACTGCACGCCCAGGCGCACCACGTCGGCGAATTTGAGTTGCAGTTGCGCCTGGTCGCCGACCTGCTTGGCGTTGGCCTTGGCCCATTCCGGCACCTCGGTCTTGAGCGTGCCATCGGCGGCAAAATCCATCGCCGGTCGCCACGACAGCCCAATCGCCAGATCCGGACGCGGCAGCACGGTCAGGCCCAGCACGCCGGTCGGCAATACGGTGTTGCTGCCCTCAAACGTGGCGTAGGAGTCCTTCTCGGGCTCGGTGCCCGGGTATTCACCGCTGAACACGGCCTGGCTGAACTTGGCTGAACCGTGGGCCAACTGGCCGGTGACGCCCACCCGCAGCCAGTCGCCCCAGCCGGCCGCCACCGACGCCGAATAGTAGCCGATGAAGTAGTCGGTCTCCGTCAGGGCATAGCGCTGCACACCCTTGTGCGGGTAGTTGACGATGCCGATGGCGCTGGGTCCGGTGGCGCCCAGCGCAAACGTCAGTTCGGACAGCGGCCCGGCGGGCCCCACGCCGTAGGTCAGGGCGCCGCTCGGTCCCAGGAAGGCGTCCGCGCTGTTCTCGATCGGATCGCCCTTGATCGAGGTCGAGGTGAACCGCACGTTCTGCTTGGCCAGCCGCGCGTCGGCATACAAGCGCAGGCCGCGTTGCTGGGCCAGCCCGGCCGGATTGTACTGAAAGGCCAGTCCGTCCGACGGGTTGGCGGCCCACGCACAGCCGCGACCGATGGCGATGGTGCCATTGTCGGGGTACTCCGCGCCCGCGGCGAAGGCCGTTTCAGGGACGGCTGCGAGGACCGCAGCGGCGACAACCCCAGCGGCGCAGACCGGCCGCGCGTTCTGCACTTTCCAGACCATTCTTCCCCCGTGCGCGGCGTCAGAACCGCATGCCCCACGTGGCCCGGTGGCGGAACCAGCGCAGTGTCAGCCACACCGCGACACCGGCGCCGACCAGCCCGACGAACCACCAGCCCTTGACCGCGAGCAGGCCCGTGGCCCCCCACCCGGCCAGCGCCTGCCAGCCGAGCTTGCGCGCCTGGGCGCGCGGACCCGAAAGAAGTTCACCGCCCATCGCACGCACCTCGCCCGACCGACCGGCGCGAAGGTACCGCACGCCGGGTTCGGCTGGCAAACCGCTGGCGGCGCTGCCGTCAACCCTTGATTTTCTCGTTGGTTGGGTCAAACAGCGGCCGCAGCGACACCCGGGCCGGCACGCGCCGTTCAGCGATCTCGACCTGCCACGCACCGGCGTCGATCCACGCTTGGGTCAGCGGTTGGCCGGCGTCGATCATCGCCAGGCCGACCGCGGCGCCGAGGGTCCAGCCATAGGAACCGGCGCGCACGTAGCCCACCCGCACTCCGTCGCGCCACACCACCTCGGCATGGAAAAGCAGCGGCTCTGCGTCCAGCAACTGGACCTGGAGCAACCGGCGATGCGGCGTCCCCTGGGCTTTGAGGCGCTCTGCGGCGGCCCGGCCGACGAACGCGCGCGGCTGCGCGAGGTCCACCGCGAAGCCCAGGCCCGCCTCGAACACCGTGTCGGTATTGTCGATGTCGTGGCCGTAGTCGCGGTAGCCCTTCTCCATCCGCAGGCTGGCCAGGGCCTTGAGCCCGGCGTGCCGCAGTCCGAAGGCAGCGCCAGCGGCCACGAGTTCGTCGTACACGTGGACCGCCTGCTCTGCCGGTACGTACAGCTCGTAGCCCAGTTCGCCCAGGTAGGTGATGCGCACGCACAGGACCGGCGCAAAGCCGATGTCGATCGTGCGCGCATCGCGAAACGGCAACGCGGCATTGGACAGGTCGGCGTCCGTCACCGACTGCAGCAGTTCGCGCGACCGCGGCCCCTGGATGTTGATCTGCGCGTGCGCTCCGGTGACATCGGCGATGTGGACGATTTCGCCCGGACGCACGTGCCTGCGCAGCCACGTCAGCACGTGGCGGTGGGCGGTGTCGCTGGCCACGACCCAAAACCGGTCGGGACCGAGGCGCGTCACGGTCAGATCCGCCTCCAACTTGCTTTCGTCGTTCAGCCACTGCGTATAGGTGATGCGCCCCACGGGGCCAGTGACATGGTTGGCGCTTACGCGATCGAGCAGCGCCCCAGCATCGGGGCCCTCGACCGTGAACTTGGCCATGAACGACATGTCCATGAGGATCACGTCCGCGCGCGCCGCCTCATGCTCGGCCTGCCAGAAGTCGAACCACGGTTCGCGGCCAAAGCTGTGGCGGTCGACGCGCGGCGGCGACCCGTCGGGCGTGTACCAATCCGCGCCCTCCCAGCCGCTGACATCTTTGAAATACGCACCCTTGGCGGCGAGCCGCTCGTGCAGCGGCGACCGTTTGGCCCCGCGCGCGGTCACCAGCGACTGGTACGGGTAGTGGCAGCGGTACACCATGCCCAGCGTTTCGGCGATGCGCTCCTTGCGATAGCGCGGTGTGCCCTGGAACGGATGCAGCCGGTCGATGTGCATGGCGGTCACGTCGACGTCGGGCTTGCCGCGCAGGATCCAGTGCGCCAGCACCCGGCCCATGCCGCCGCCGGTCAAGATGCCGATCGAATTGAGGCCCGCCGCCACGAAGTAGCCGCGCAGCTCGGGCGCCTCGCCCACCACCGGGCGCAGGTCGGGCGTGAAGCTCTCCGGGCCGCAGAACAACTTGCGGATTCCGGTCTTCTCGGACAACGGGACCCGCGCCATGGCCCTTTGCAGCCACGGCGCCATGCGATCCCAATCGGGCTGGATCTCGCCGAAGCTGAATTCCTGTGGGATTCCGCCGACCTTCCACGGCGCGGCCACGGGCTCGAAAAGCCCGATCATCAGGCCGCCGCCCTCCTCGCGAAAGTAGCCGTACGACGACGGGTCCTCCAGCACCGGCAGATCGCCGTGCATGCCGGCCATGCGGTCGGTGATGAGGTAGTAGTGCTCCGAGGCCTGCAAGGGGATGGTCACGCCGGCCAGGTCGCCGAACTGCCGCGCCCACATGCCGGCGCAGTTGACGACCACCTCGCAGGCGATGTCGCCCACTGCCGTGCGCACACCGCTCACCCGCCCGGCTGTCTGCAGCACACCGGTGGCCGCGACGCCCTCCAGCACGGCGACCCCTTGCAGTTTCGCGCCCTTGGCCAAGGCCATCGTCACGTCCACCGGATTGACGCGGCCATCTTGCGGCACATAGAACCCGGCCAGCAGGTCGTCGGTGCGCGCCAGCGGAAAAAGCGCCTGCACTTGTCGCGGCGAGATCTCGTGGACATCGACGCCGCAATGGCGGTTGAACGCCGACACGCGCCGATACTCCTGCAGGCGGTCGGCGTCGGCCGCGACCTCGATGAACCCGACCTGCTTGAGCCCAGTGGCCTGGCCGGTCTCGGCCTCGAGCCGCGCATAGAGATCGCGGGTGTAATTGCGCAGTTCCGTTGAGGTCTCCGAGGTGGACCCAAAGGTGACCATCAGCCCGGCGGCGTGCCAAGTGGTGCCAGAGGTCAGGCGGTCGCGCTCCAAAAGCACGACGTCGCGGCAGCCCATGTGGCCCAAGTGGTAGGCGACCGAGCAGCCGATGATGCCGCCCCCGACCACGACGACGCGGGCGTGGCTGGGCAGGCGCGGTGCGGGCATGGCGGACTCCGTGCGCCGATGGGCAGCGCGAGGGGCGGCATCGTAGGCGGGCGGCGGTTGGGTTGTCGATTGGGGCCGGCCGCGCCCGGCAACACCGCGGTCTGCCACGGCTTGGTCGCCCGCGGGTTTGCTTTGGCGGCCAGGGGAGTATCATCGCGCCCCGCGCCACCCCGGGCGCTGGCGAATCGCTGTCTTGATGCGCTATTGCCCTCGCTGCGGCACCACGACGCCCCAGCCCAATTGCCCCAACGACGGCACCCCGACCGTCCGCCAGGTCAGCGCCAACCGCAAGGAGCTCGGACCCGGCGACGTCATCGGCGGGCGCTACCGCGTGCTCGGCCAGTTGGGTCACGGCGGTTTCGGCACGGTGTTCGACACGGTGCACGTCACCACCGGCCATCCGGTGGCGGTCAAGGTGCTGTTGCCGATGGCCGGCGCAGAGTCGGCCGAGATGTCACGGCGCTTCTTCCAGGAGGCGGCGACCACCTCGCGGCTGACGCACCCGAGCACCGTGCGCGTCTTCGACTTCGGCCAGACCGACACCGGCGAACTGTACCTCGCCATGGAACGGTTGAGCGGCGAGACCTTGCAGGCGTTGCTGCACCGCGCACGCGACCGCGGCGAGGCCCTGGACGACAAGCAGACGGTGGACATCGGCGTGGCCGTGCTGCGCAGCCTGGGCGAGGCGCACGCCTTGGGCCTGGTGCACCGCGACATGAAGCCCGCGAACATTTTTCTGCACGAGATGGCCGGCGGCGAGGCGATCGTCAAGGTGCTCGATTTCGGCATCGTCAAGACCCACGACACCAGCATGACCCAGGCCGGCAAGGCGCTCGGCACGCCGACGCACATGAGCCCCGAGCAGGCGATGGGCCACGACGTCAACGGACGCTCGGACCTGTATTCGCTTGGCGTGGTGCTGTACGAGTGCTTGGCCGGATCGCTGCCGTTCGACGGCGAGAATCCGCTGACGATCGTGATGCGCCACGTGACCGAAGCCCCCGAGCCGCTGTGGGACCGCACGGGCGGCCGGGTGAGTCCCGAGCTTTGCGCCGCCGTCGACCGGGCGCTGGTCAAGCAACCGGCTGGTCGTTGGCAGTCGGCGCTGGAAATGCGCCAGGCGCTGGAAGCTGCAGTCGGCACTGCCCCCCAGACTGGCATGTACCGGATTCCCGTGCCGACGTCGCACAAGCCGCCGGCCACGATGGCGCCGACGCCGGCCCCGACGCCGATCCGGCCGCCGACGGTGCACAAGGCGCAGCCCGCCCCGCTGGTCACGCCGATTCCAACGCCGACGCCTGCGCGCGCGTCCGCAGCGAGCGCCCGGCCGGTGTCGGCGCAGATCAATCTGGACGACAGCGCCTCGGACGCCAAGACCGTCGCGCACTCGACGGCGCAGATCCGCGCGCACCGCGATCGCTACTTGCGCGACAGCGGGGGCATCTTCGAGGTCGGCGGGGCGATCGGCGCCGAAGAAGAAAGCGAACCCGACACAGGGGGCTTGATGCCCATCGCGCCGCGCATGGACAGCCGCATGGGCGCGGTGCCGTTCAACGTCCCTGTGCCGGATTTCGGCGGCGCCAGTCGCGCCCGGCCCACGCTCGCGCCCGAGTCGGCTGCGGCCGATTTTTTCGCCCATCCGCGCTTGGCCGGCTTGGGCGGGCTGCCGATGCCGGGCGGCCTGGGCGCCGGTCTGCCCTTCGATCGGATGGCGCAGATGACGCGGCCACTGCCGATGCACCAGCAACCGGCGCGGCGCCAGGTCGAGACGCTGTGGCTGGGCGACGATCTGCGCCACGCGGCGTATGCCGACCCGCAGCACCAGGTGTTTCTTGTCGATCTCGGCGCGATCGGTCCGCAGCCGCTGTCGGTGCTGGATCTCGCCGAGAGCACCCTGCTCGGCACCCACGGAGCGCTGGTCGAGGCGGTGGTCGGTTCGCCCGACGGGCGGTGGGTGGTCTCTGTGTGCGTCGACGGCACGGTGCGGCTATGGGACGTCGCAGACGGCGTTGTCGCTGCCGAGCTGTCGGTCGAGGCGACACCGACCTGTGCCGCGATGGCATCGGACGGCAAGCTGCTGGTGATCGGCTGCGGCGACGGCAGCGTGGGCCTGTACGACCTGCCCGGCTTGCACCTGCGCCGGACCCTGCGGGGCCACCGGGAGCCGGTCACTGCGGTCGCATGTGCGGGTTCGCGGCGCCTGGTGGTCACCGCCAGCGAGGACGGCATGGTGCGCACCTGGGACCCCGTCGGCGGCGGCGCACGACTGACCCAGCGCGCCCACGAGGGCGCCGTGGCCTCCGTGTACGTCAACGCATCGGGCCAGATGGTGGCTTCGGGCGGCTGGGACGGCAAGGTCCACGTGTGGTACGGCCGCACCGGCGAGACCGCGCTCGACGTCCTGTTGCACGACGACATCGTGGCCGGCGTCGCCGTGGACAAGGCGGGCAACCACGTCGCCACGGCCGGCGACGACCGCTGTGCCAAGGTGGTGCACATCTTGTCGGGGGAGGTGCGCGTCGAGCGGCGCGACTTCCGCACCGGCGTCAAGCTCGTGCGCTTTGCCGACGAGGGTCAGGTCGCGGCGGCCGGGGCGTGGGATGGGACCTTTCGCCGGCTGAACTGGTAGGCGGATTCGGATTGCCCGGACCAACGGGCGCCGGTTCGGCCCGACGCCCCGGATCAGGGGCTTGCGATCAGCCCTCGGCCATCACCGTCGAGGCGATGCCCGCCGCCGCCTCGGAGACGTGCCCGTCGGGCGTGAACGCCACCTCGCGCACCCGCTTGTCGATCTTGTCGAAAAGCTTGGGGTCGTCCTTGAGCGCTTGGCGCACCTTCTCGCGGCCTTGGCCCAGGCGCTCGCCGTCGACGCTGTACCAGGCGCCGACCTTGTCCAGGATGCCCATCTCGACCGCGGTGTCGATGAGGTCGCCGGTCGAGCAGATGCCCTCGCCGTAGAGGATGTCGAACTCAACCTGCTTGAAGGGCGGCGCCACCTTGTTCTTGACCACCTTGACGCGGGTGCGGTTGCCGATGTTCTCCTCGCCCGACTTGAGCGCGCCGACGCGCCGGACGTCCAGGCGCAGCGAGGTGTAGAACTTGAGCGCATTGCCACCGGTGGTGGTCTCGGGGTTGCCGAACATGACCCCAATCTTCATGCGCAGTTGGTTGATGAAAAGCACGATGCAGTTGGACTTGCTGATGCTGGCCGTCAGCTTGCGCAGCGCCTGCGACATCAGCCGCGCCTGCGAGCCCACGGCGCTGTCGCCCATCGCGCCCTCGATCTCGGCCTTGGGCACCAGCGCCGCCACCGAGTCGACCACGATGACGTCCACGGCGCCCGAGCGCACCAAGGTGTCGACGATCTCCAGGGCCTGCTCGCCGGTGTCGGGCTGGCTGACCAGCAGGTCGTCGGTCTTGACCCCGAGCCGGCGGGCGTAGCTGACGTCCAGGGCATGTTCGGCGTCGACGAACGCCGCGATGCCGCCGGCCTTCTGGCTCTCGGCGATGAGGTGCAGGGCGATGGTGGTCTTGCCGCTCGACTCGGGGCCGAACACCTCGACCACCCGGCCGCGCGGAAAGCCGCCGACGCCCAGCGCGATGTCCAGGCCGATCGACCCCGAGCTGATGACCTGCAGGTCGCGGAAGGTCGCCGCCTCGTCGCCCAGGCGCACCATCGCGCCCTTGCCGAACGTGCGCTCGATGGTCGAGAGCGCGGTGGCGATGGCCGCCTGCTTGGCGGCGCTATCGCTGTGCTGCGAAACGGGTTCCGAAACGTCCTTCTTGGTGCGCGACATGGCGGGTGCTCCTGGTGAATTGGCAACTGGGTCAGGGAGTTGGACACGGGCTCCGGCGCGCCCCAGCGGCCACAGCTAAACAGATGTTCAGGTATCGCGCGGCGGCTGTCAACTTTTTTCTGCGGGCGGTCAGGCGAGGCGGGACGGCGGCCTGGACAGGCACAGGGACAGGCACGGGCACAGGGACAGGCACAGGGACAGGGGCAGGGGCAGGGGCAGGCACAGGCACAGGGACAGGCACAGGGACAGGCACAGGGACAGGCACAGGGACAGGCACAGG
>VGRO01000105.1 GCA_016875335.1 Deltaproteobacteria bacterium | reverse complement strand
CAGGGACAGGCACAGGGACAGGCACAGGGACAGGCACAGGGACAGGCACAGGGACAGGCACAGGGACAGGCACAGGGACAGGCACAGGGACAGGCACAGAGACAGGCACAGGCACAGAGACAGGCACAGGCACAGAGACAGGCACAGGGACAGGGCACAGAGACAGGCACAGGGGTGCCAAGTTGGGGCCCGCGACCCTGGTCCTGGACCAGAGCCTCTTGATGACCGCGTCCAGCGAGGGCCGGAACCGAGCCCCGGTGCCTCGCCCCCAGTGCCTTGCTGCGCGCGTGGTAGCTGGCCCGGTCAACCTAGACTGGCGCGGTGGTGAGGTCGCCGGGCCTGGGCTATGCTGCAGTTGCAGGCGACGCGGGTCGCCGTGCCGACCAAGCGCCGATGACTGCACCTATCCCCACGGACGACAGTGCGTTTGCTGCAACGTGGCGCGCCCGCCGCGAGGCCGAGCGTGCAAGCGCGCAGGTGCACGCGCAGGCCCTCGCGCAATGCGTTGTGTCAGGTGCGGCTGCTTTCCTTGACGCATTCCCCAGCGCGACCCTGTGGCTCATCGGCAGCGTCGCTGCGGGCACGGCGCGCGCCGACAGTGACCTGGACCTGGTGGTGTCCGGCCTCGACGCCACCGCCGCGCTCCAAGCTGAGCGTTGGTGGCAGGACCGGTTGCGGCACGATGGCCTGCGCCGCACACAGGTGGACCTGCAGCGCGGCGAAGAACTGCCTGAACAGTGGCTGTCGAGGGCCGTCCGAAGCGGTCGCCGCTGGCCTGAGCGTGCGATGGAGGGGAGATGACGCGGCTATCGGACGGCCGGTTGGTCTTGCTGGCGGCGGAGATCCGGGCTGAGTGCGCTCGCGTCACCCGGTGCGTGCAAGAAATGCGCTCCGCAGCCGAGGCAATTGCGGCGCCAGCGCCGCGAACGCTCGAAATCTACGGTGCCGCGGCGCTGCTGGACAGCTTCTACTCAGGCGTCGAAAAGGTGCTGGAGCACGTCGCGCGCGCATTCGACGCCGACCCGACTGGGTCGGGCTGGCACCGCGAACTCCTTGAGGCGTCGGCCCTCGAACTTCCGGGGCTGCGGCCCGCGGTGCTCGCGCCGGAGCGCATCCGCGACCTGGATGCCTACCTAGGTTTCCGCCACAGGTTCCGGCACCTGTACGTGTTCGACCTCGAGCCCGCGCGCCTGCTGCCGCTGCTGCAAGACGCCGACGGCGTGTGGCAGGCGACCGAGGCGGACCTGCTTGGCTTTGCCGAACGGTTGATGGGCTGGGCGTGAGGTCTTGGAGCCAGGAGCCCGTCGGAAGATGGTCCGACGGTCTCCAAGTCGCCTGCTTTGACCCAATCGCGGCACCGCCTGACTCGATCTGCGACCGCGGACGTCTGGAGGGCACCGCCTACGCTGCGCCACCCATCAGCGCCCTGAGGCGTGCCAGCTCGGCCAGTGCGCTTTCCTTTTCCGCCCGCTCCTGCTCAGCATATGCCAGCGCGTGCTCCTTCTCTGCCCGCTCGCGCTCCTTCTCTGCCCGCTCGCGCTCCTTCTCTGCCCGCTCGCGCTCCTTCTCTGCCCGCTCATGCTCCTTGTCTGCCCGCTCCCGCAGCTTCTCACTGCGCTCCAACTCGGCCCGCTCCGCGACCGTTGGCACCAATTCGTGCCCGGCCTGGTCGCGCGACAGTCGCAAGTGGCCGCCGCGCACGACCAGCCACGCGCCCAGCTCGACGCTCCATACGGGGCCCGGACCGGCGTGTTGGCGCACGAATGCGCCGTCGCCCGTGCGGCGGAACACCTGCAGCGCGTGTCGGCCGGCGCGGTCACCCGGTTCGGCATCGAAAATCACCAGTTCGCGGCAACCGAGCTGGGCGTACTTCTGTGGCGCCTCGTCGTAGTCTTTCTTCCAGTCGTCGGACACGTACTCCAACGCGAACCGCGGCGCTTTGTGGCCGGGCAGCCACAGTTGGAAGGAAGCCGGCTGCGGGTCTGGCACGGCGTCGAACACGGCGGCATCCGGCGACACCCGCACCAGCGGATGTTCAGGAACCCACGCCACGTACACGTCCCCGGCCACATAGGCCTGCGCGCCGCAGTCCGCCAGCCAAGCACGCAGCAAGGGCACGAACTCGAAAACAAAATCACTTTGGCTCAGGCTCTGGCCCATGTCGTCCTCGTCCAGCAAATACCAGGCGGTCCAGTCGATTTCGGCTGAGGGCGAAAACGGCGGGCGGCCGCGGACAACTTGCAGCGCCCGCGGTGGCCGGGTCTTGACGGGCGGTCGGCGCGGTGGCTGCACGTCGGGCCGCGGCGATTGGGGATGGGCTTGCGCCATGGCGAGCTGTTCGGCGGCACCGGCCGCAGGCCAACAAAGATACCAGTCTGGCGTCATTTGCGGCAAACGCGGCAGTTGGCTGCCTTGTGCGCCTGCCGGCCGGCGCAGTCGCGCGAATCGGCAGCGCGTCGTACGCTTGCCCCGCACGCCGCGTGCACTCCAAAAAAAGCGAGAGGCTCTGCGGCACCCGCTGTCAGGAAGGGCTTGCCGGACACCGCAGGCAGCGGTAGCTTGCGCCCGAGAGCGGCGGGCGTGCGCCGTTCGGGGGTAGGTCATGCGCGGTTCAGACAAGGCGTTGGCGCGGTGGGCGTGGGCGGGTGGCACCGGTTGGGCTGCTTTGGCCTGTGCGCTGGCCAGTTGCATCGGCGGCGGTGGTGGTGGCGGAGGCAGCGTACCCGCGATCGTCAGCGGCAGCACCTGCTCGCCGGCCCTCGCTGGTCCCAGCTGCGGCCTCGACAACGGCGTCAGCGCACACATCCAGTGCGACGGCACCACGTGGACCACCGTGCAAATCTGCCCACCTGGCACAGCATGCAGCGGAGCAGGAGGCCAGGTCGGCTGCAAGCCGATCGGGGGCTCCGACGCGGCTGGCAGTGCTGACGCATCGCGCGGTGTTGACGCGGCGGGCGGTAGCGACGCTGCGGCCAAGCCCGACGCGGTCGCCGACAGCCCAGGCGGCAGTGGCGACGTTGCCACGGTCGAGGTGGGTCCTCCGCTAGACGCAAAGCCTTTGCCGGATTCCGGCCTGCCCGCCGACAGCGGCGCGCAGGTCGACGCCAAAGCCGACGCCGACACCAAGCCGCCGGTACCTTGCGGTGGCGCGTGCGCCGCGGGCACCAAGTGCAACCCTGCGACCAACAAGTGCTACGCGCCGTGCGGCGGCCCATGCCCAGCCGGAAAGACCTGCGACGAAAGCGCGGGGCCTCCCGGCCTATGTGTGGGCGGCGCCGCGACGGGTGCCTGGGGCACCGACGGCAAAGGCAGCGGCGTGCAGCACATCACCAATTTGGCGATCGGCAGCGCGAGCACCGGCTGCGACCTGACCGGCGACGGCAAGCCCGACAACGCCATGTCCGCGCTGGGCTCGTTCATCGGCAGCGACTTGGGCAGCTCGGTGGCTTCCGGCGACCTGGTCGTGCTCTTCGACCCCAAAGCCTGGAAGACCAATGGCACCGCCTTCACCATTGGTCTGTACTCCGGCAGTCCTGACCCCGCCGACAGCGGATGTGATTTCACTGGGCCCAACTGCACGTTCCAGGTCGCCGAGAGCAGTTTCGACACCACGTCTGGCTGCACCCCGCCGGCTTGCCCACCGCAAGTCAGCTTCAGCAACGCCAAAGTCACCAACCTCAAGCTCACGGCCAGCGCGCCGCAGTTTCCGCTTGTCCTTGCGCTGGGCAAGGCCCCGCTGGTCATCCAGGTGTCCAAGGTCAGCCTTTCCGGTTCGGTGCAGTCCGCGACGGTTTGGCAGACCACGAAGTCGGGGCTGCTCTGTGGCGCAATCAGCGACAGCGACCTGAACGCTGCGATCGACGCCGCGCCCGATGAGGCGTTTGCCCAGGTGGGCGGCAAGGCGCAGGTCAAGTCACTGCTGCCGATGCTGCTCAAAAAAGACGTGGCGCTAAACGGCGGTGCCAAAGACGCCTACTCGATCGCGCTGACGTTCGAGACCGCAGGGGCGAAGATCTCGGGGATGGCAGCGCCGTAGGGCCCGCAAGGCACCGGTTCCTCCAGGCCGCCGAGTCAGCGTTCAGGCAAGAAGTGGCCGGGCTTTGCGAACCGGTCGCTCCGGGCGCGCTCGCGATTAGCCTGTAGGCTCTCCGACCTCGCAACGAACGCGATGTGGCCACACCCCCTTGGGGCCCGGAAATGATTTACTCAATCATTTCTTGGGCCCGTTTGCTTGCTCCGTGGGTCGCCAGCTCGCGGACCAAAGGTCCGACTCGCGGCTCCGCCCTGATGTGAGAGTGATCGACTTATTATTTTCCAGTCCCTTGGGGTCGCGATGGCTTGGCAAGGAAGGCACGGGCGTCGGTTTGGCAACGACCAGCTGCCTCTTTTCGCTTGGGTGTCGCGCGACTGTGCCCCAGACCGCCGCGCCGCGCCAGCACGCAGTTGGGCGTCGCATCAGCCATGGCTTGGCGATGCGCGCCTACAGTCCCCCGCCGTACACGAACCCCGCCCAGTAGTAGGGGTGCGCCGGCCGACCGGCCTTGGTCAGTTGCGCGCGCATCGCAGCCTGCGCCCGGGCCAGCACTCGGTACGGCTGACAGGTCGGCCCTTTGCACCCCGCCAGGTCCCGCCAGAAGTGGCCCATGAGGTCGGCCGTTTCGCGGTCGGCGACCTGCCACAGGCTCATCAGCGCACCGTGCACGCCGGCCAACGCCAGCGCACGCCGCAGGCCGAACACGCCGTCGCCGATGGCCTGTTGCGCGTCGCCCAGGCCCGTTTCGCACGCGGACAGCACGGCCAACTGCACCCGCGACAGGTCAAGGGCCGCCAATTCTGCCGCCGACAGCCAGCCATCATCCGCCGGGTCGGCGCGCTCGTCGTTGGCGCCGGCCAGCACCAGGCCTGACAGCAGAAGCGGGTCGCGCCGTTGCCCGTCGCCGTCTTTGGCACACGCCGCAGGGGCGAAGTAGCCGTGGGTGGCGATGGCGAGCCAGGTGTGCCTGGGCGCCAGTTCGCGAAAGGCCTTCTCGCGCGCCTCGCCGGCCTGCTTGCGAACCACGACGCCGCCGGCGGCCTGCACCACCTGGGCGGTGAGGTCGCTCTCGACCTGGGTGCCGGGCAGGGCAGGCCACGCCTGCGACAGCGCCGCGCGGCACGTGGCGTCTGCACCGCGCCACGCCGCGGCGGTCCGGACCGGAGACGCAGGAGCCATCGAGAACGCAGGGTTGCCCAAGATGAGCGCCGATCGCGGTCCCGTCGCGGAGGGCGGTCGGCGGTGCACGCGCGGCGAGTCGACCAGGGCCAGGTCATGGCGCTCGCCGATCAGCTGACCGTCGTCGGCCACCAGCGCCGCGAAAGGCAGGAAGTGCAGTGCGTCGTCGGGGGACACCACCAGCACCTTGGCGCGGCCGACCGTGGCGGCGACGGGCGCCAGCAGGCGATCGTACAGCGCACGGGCAGCTGGCGCCCAGTCGGCGGCCGGCGCGGTCGGATCGTCGCCCAACGCCACGGCGCCGCGGCCGCGGGCTGACTGGTGCAGCACCGCGCGAAAGGCCTGCACTTGCTGCCCGATCGGCAACGCCTCGCCCAGGTCGACGACGCGGGCAACGCAGCCCACCGGCGACACCGCCAACGCGACAAACTTGCCGGTCAGCGTGTAGCCTCCCGGCCTTGAATCGGTCCGCACGTAGTGGATGTAGTCCACCAGCGCCGCGTCGGCCGGCAGTTCCGCGCACAACTGCGCCAGGTCGCGCGGGCCCGATGCACCGGTGTCCTGGCGCGCGGCCAATTGCGCCTCGAGTTGGTCGCGCAGTGCGGCCAAGGCCGAGACGCGCTGCTGCAATTCGCGGGTGGGCGCCGCGACCAAGAGGCGGTCCAGGGCGGCCAACTGCCCCGCCAGCGTGCGCAATTGGCTGGCTTGGGGCGGTTCGCTGGCGATGGTCTTGCGCGGCGCCAGCGCGTCGAGCAATGCGCCTTTGCGCCCGAGTTCCAACGTCACCACTTCGCGGACGGCTGCGGCGTCACCTGCCAGCGCTCGTTCGACGACCAGACCGAACAGCAACTCGTCGTCAAAAAACGCGCGATTGTAGGCTTCGAGCTTGACCCGCACAGGCAGGGCCGACCGGCGCACGCTCTGCCGCAGCGCCGTCGTCGGCCCGCGACCCTTGCGCAGTTCGTCCAGCGCCCCTGCGCGGTCGCCCAGTCGCAACAGCGTGTACCCAAGACGGTTGTGCAGGTGAGCGGTCAGTGCAGCGTTCTCGCCGTACACCGGCGCCAGTTTCTCGATGGCGTAGCCGAGGAACTGCCGGGCCTTTTCAAGTTGACCGCTGGCCAGGTAGGCCCGGCCCATCACCGCCGCGATCTCACCCGTTTGCGGGTCGTTGATGGCGCGGTCGGGATGGACCAACTGCACGGCTGCCGTCGCCATGCCAACCGCGTCGCCCGGGTGACCCATCTCGATGCGCATACCCGCCAGTGCGATCAGAAAGCGCCTGGCGCGGTCGCGCTGGCCTTGGTCGTCGCGGTCGACCCGCCCCTGCATCGCCGGAATCGACGCGAGCGCGACGTCGGCCACCGCCTGCCGCTCGCCCTGGCTCTTGGCGATGTCGGCGGCCCGCGCCAGGACATCCCACGCGCCGAGATCGCCGGCTTGCACCAACCCGCGCGCGGCCGCCATTGCCTGCGTCCACTGCGCCGTGGCCTCGTCGGCGCGGCCGAGGGTGAAAAGCGTCTCGGCAAGTTCCGCGGTGCACAGCGCCGCCTGGGCCGACCCCTGGCCGTGCTGCTTGGCTGCGAGATCGCGCTTGCGCTGCCACGCGACCGCGAGTTCAGGAAAGTCGCCGAGCGCCAAAAGCGCGTCAGTCCACGCCTCAAACGCCTCGTCGCGCAGCTCGGGCGGGCTGCTGGCCGCGCCGAAAAGCACGCGCTCGCACAGCCGCACCGCTTCGATGGCCTGGCCGGAATCGAGCAGAGCGCGCGGCCTTGGACGCTCGGCGGCGCTGCCCGGGGCCGGCGCGAGACCGGTCAGCCCCGCAAGGGCCACGGACAACGTCAGCAAAATGCGCATCATTGCGGACTCCACGGCCTCGGCCGCTGGCGCCGTACGCCGATTCGCGCTACACGGTTGCCGCAACGGCGCACCCAGCGCCGGGCAGGGGGGCATGATGCACGATTTTCTCACGCGCGGCCTTGCGGCGGCTGTCATCGCTGCGGGGTCCGGGTGCGCGACCGGCTTTGACGGCGGTTCGGCTGGCTCGGCGGCGGCGGCCGATGGACAAGCCGGCCATTCGCCCACAGATTCGGCTGCTCCAGTCGGCGATGGCGCGCGCGCCGCAGAGACAGCGGCCGTCACCGCAGATGGGTCGGCTGAGGGCGGGGACGCACCCACCGTCGAAACCGCGGTCGACGCCCAACCGGTCGAGGTCGCCGCCGACGTCGCCAAGCCCAAGCCGGCGACGACGGGAACGCTCAAGGACACCGGCGATTTCGCGCCCGAGTTCAGCAAAGTCGTGGCGAGCACGGGCAATCCCGTCAGCAAGGCAGACCTCTTGGGTCACTGGACCGTGCTGTGGTTCTACCCTGTCGCCCAGACCAGTGGCTGAACGGCCGAGGGTTGCGGGTTCCGCGACCTCCAAAGTGAGTTCGACAAAGCCGGCGCGACCATCGTCGGCTGTTCATTCGACACGCCGAGCAAGAACGCCAAGTTCAAGCAGGTCGACCAGTTCCAATACGAACTGTGGAGCGACGTCGGCCGCGAACTGGCCATGCACTACGGCGCCGCAAAGACCGCCAAGCAGCTTTTCGCCGACCGCGTGACCGTGGTGCTCGACGAAAACGCCCAGTGGATCCTGTACTACGGACCGGCGGCGACCAACTGGGACCCCGCCGGCCACCCCAAGGCCGTACTGGAAGACATCAAGGCGATCAAGGGGTTGTAGGGCCCATGGAAAATCGATTCGGCTTTCTCCGAGCTCGTTTGCTTGCCGGGTGGGTCGCAAGCGCGCGTCCTGAAGCGCCGCGTCACGGCTCCAGCGCTGGCCGAGCCGGATCGAAGGGTCCTGCCGACCCCCGGCCTACCGGTCCACGCCCGTGCCGGTCCCGTGTGGCAGTTGCACCAAGGACCACACCACCACGCGGCCTGCAAATTGGTGGTATTCGTCGGGCAGGCGGCTGGGGTCGTCGCGCGGCGCCGGGTGGCGACCCTGGACCACCACGCGGGCGCCCGGTGTCCAAGCCAAGTCGACCAACGGCCGGCATACGTCGCGCAACGGTAGCCCCTCGGCGTCCTTGCCCTCCGGCCACCGGCCCACCACGCGGGCGCGCGCCTGGCAGTGCGGACTGCGCCACACGAAGACCGCGCTCGGCCTCGCCGTCACTGCTTCACGTTGCATGCGCCGCCATTCGCCCAGGTGCAGCACGGTCACATGCCGGCCGGCGTGCTTCGCGAGAAAATCTGGGAAATCGATGATGATTTCTTGATCCGGTGAGCCCTGTCGGTCCGGCACCACCACCACCGCGCCATCGGGCAAGGTCGGCACCACGGGCCGCAGCGCTGCGTACACCTGCGCCTCCAGATCGGTGTACCGATGGGCAGGGCCAGCCAACGCGGCGCCCAAAAAGGCGAAGACGGCGAGGGCCGCGACCGCCAACGCTTTCCACCGCTGCCACGGAATGGGGCCCGGTTCCGCATCCTCGGCTGCCACGCTGCGGCGTTGCGGCATTGCGGTCCACGCCGCCCCAGCGACCACAGCCCACACCGGTGCCAGCAGCGCCTGGTAGCGCAGCGCCACCGACGCCGATCCGCCGATGAACAGCGCCAGGCCCGCCAAAAGCGCCAGCGCAGGCAGGGTGCTCGCGCGGCGCACCCGACTGCCGGCCGCCATGAAGCGCACCGCGCCCACCCCAAAGAGGCCCTGGGCGGCCCACGGCGTCCACTCGGCCTCGGACCACAGCAGGTGCGCCAAGGGCTTGAGCGGCGAAGCCTCGCCCAGGGTCGCTGCGGCCAGGCGCGCGCGGTTGCTGCCGTCCGAGCTGCCCAAGAGCAGCGCAAACGCCGCGACCGGCAGCAGGAACCATGCCGCGGCCGTCGCCCAAGCCCGCACGCCACGGCGGTGACCCGGCAGGGCCTCGGCGACCAACGCAAGCACTGCTACCGCATAGCCTGGGCCAAAGGTGTGGCCGGTTGCGGTCAGCAAGGTCGCGGCCGCCAGCAGTGCTGCCGTGGCCCAGCGGACGTGGCCAGGCGGCGGCGGGGTCGCGGGTGCCGTGTGCCGCACACGGACGCCGGCTGCGAGGACCATGAGCGCAATCGACGCTTGGCCGAAGACGAGGTTGCTTTCGCCGTGACCGACGCGCACGGCCAGCGGCAGGACGGCCATCGCCAAGCCAGCGACGAGGCCCGACCCCAGGCCCGGCGTCCACACCCACGCGGCGACCGTAGCCAGCAGCGTCGCCGCCGTGCCGACCAGGGCGCTCAGCGCAAAAACGGCCGCGTCGCCACCGCCCAACGCCGCCGCGAGCCACGCCTGCGGACCGAAAAACGACGGGCCATAGCGCAAGATGAGCCGCGGGGTCTCCACAAGGCCCGGCCCTAGCACCGCGCGCAAGTCCTCAAGACCGTGGTTGTTGCAGTGCAGCAGCGTCTCTGGGGCGTGCCAGCGGAACAGCCACGCGGCCACCCCGACCACCGCGAGCACGCCGACCCGCCGGCCGAGGTCGGTCGGGCCGTGGCGCAGCGCGGACGCCGCCAGCACCGCAACGGCCGCGAGCGCACAGAGCCACAACATCGCGGCGGCCGCCAACCAGACCACCGCTGCCGTGCGGCTGGCCGGTGCCTGCGGGGCGCTGCCTGGGGCCTGCACCGGGGCCGTGAACTGCTCCACCAATCCCCCTGGGTCGTGCAGGCGCACCCGCTCTGCCAACGCCCCAAGTAGTCCCGCCAGCTTGGCTTCGGCCGTTGGCGGAGCCATCGTCAGATCGAAGGAAGCCGAGGGCACCAGCGCGCCCGGCAGTGGCTGCGCCGGTCGGTCTGCGTCACGGGCCGTGAGCACCAACTGGGCCGCGGCTCCGTTTGGGCCGACGGCGTGCGCGGCGATGGAGTTCGACCCCACCTGCACACCCGCAAAGGTCACCTCCCCCACCTTCTGGTCGGGCGCAAAGGGCTCGAAAAGGACGAGGATCTCGGACTCGTGGCCCGGCGCAAACGCCCGAAACGGCGAGCTTGCGGCGGACGCGGCCCAGCCCCACGCCAGCACAACGCAGGCCAGCCACAAGGCCGCGCGAAACCGCGCCGTCATGGCCGCACCGCCGGCAGGACGGCAAGGACGCGCGGCAGCCACGCCAACACGCCCTGCCGCACCGGCGAGCGATGCACGGACCCGCCGCCCGACGCCAGGACCACCGCACGATCGCGCAGGTACGCATCGTAGGCGTCGGCCAACAGCGCATGGTTGTCGCACGCTGGCGTCCAGCCCAGCTCTCGGCGCGCCTTGGCGGTATCGAATGCAAGCGAGCGACCATACATCAGCGCATGGTACGCCCCGAGCGGCGACAACCCCAACCGCGAAGTCGCGCGCATCGCCCACTCGGCCGGTCGCCGCGGCAGCGACACCACGCGGCTGCCCGTTCCCGCATGCTGAGCCAGGGCAGTCAGGGCTTCGGTCATCGTGGTCGGTTCGGGCGCACCGACGTGGTAGGTCTCCGGTCCCGGCCGACGGGCTGCGCGCGAGATGGCGTCGGCGAGGTCGGCGCCGTGGACGAACTGGTACACGTTGCGGCCCCCGCCCAGGACCGGCAGGTCGCGACCCTGGGCGAGCCACTCGAAAAGGATCTGGAAGATTCCCAGGCGCCCTGGCCCAACGACGGTGCGCGGCCGGACGACCGTGACGTCGAGCCCGCGGGCTGCATGCTCGCGGCAAAGGGCCTCGGCGTGCGCTTTGGCCTCTCCGTAGGGGTCCATCGGCCGCACCGGGGCATCCTCGGTCACGATGGGCCGGTCGGGGATGCCCAGCACCGCACTCGACGACACCGCCACCACCTTCGCGACATTGGCGGCCTGCGCCGCGGCCAGCAATACGCGGGTACCTTCGACGTTGACGGAGTACATCTCGGCGAGGTCGCGGTGCAGCGGCACATGGGCGACGCAGTGCACGACGATGTCCGCGCCCGCGCACGCGGTGGCGACCAACCGGGTGTCGCGGATGTCACCGTGCAGGTACACGTCGGGGGCCTGAGCCGCCCACACCGGCGCCGCAACGCGGTCGAGTACGCGCACCCCGTGCCCGGCGCGCAGCAGATGGTCGACGACCACGGCGCCTACGTAGCCAGCGCCGCCGGTCACCAGGCATGTGTGCGCTGGGTGCATGGGCAGGAGCGCGCCCTTCAGAACGCGGTGCCGCTGTCGCGCAACCAGCGCAGGCTGCGGCGCATGCCTTCCTGCAACTCGACGGCTGGGGCGTACCCGAGTTCGGCCTCGGCGCGCGCAATCGAACACGCAATGTCCTTGTCCATCTCGGACAAGACGTGCACTTTCTGGTGGTAGAGGCCCGCGGTCTGTAGGCCACGGTCAGCCCAGTAGGCGACCTCGGTGGCGATGGCCGGCAAACGCAGCCGGCCGCCGCTGCAGCGGATCCCGAACTCGTCGCGCATCAGGCGTTCGACCGTGTCGACGATCTCGTGCATCGGGTACGGCCGGCGGTCGGCGATCCAGTAGGTGCGGTTGCGCGCGGCCGGGTGGTCGGCGCACAGCAGCAAGCCCTGGCACAAGTTGTCCACGTACGCCATCGATCTCAGGTTGTGGCCGCCGCCGATGATCGGCGCCTTGCCCGTCCGGATCATCGTGAAAAACGTAGTCTGCCGTGCCGGTTGGAAGGGGCCATAGTACCAAGGCGGCCGCACCACCACGGTCTCCAGCGACCCCGCGAACGCGGCTGCGCGCACCGCAGCTTCCGCCAGCAACTTGCTGCGCCCGTAGTGCATGTACGGCCGGTCGACCGTGGCCTCGTCGAAGCGGTGGTCGCGGTGCGGGTTCATGCCCGCCACCGAGTTCGAGGACACGTAGACCAGCCGCTGTACCCGCGCGCTCGCCGCGGCCGCCAGCAGGTGCTCGGTGCCCAAGTGGTTGAGTTCGTAGAGCTCCTGGATGCGCTTGGGGTGGATAAGCCCGGCGCAGTGGAACACCACCGCTCCTTCGACACCGTCGACGAACGGCCGCAGGCTGTCCGGCCGGCGCAGGTCGCCCTGCACCAGCTCCAGCCGCGGATCGAGCCCGGCCAGCCGGCCGGGGTCCTGACCGGGCAGCACCAGGGCGCGCACGAGATCCCAGCGGTCGCCGACCGCGGCGTCGTCCACTCGACCGAGCAATGCTTCGACCAGGCGGCTGCCCAGCCAGCCGGGCGCGCCGGTCACCAGCGCGATGCGCGACATGCGACCTCTCCACGCCGAATCCGGGGCACGGCGGCGCCGCCGCGACCGCGACCCACCAGCCGCGGCGGGCGCTACCCTAGTGGGGCGGTGGCAGGGCGTCAATGGCCGGGGTTGTCGTTGCGGCTCTGCGGTGTGCTCGCGCTGGATGCTGATCCTGTGCCTGACCCTGATCCTGTGCCTGACCCTGATCCTGTGCCTGACCCTGATCCTGTGCCTGGCCCTGATCCTGCGCCTGACCCTGATCCTGTGCCTGACCCTGATCCTGTGCCTGACCCTGATCCTGTGCCTGACCCTGATCCTGTGCCTGACCCTGATCCTTTGCCTGACCCTGATCCTGTGCCTGACCCTGATCCTGTGCCTGACCCTGATCCTGTGCCTGACCCTGATCCTGTGCCTGACCCTGATCCTTCGCCTGACCCTGATCCTATGCCTGACCCTGATCCTGCGCCTGACCCTGATCCTATGCCTGACCCTGATCCTGCGCCTGACCCTGATCCTATGCCTGACCCTGATCCTGTCCCTGACCCTGATCGTATGGCTGACCCTGATCCTGTGCCTGACCCTGATCCTGTGCCTGTCCGGCGCAGCCGGCTGACTCTGGAAACTATGCGAGGTTGCGGCGTTTTTGGGTACTGGAAGTCATCACGGCCGGGCGCCCGTTGCCGCAGGCCCTGCTTCGCAACGCGGGACCGTGCCTTGCATCGCCTCCAGGGTCGGCCGGCGCCGCATCGACGCTGGCCGAGGTGTCCCACTGTGGCGCCGGGCAGGATCAGGGACAGGGGCAGGGTCGGGGACGGATCAAACCGTTGCAAGCACGACGACAGATGCCCCTGCGGCTGAACGCGATGCTCACCGGCCTAACAGGGTGTAGCCAAATCTCGTCTGTTGCGAGGTCGAACGGCATGCCGGCAGATCGCGAGCGCGCCCGCAGCGACCGACCGAGGCGCACTCGCATTGCGCCGACCGAGCCAGTAGCACACTGATTCGGACAGGCGAGGACGTAAGCCGCGAGATGCCCAGGGTCTTTTGCCGTAGCGGGACGGGGTTTTGGCTACACCCTCTGACCCGCAGTGCATCTCGGCGCGCTGAATCTACGCCTCCACCGCAAACGCCGGCACCAGCCCGGTGCGGCCCCTGACGGCCAGTTCACCCAAAACGTCTACGGCGAACCCTTCGCCCAACCGCGCGCGCGTCGCCGCGTCGATCAGCACTGGCCGGCGCGCCTCCTTGGTCAGCGACTCGAGCCGCGACGCCACGTTGACCGCGTCGCCGATGACGGTGTAGGTCATGCGCCGCGGCGATCCGATGTTGCCCATCACCACGTTGCCGGTCGCCACGCCGACGCCGATGTTCAGGGCGACTGCTCTGCGGGCCAGCGCCGCGTCGTTCAATGCCCGCCGCCGGCGCACCATCGCCATGGCCGCCTGCACACAGCGAGCGGCGTCGTCGGGTCGAGGCCGGCCAGGGTCGCCGAACACCGCCATCACCGCGTCGCCGATGAACTTGTCGATGGTGCCGCCTTGGGCCACGATTTCCTCGGTCATTGCCTCGAAATGCTGGTTCAGCAAATCGACCACGTCGTGCGGCCCCAGTTGCTCGGTCAGCGTCGTGAAACCGCGCACATCGCTGAAAAGCACCGAGGCTTCCTGCTCGACGTTCTCCACCAGGCGCCTCGGACCCCGCGAAAGCAGGCGCGACACAATCTTGGGCTCCATATAGCGCGACAGCACCTGTTGGGCCGCGTGGCGCTCGCGCACCTGGACGGTGTGGTTGGCGATGGCGTTGGCGAGGTGGACCGCGCCGGTCGGCTGCACCAATTCCAGCGCCTGATGCAGGTCCCGCAGGGCATCGTCGACCCGGCCGCCGTCGGCGCGCGCCTCGGCCCGCGAGTCGAGGATCTCGGCGCGCAGGATGCGGTTGGGGTCGTCGGCGACAAGCGCCAGGGCCTGGGCAAACTCGGCCTCGGCCGTGTCAAAGTCGTCTCGCACCGCGGCGATCTGGGCCAGGTGCTTGTGGACGCGCGACAACCGCACCGCATCGCCAATGGCCCGGTAGTGTTCCGCTGCCACATGGGCACACCGCTCGGCGTGCTGGACGTCGCCGCGCAGAAAGTGGACTTCCATCTCGTCCGCGGCGAGGTTGGCGAGCTCCCAACGGTTGCCGAGCCGGTCGGCGATGGCCCGCGCTTCTTCGAAACACTGGGCCGCCTCGGCGGAATCCCCCAAGCTGCGATGCGCGTGGGCAAGGGCAGTCAACGCCATCGCCGCCCCCAGGCTGTCGCCGACCGCGCGGCGCACCCGTAGGCAGGTCTTCAGTGCCTCGCGCGCCGCCGTGTAGTCGCCGCAGAACACATGAAGGTCGGCCCGCCAGCGTTGTGCCCACGCCACAAGGGAATCGCGCTCGCGCAGCGCGGCCAATCGTTCGGCGCGCCGGTACTCGCTTTCGGCCTCGGCGAACCGGCCTGCCACGAAAAGCGCAAGCCCGCGCAGCATCAAGAACGACACCGCGATATCGGGCCGCGCCACGTCGTCGTCGCTGACGCGGTCGCAGCGGTCGATGCACGCCTGCAGGTCGGCGCGCTCGAAGTCGATGCACGCCCGCATCAACTC
This sequence comes from Deltaproteobacteria bacterium, assembly GCA_016875335.1. GTDB lineage: Bacteria > Myxococcota_A > UBA9042 > UBA9042 > UBA9042 > SXRM01. The sequence continues at coordinate 4,096 of VGRO01000105.1, read as the reverse complement.
AGCGCACGCCAGCGAAATCGGCTCGCGCTGCAGGTGAAACTCGCGCCGCGCGTCGTCGACCAGCACCGCAGCGACATCGATGCGCCGGCGAGAAAACGCCACCCACCCGCGGTAGTACGAAAGGCGCGCACGGCCCATCGAGTCGCCGGGGGCGATGAGCACCTCGGCGCGCACCAGCGCCTGTTCCGCCTGGTCGTAGAGGCCCTCATGGGCCAGACCATAGGCCAGGTCGTACTGGCCGGCGAGGCGGTCGGCGCCGCCCAGCATGCCGCCATCGAGCGCCCGCCGCAGCACCCGCACAGACTCCGAGAACCGGCCCTGGCCCACCAGCACGCGCGCCAGTTGCAAAAGCGCGCGTCCGGCCAGCGCGTCGGTGCCGTGCGGCTCGGCCACCACCGATTCGAACGCCACCTTGGCCGGGCCGAGGTCCCCCGCAACGTAGCGCGCGCGACCGGTCTGGTACGCCACCGCCCGCTGGGCTGCCGGTCCGATGTCCGCTGCCAACTGCGCACAGGTGTCCAGGCCCGCCAGGGCCACGTCGTAGCGACCGCCGCGCACGTCGATGTCGGCTTTTTCGCACAGCAGCGCGAGGCGTTCCTGCGCGGGCCGCTCGTCGCGCAGGGCTGCCACGATTTCGACGTAGCGCAGGGTATGCGCCGGTAGCAGATGGCTGTCGTCCGACAGCGGCAGGCGCCGCTTGAGTCCGAGCGGCTGAAAGAAACGGCTGTACATCGCAGGCCTTTGGCGCGCCTGGCCAACTCGCGGCGCAGGTCGCACCGGGAACGCCGATCGTGCCGCAGGGTGCGGATTGACGCAAGGCGGCGAAGTGCAAAGCCCCCGCTCAAAGGGACTGAAAAACAATATGTCGATCACTCTCACATCAGGACGGAGCCGCGAGTCGGACCTCTGGTCCGCGAGCTGGCGACCCACGGAGCAAGCAAACGGGCCCGAGAAATGATTGAGTAAATCATTTCCTGGCCCAAACTCATCCGCCGGCCGGTTCAGCCGTGCAGAGCACTGCCGCCGCAGCAGTGCAGTGGCCGTGCAGGTCCGTCGGCTGCCCGGGGGCGCTACGCCCGTTCCGCCGCTCCGACTTGACAAGACCACCTACTCGGTCTCGTTGTCCCGAAAAAACGCCGCCGCCGCCGACACCGCATCACAGTCCGCCTCGGTGGCCTGCGTGTCGCCTTTCATGCCGAGCTCAAAGGTGGACCGCAATCCGTCGCAGTCCAAATCGGCGTGTGCGCTGGCGATGAACCGCGCGCCGGCAAGTGTGCCCGCCGAGTCGAACGCATACTGGAAGTAGTGCGAGTCCGACATGCCGAAGCGCACCGCCGCCCAGGTGGCGTTGTCCCAAGCGCTGGGATTGGCGTCGCAGCGCTCATCGTTGTCGGTGTCGAGCGTATCGATGCAACAACTTGCCCCTTTGGGGGTCAGCGCCGCGTGGCCAGGGAACTGGCACGGCTTGCGGCGCGAAGTGACCGCGTCGGTATGCGGGATGGCGTAGTAGGCCGCCGCGCCCTTGCGAATGATGTCGAGCGACAGGTTGGCCTCGGCCGCTTTGGCGCCGCGCAGGTACTTGGTGAACTGCGGCACGGCGGTCACGGCCAGCACCGCGATGATGCCCACCGCGATCATCAGCTCGACGAGGGTGAACGCCGGGCGGCGCGGCGACGGGCGGAGCAATGGGGCCATCGGTCAGCACGGGGGGCGAAGGGGCGCCAAGTGGGCCATCGTCGGGCGCCGGCAGGAATGTGTCAAGCGAGGAATGGGCGCCCATCGGCATAGTCGCGACTGCGCGGTCCCGGCGGATCCGGCCGCGGTAAGAGGGTGGAGCCAAATCTCGTCTGTTGCGAGGTCGAAGAGCATGCCGGCAGATCGCGAGCGCGCCCACAGCGACCGACCGAGGCGCACGCGCAGTGCGCCGACCAAGCCAGTAGCACACTGATTCGGACAGGGGAAGACGTAAGCCGCGAGATGCCCAGGATCTTCGGCCGTAGCGGGACGGGGTTTTGGCTACACCCTGCAAGACCGCAATGCTGCGCCCGATGACCCCAGTACGCCGCAGTCCACCTACGCCTGAGCCACTTTGGGGCCTGGGCGCCGATGCCCCTTGGCAACCTACAGTGAATCCGCGAAAATCTGCGCCCGCCCCGGTGCGGCAGCAGGTTGGCCGTGATTGCCATTCGCCCCCTCGCCAGCGGCTCTGTTCTCGCCTTCGGCACGGCCTGTTCGAGCGAAGCAGCCGCGGCGCCGGCAGCAGCCCAGGTCCAGGCCGGCGACCGGCAGCGGATGGTCGGCAACTCCTGTACCGATTTCGCTGCCGTCCCAGAAACCAGGGTGGCCTCTCCCTCGCCGTGCGACGACGACCTGTCCGCGGTGCTGCGCAACAGCGCGCTGGCGCACGGGCGGCCCCTGCTGCACACGTGAAGGAGCCCATTGGTGCGCACGGGTGTAGCAATGGCGGCGAATTCCACCGGCGATCGCGCAGATCGCGCCCCCTGGTGGCTGCTGTTCGCCGGGCTGGTGTCGGGCACAGCCGCGTGCACGACGGCGGCCGGCCCCGCGGCTGGCCCAGCGGCCGTCGACGCCGCGAACGCCCTGGATGCCCCCACAACAGCCACCGCCGAACCCGACCTGCCCGGTGGTGCCGCGCCGCCGAAACGAGACGCCTCCGCAGGTGTCGACGCGGATGCGCGATCCCCGGTTCGCGCTCGGCTGGACGGCGAGGCACCAGCCGACAGCGTCGACGGCCTGGGTGGGGGCGCTGCAGTGGAGAGCGACGGCGAAGGGCCTGAGGCGCTCGCGGCCGAAACCGTGGCGGAGGTGGCGACGGCCCCGGACGCGGGCACGCCCCCAACGGCAGACGCCGCAGACGTGGACGCCGCCGACGCGGTATCACAGGCCACGGCCGACGCCTCCCCCGACGCGACGGCGGCGAAGTATGGCACCTGCGCAGCGCTGTTTGGCTGCGTGCAAAAGGCATGCAGCCCGGACTGGCCCGAGTACTGCGGGGCGGATTGCGAAGCCGAGGCCTCCGCAACGGCGCTGGCCACCTGGGCGATGGGCGCCAAGTGCATCAGTGGCTGCCAGCAGAAATGTTGGATCAAGCCCGCCGGGTGCACGCAGGCATGCGTCAACGAGGTTTGCCTCTTTCCCAAGGTCGTTTGCTTGACCGCCGGGCTCTCCGGTACGGCCAATTGCAGCGAGGTCATCGCGTGCCTCGAAACCGGCTGCGCGGCAAAGGACGAGGCCTGCATCACGGCTTGTGCGGCGAAGGCCTCCGCGGCTGCCAAGGTCGATCTGCAGGCCATGATGGAATGCGGGGCCTCGGCCGGAGGCAAGGGGCTGGTGTTTGGCTGCACCCAACTGATGCTGCAGTGCATGAGTGGCGGAAAAACGGGCGCAGCATCGTGCGTGCAGACCGCAGGCTGTGCCGATGGCTGCATGCAGAGCGGCGCTGGCGGCGAAGAGGCCTGCCTCGGGGCGTGTCATGCCAAGGCGTCGCCCGCCGCACAGCAGGCGTTTGTTCCGTTCTTCAAGTGCTTGCTCGGCGCTGGAGCCGCCAACAACGACTGCGCGGGCCCGCTGTTGGTGTGCGTGCCAGGCTCGGGCAGCGCAGGCTGCGCCGCCGTCGCGCAGTGCGCCGGGAGCTGTACGGCGACCAACCCCGGGTCTGCATGCACACTGGGCTGCCTCGACAAGGCGGCGCCCGGACAGGTGGCCAAGTGGCTGAAATTGGAGGGTTGCATGGTCGGCAAGTGCAAGTCGTGTCTGGGCAAGGCCTGCGAAGGCGCGTGCCGCGACGCCAACTGCTCGGAACCCTGGGCGGCGTGCAGCAGCCCATGACATCCGGCTCCGCGCACAGCCCAGCTGGTACCCTGTCGGACTATCATCCGACAGGCTCCGTGGTGGTTGCGATCGGGGCAAGGACCAAGAACTGCCTGAAGTATTTTCAGGCAGTTTCGGTCGCTGGCAGGCCGCAGCCGCGGCCTGCCTAGGAGCCTGTCGGCCAGAATCTGCCGATTCTGGCGTTTCGCCGACAGGCTCCTAAGGGCCAGGAAATGATTTACTCAATCATTTCTCGGGCCCGTTT
>VGRO01000104.1 GCA_016875335.1 Deltaproteobacteria bacterium | reverse complement strand
GGCCGCGCGACCCCAAGGACCCGCACAGCCTGTCCGGCACGGCGACGCGGGCGCGCATGCCCAACTACACCATCGGCGGCAAGACGGGCACGGCGCAGCAGGCCGAGAATGGCCACTACTCCGATACGCACTGGGTGGGGTCGTTCATCGGCGTCACACCGATCGAGAAGCCCAAGCTCGTCGTGTTCGTGGCCATCGACACGCCCAAGAAGTACGACGAGCGCCTGGGCAAGATTGCGCGCTACGGCGGCATCGTGGCGGCGCCGGTGGCCCGCGAGATCGCCCGGTTCGCCCTGCCCTACCTGGGCGTGGCGCCGAGTCCGGGGGCGCCGTACCTGGACAAGGACGACCCCGACAAGGCCCGACTGCTCGACGAGAAGAACGGCCTGCTGGCCAGGAAGGCCGCGGAGAAGCTGGTAGTCTCGGCTACTGGGGCTCCCCTGCCGGCGCCGTTGCCCGAACACTACGCGCAGTTGTCGGCGGGTGCCACGGCCACGGCCGAAGCCGAGTTGCCGCTCGACGCGGCGCGCGTACCCGACGTGCGCGGCATGCCGATGCGGGTGGCGCGGCTGCGCATGGCGTCGGCTGGACTGCACCTGGTGCCGGCGGGCAGCGGCCTTGCCACGACCCAGGCCCCGCAGCCCGGCGATGTCGTCGCCAAGGGCAGCGCAGTGGTCGCCCAGTTCGTGCGGCTGAGCGCGGTCGCCGACAAGGAGCCCAGGGACCAGGTGGACGCCGACGCCGTGGAAGACGCCGCGCCCGATGACAAGGCCAAGGCCAAGGCCGTCGTGCCAGACGGCAACCGCGCCGCCGCGCCCGCCCAGCCGCAGCCGCCCAGGGCCGAGGTCGCCAGCAAGCCGGCGGGACCGGTCAAGGCCCCGGGAACCGCCACAGCGGCCAAGCCCAAGCCGGGCGGTTCCCCGCAGGCCGTCATCGGCGCCGGCGCCGGTCGCCACGCCCATGTCGCGCCCGCGGCCGCCAAGCCGGGTGTCGCGGCGAAACCGCAGGTGGCCAGGACCACCGCCAAGCCTGGCGCCAAGCCTGCGTCGCCCGCCCCCAAGCCGGCCAGCGCCCAGCGCAACACGCCTGCCAAACCCAAACCTGCAGCGGGGGCGCACCCGTGACGACCCTGCCCCCGATGATGCTGGGCACGTTGCTGCACGACAGCGGCGTGCTCGCGACCCTGCGCGACGGCGTCGACCCGGACGTGGCGGTGGGCCGCGTCGTCAGCGATTCGCGCCGGGTAGGCGCGGGCGACGTGTTCGTGGCATGTCAGGGCGCTCGCAGCCATGGGATTGCGTATGGCAGTGACGTCGTGCGCCAGGGCGCCAGCGCCATCGTCACCGACCTGCTGCCAACGAGCGCGCCGCACACCGCATGGAACGTACCGGTCGTCGTGGTCGGCAACGCGCGCGCCAGCATCGGCCCGCTGGCGGCGGCGCGACTGGGGCACCCGAGCCGCACCCTGCAGGTGGTCGCGGTCACGGGGACCAATGGCAAGACGACGACCACGATCCTGGTCGCGCAGTTGCTGTCGGCGGCCGGATTTCGGGCGGCCGCGATCGGCACCACCGGCATCTGGACGGCACAAGGCGTGCGCCCCAGCGCGCTGACCACCCCCGAGGCCGCCGACCTGCAGCAGTTGTTTGCCGACCTTTTGGCCGAGGGCTTCACCCACATCGCCGTCGAGGCGAGCAGCCACGCCCTGGACCAGTTCCGCTGCGACGGCACGCGATTCGTGGCGGCCGTGTGGACCAATCTGAGCCACGACCACCTCGACTACCACGGCACCATGGAGCGCTACGCCGCGGCCAAGTATCGCCTTTTCAGCGAGTTCGGCGTGCCGGCTGACCGGGCCTTCGTCAACGCCGACGACGACTGCGCCGCGGACCCGTGGAACAAGGGGCTGGCCCAAGCCTTCAGCCTGGGCAGCCACCCTGCGGCCGAGCACCAGGTCGGAGACCTGCGCTGCGACCTGCAAGGCCTGCGCGGAGTGCTGCGCTCGCAGGGCTGGGCGGATCTGCCGTTCCGCGCGCCGCTGGTGGGGCGCCACAACGCCGAGAACCTGTGCGCCGCCCTCTTGGTCGCGCGCGCCTTGGGCGCGGAGGCGGCGACGCTGCAACAGGCGTGTGCCGTGCTCGCCGCGCCGCGCGGGCGGCTGGAGCCGGTGCCTAACGACAAGGGCGTGCTCGCGGTGGTCGATTACGCGCACACGCCCGACGCGCTGCACAAGATCCTGACGGCGCTGCGACCGTTGGTGGCTCCCAGGCGGCGGCTGTGGGTGGTGTTCGGCTGCGGCGGCGACCGCGACCCAGCCAAGCGCCCGGTGATGGGGCGCATCGCGGGTGAGCTCGCCGATGTCTGCATCATCACGTCCGATAACCCGCGCAGCGAGCAACCGGCGGCCATCGCCGAGGCCATCGCTGCCGGGATTCGGCCGACCCGGGCCCGCGCCGCCCGAAACGCGGCGGATCTGGCAACCCTGCACAACAACGCGACATTCCTGGTCGAGACCGACCGCGCGCGGGCCATCGCGATCGCGGCCGACGGCGCGGCAGCGGGTGACGTGCTGTGCATCGCCGGAAAAGGCCATGAAATGACGCAGATTATCGGCGACGTGTGTCGGCCGTTTGACGACGTCGCCGTGGCCCGCCAGGCGCTGCGCGGCGAGCCCGTGCGCATCAAGGCCACGGAATCTGGAGGCTTCTATTTCGACGCCCTGCTCGCCGCCGCAGCAACCGGCGGCCGGGTGGCCGTCGCAGGATCGGCGGTCACGGCCGCCCTGTGCACCGACACGCGCGCGCTGCGTCCGGGGGCGTTGTACGTGGCCCTGCGCGGCGACCGCTTCGACGGCGCGCTGTTCATCGGCGAGGCCATCGACCGCGGCGCGACCGGCGTCGTGTGTGCCCGCGGGGCGGCAGAGCCGTGGCACGACAAGGCCGAGAAGGCGGGCGCCTGGCTGGTCGAGGTCGCAGATCCGTTGCGGGCGCTGGGAGCCTTGGCGCGGGCGCACCGCGGGCGTTTCGATCTGCCGGTCGTCGGCGTCACGGGCAGCAACGGCAAGACGACCACCAAGGAACTGACGGCGCTGGCGCTCGGTGCGCTCGGCGATGTGCTGGCAACCTACGGCAACCACAACAACCAGGTTGGCGTGCCGCAGACGCTGGCCAGCCTTGGCGGGCACCACGCCGCGGCCGTGGTCGAGATGGGCATGTCGGTTCCGGGAGAAATCGCGCTGCTGGCCGCGATGGCCCGACCGCGGGTCGGCATCGTCACCTCGATCGCCGAGGCCCACCTGGAGGGCCTGGGGTCGCTGGAGGCGATTGCCGAAGAGAAGTTTGCCCTGGCGCGCGCGCTGCCGGCCGACGGCGTCGCGATCCTGCCGGCCGACGAAGCGCTGTTGCGCCCGCTGGCCCGCGGCCTGCCGTGCCGGGTGGTGTGGTTTGGGAGCCGTGAAGGTCAGGTGCGCCTGGTGGGGCCGGTGCGGTTCGCGGGTCTGGACTCCGGCGAACCGGTCCAGCACTTCACGGCCAGCGTCGGTGGCCGGCCGGTGGCCGTGGCACTGCCGGGGCTGGGCGTCCACCTCGCGCACAATGCCCTGGCGGCGCTGGCGGCAGCGTGGGTGCTGGGCGTCGACGTGGCCAGCGCGGCGACGGCGCTTGGCGGCTATCGGCCCGTGGGCCAACGCATGCTGCCTTCGCGCATCGGTCCGTGGCTGGTGCTGGAAGATTGCTACAACGCCAACCCGCGCTCGACCGAGACAGCGCTGGACACCCTGGCGTGCTTGCCGCGGCCGCGGGTCGCTGTGCTCGGCGAGATGCGCGAACTGGGGCCGAGCGGTGCGGAACTGCATCGCCGCGTCGGTCGCCACGCCGCCGCGACCGGTGTCGAATGGCTGGTGGCCGTAGGCGCGGTGGCGTCCGAATACGCCACAGGCGCCGCTCGCGCTGGCCTGGCCGCCGACCGGGTGGTGTGCTGCGCCGACACTGGCGAAGCCGCACAGTGGGTGCACACACACGCCCCGCGCCCGGCGACCGTGTTGGTCAAGGGCTCGCGCGGTGCCCGGATGGAACTGGCCCTTGCGGCACTGCGGCAACTCGAATCCGGGGTCGCCGCAGCCGTCGCGGCGGGAGGTTCCTAGCCATGTTCCTTTGGCTTTCCAACGCCCTGCGCGACGAAATCGGGTTGCTCAACGTCTTTCGCTACGTGACCTTCCGGTCGATGGGCGCGGCGGCCACGGCGCTACTCATCGCCGTGTTCCTGTTTCCGCGGTTCATTGCGCTTTTGCAGGCCCGCCAACTGGGCCAGGTGGTGCGCGAAGACGGACCCGAAGCGCATTTCAGCAAACGCGGCACCCCGACCATGGGCGGCGTGCTGGTCTTGTTGGCGCTTTTCCTGTCCGTCGGGTTGTGGGCCGACCTGTCCAGCCCGTTCATCTGGCTCACGACGGCCATCACCTTGGTGTACGGCGTGGTCGGCTTCTTGGACGACTGGCTCAAAATCCGCGACCGCAACAGCAAAGGAGTCAGCGAAGCCCAGAAACTGCTGACCCAGTTCGGCAGCGCCATCCTGGTGTTCACCGCGTTCTACATGGGGTGGCTCGGCAGCGAGTACGCCGACACCCAGCTCTACCTGCCGTTCGCCAGCACGCGCACCTTCGCTTTCGACATCGGCGCCATCCCCTACATCGCCTTCGCCTCCTTCGTGGTCGTCGCCACCAGCACCACCGTCAACTTCACCGACGGGCTCGACGGGCTGGTCACCGTGCCGGTCATGGTCTCGGCGGGCGCGTTCGCGGTGCTGTGCTACCTCACGGGCGCCAAGTTCGGCAGCTTCGAAGTCGCCAAATACCTGCTCATCCCCAACGTCAAGGGCGTGGGCGAGTTGGCGGTGTTCTGCGCGGCAATGATCGGCGCCTGCCTGGCGTTCCTCTGGTACAACACCTTTCCAGCGATGGTGTTCATGGGCGACGTCGGGGCGCTGGCCCTGGGCGGTGCGCTCGGCATGGTGTCGGTGTTCTCCAAGAACGAGTTGTTGGGCGTGCTGGTCAACGGCCTCTTCGTGGTCGAGGGCGCCAGCGTCGTGCTGCAGCGCTACTGGTACAAGCGCACCAAGAAACGCATCTTCGCCATGGCTCCCATCCACCACCACTTCGAGAAGAAGGGCTGGCCCGAACCCCGCGTCACGGTTCGGTTCTGGATCGTTTCGGTGATGCTCGCCCTCTTCGCGCTTGCCAGCCTCAAGCTGCGCTAGTCCCCAACCGAGGCCCCGATGGCTGCCACCGCCGACATCGCCCTGGACTGCACCGCGCCCGACGCGGCCGTGGACTATTCGGGCCGCGACCAGACGCTGCTTGGCGCAGCCGCGCGCCCGCCCAAGAGCGACAAGGCGCTGGTCAAGCTGCCGGTCGGCATGGATTGGCTGCTGCTCGGCGCCATCTTTGCGCTGATGACCACCGGCGTGGTCATGGCGTACTCCGCGAGCGTGTATGCCTCGCTGCACCAGACCCGCAACCTGAGCGACACGGTGTTCCTGAACAAGCACCTGGTCCACGCCGCGGCGGGCGTGACCGCCGTGCTGATCGGCGCACACGTGCCCTACCAGATGTGGCGGCGCGTGGCCTACGCGCTGCTGGTGCTGACGATTGGGCTATTGGTCGCCACCTTGATGGTCGGCGTGGTCATCAACAAGGCGCGGCGCTGGCTGCCGCTGCCCGGTTTCATGTTCCAGCCGGCAGAGTTGGGCAAGTTCGCATTCGCGGTCTACCTGGCCCACTCGCTGACCAAGAAGATCAGCACCGAGCGGGTCCACACCTTCACCGTCGGCTTTCTGCCGCACGCGGTGGTGTGGATGGTGGTGTTCGCGCTGTGCATGAAGCAGCCCGACCTCGGCACGGGCATCGTGCTGGCGGTGCTCTTGTTCTCGATGACCTACGTGGCGGGCCTCAACGTCGCCTACCTGCTGTTTCTGGGCCTGGCCGGCGCCGCGGGCCTGGGCGTGTTCATCCTGCACAGCCCGATGCGCTTCAAGCGGTTCCTGGCGTTCCTGGACCCGCTGCTCTACCGCGACACCACGGGCTTTCAGCTGTTCAACGGCAAGCTGGCGGTGGCGACGGGCGGGCTTTTCGGCAACGGGTTGGGCCTGTCGCGGCAAAAACTCGGCTTTGTGCCCGAGTGCCACACCGATTTCATCTTGAGCATCATCGCCGAAGAACTGGGGCTCATCGGTGTCGCGCTTGTCGCCCTGCTTTTCATCGTGTTCCTGCTGCGCGGCCTGCGCATCGCGCTGCACGCCCGCGACGAATTCGGCCGCCTGCTCGCCGCCGGCATCACCGTGCTTTTCGGCACGCAGGCCGCCGTCAACTTTGGCGTTGTGATGGGCACCTTGCCGACCAAGGGCCTGACCCTGCCGTTCGTCTCGCACGGCGGCAGTTCGCTCGTGGTCATGGGCCTCGCCGCCGGCGTGCTGCTCAACATCGGCCGCGGCGGCAACCCCGACCTCGACCCCGGCGAACCGTCGCGGCTGTGGGCGTGGCTGCGCCGCGACAGGGCCGAACGGCCGGCCAACCAACGCAGTGGTGCCCAACGTGCGGTCGCGCCGCTCCATGCGGAGGACCGGTGAAGCGGCGCCGCGCAACCCCTTTGGTCGCCTTGGCTGGCGGCGGCACCGGCGGCCATGTGGTGCCGGCGCTGGCGCTTGCCGACGCGTTTGCCGCCGCGGGCACCGACGTGCTGTTCATCGGCACCGAGCACGGCTACGAGGCGACGATGGTGCCCAAACGCGGCTACCGCATCGAACTGGTGCCGGGTTCGCGCCTGGTCGGCGGCAGCCTGGCCACCAAGCTGCGCGGCCTGGTCCACCTCGTGCGGGGCCTGCTGGCCGCGCGCCGGCTTCTGCGCCGCGAGGCGCCGGACCTCGTACTGGGCGTCGGCGGGTATGCATCGGGCGCGGCGTTGCTGGCTGCCAAGACGCTGGGCATCCCGAGCGGCGTCCACGAATCCAACGCCGTGCCCGGGCTGACCAACAAAGTGCTCGGCCGGCTGGTCGACCGCGTGTACCTCGGCTTTTCCGCCGCGCTGCACGCGTTTCCGGCCCAGAAGTCCCGCATCTCTGGCAACCCGGTGCGGGCAGAAATCGCAGCGGTCGGTGAGCGCCGGATGCCGCGCGAGCGCGCCCAGGCCCACATCCTGGTCATCGGCGGATCGCAGGGGTCGCAGTTCCTGAACGAAAGGGTGCCCGCGCTGCTGTTGGGCCTGGCCGCCGCTGGCGTGCCGATCGCGGTGCGCCACCAGGTCGGCAAGCTCAATCCGGCGCCGGTGCAGGCGACCTACACGCTGGGCGAAGTGCAGGCCCGGGTCGAGGGATTCATCGACGACATGGCCGCGGCCTACGCATGGGCCGACGTGGCCATCACCCGCAGCGGGTCCGGCACCGTCGCCGAATTGGCTGCCGCCGCGTTGCCCGCGCTGCTGGTGCCATTCCCGCACGCCGCGGGCGACCATCAGGCCGCCAACGCCACCGCGTTCTGCGCCGAGGGGGCCGGTCGCTGGGTGCGCCAAGACGCTTGGAACCAAGCCGACCTCTCATCGTGGCTCGGTCGGCTGCTGACCGACGCCGACCGCTGGTCGGCCGCCAGCGACGCTGCGCGCAATTTCGCCCTGCCGCAGGCTGCGCGCGCAGTGGTGGCGGACTGCGGCCAGTGGCTCGGCATCGCGCAGTGGGCACAGGGGGCGCCATGAAAGGGTGGCGAGGCAAAGGCAGCAGCCCACGCAACGTGCGCGTGCGACCGCGGTCCGTCGAGGCGCGTCCGGGCCTGGGCGAGCGCTTGCGCGCGTGGTGGCGCGACCACGACCGCGATCCGGAACCCGCCCAGACGCAGGCCGAAGAGGACGAGGTCGAACTGGAGCCGAGCGAGGCCTCGACGTCGGCTTGGGTGGCTTGGCTCACCTGGGGCACTGCGGCGTTCTGCGTGTGCATCGTGGCGCTTGCCGTGCTGAACCTGCATGAGTTCCAGACCCGGGTCGAGACGGGCGTCGCGAGCAAGTTCGAGGTGTTCGGCAACAAGCGGGTGACCGACCAGCAGGTCATCCAACTGTCGACGCTGCGTTGGGGCGATGCCCTGACCCACGTCGACCGCGACTACGTCGCCCGCAATGTCGAGAAGTTGCCATGGGTCCGCCACGCCGACGTCGAAGCGCAACTGCCCAACCGCGTGGTGTTCACGGTCCAGGAATACGAGCCCTATGCCCTGCTGCTCGGCGACGGCAAGTTGATGATCGTTGACGCCAACGGCCACGTCTTCAAGGAAGCGGAACTGGGCGAGGCGGGCGACCTGCCGGTCATCACGGGATTCTCGGCCCAATTGCACCGCGAGGCGCACGTGCGCACCACGGCCGAGGCCCAGAGCCCTGAGCAACGGCGGCTGCAGACGGTGCTCCGCCTCATCCAGGCGCACGGCGCGTCGGCGATCGCCGAGCGTTTCCCCTTGAGCGAGCTGCACTACGACGCGGTGCTGGGCACCACGTTGGTGTCGGCCCGCGATGGTGCCGAAGTGCGGCTCGGCAAGGCCCTGGCGGGCGACCCGGAGCGGGCGTTCGGGCTGATGGCCCGGGTGCTGGATCGGGCACGGGCGGAGGGACAGTGGCTGCGCTATGCGCTGCTCGACGACGAACTGCGGCCCGAACGGGTGGTGGTGCGGACCGAGCGGGCGACGCTCGCCGGGGGCGCGGGTGGTGCTTCGGCGGCGGCGCTTCCCAAGGCAGTCACGGCGGCAGCGCAAGCGGAGGAGCCGCAGATCGAGGACTAGGGCGCGCGACATGGGTCGGTCGCGGCGCAAGGCAGGTTTTTCGCACGAAACGGAGGACGGGATGGCGCGCAAGGGACAGGATCAAATCATCGTGGGGCTCGATGTCGGCACCCACAAGGTGGCGGCGGTGGTGGGCGAGGTACGCCACGACGGCACCCTGGAGATCATCGGCATCGGCACCGCGGTGTCCAAGGGCATCAAGAAGGGCGTGGTGGTCAACGTCGGCGAGACCATGGAGGCCATCAAGTGCGCGGTGCACGAGGCTGAGACCATGGCCGGCATCACGGTCAACGCCGTGTACGTCACCGTCTCGGGCAACCACTTGCAGAGTTTCAACAACAAGGGCGTCGTCGCCGTCGCCACCCGCGAGGTGAGCGAAGAGGACGTCGAACGCGTGCTCGACAACGCCAAGGCGGTGCAGATTCCCGCCGACCGGCAAATCCTGCACACCGTGCCGCAGGAGTTCGTGGTCGATGGCAACGACGGCATCCAAGAGCCGGTCGGCATCAGCGGTCAGCGCCTCAAGGTCAACGTCCACATCATCACCGCCCAGAACGCCAGCGTCCAGAACGTGGTGCAGTGCGCCGAGCGCTGTGGCTTGACTGTGCTGAAGAACACCGCCGAGTTCCTGGCCAGCGCCCGCGCCGTGCTGGAGACCGACGAGAAGGAACTGGGCGTCGTGCACGTCGACATCGGCGCCGGCACCACCGACATCGCCATCTACCACAACGGCTACATCGTGCACTCGGCGGTGCTGCCGATGGGCGGCGACCACATCACCAGCGACATCGCCGTCGGCATGCGCACTCCAAAAAGCGAGGCTGAACGCATCAAGCTGGCGCACGGCGCAGCCCAGACGGCCATGGTCGGCGATGACGAGACCATCGAGGTGGCCTGCGTCGGCGCCCGCGAGTCGGTGCTGCGCAAACGCCAACTGTTGTGCGACATCATCGAACCGCGGCTCGAAGAGATCTTTCGCTACATCGAGCGCGAGATCGCCCAGAGCCAGTTCCAGGACGTCATCGGCTCGGGGCTGGTGATGACCGGCGGCACGGCGCTGCTGCCCGGCATCGCGGAGTTCGGCGAAGAGCTGCTCGGCATGCCGGTCCGCGTCGGCTTTCCCAAAAAAGTCGGCGGGCTGCACGCGCCGGTCCACTCGCCGGTGTACGCGGCCTCCGTCGGCCTGGTGATGCAGGCGGCGGCCGAAGAGGCCGAGAGCCAGCGCAAAATCGAGGCCCGGGCGATGCGCAACCGCTCGGGCACGGGCCTGTTTGGTCGCTTCCTCGGCTGGGTGCGCGACGCGGTGTGAGCCCACCGCAGATACAGCCTGAATGGACCCCACCTCTGTTCAACCACGCAACGTAGAAGGAGAAAGCCATGTTCCACAACATCGAATTCGAACCTCCGCGGCCCACGGGCGCCCGCATCAAGGTCATCGGCGTCGGCGGCTGCGGCGGCAACGCGGTCAACAACCTCATCGAGGCCGATTTGCCCCACATCGCCTTCGTGGCGGCCAACACCGACGCGCAGGCGCTGGGTGGCAACCTCGCGCCGTACAAGGTGCAGCTCGGGGTGGTGTCGACCGAGGGCCTGGGCGCCGGCGGTGATCCTTCGGTGGGACACAAGGCGGCCCTGGAAGACGAGGCCCAGTTGCGCGAACACCTCGCCGACGTCGACATGGTCTTTATCACCGCGGGCATGGGCGGCGGCACCGGCACGGGCGCAGCACCGGTGGTCGCCAAGGCTGCACGCGACGCCGGGGCGCTCACGGTGGCCGTGGTCACCCGGCCGTTCACGTTCGAGGGCCGGCAGCGCGCCCGCCAGGCCGAAGAGGGGCTGCGCGAGCTGGCCGCGGCCGTCGACACGCTGATCGTCATCCCCAACGACCGCATCTTCAAGATCGCCAACCCGCGGATCCCCATCAAGGAGGCGTTCCGCCTGGTCGACTCGGTGGTGGTCGAGGCGGTGCGCGGCATCAGCGACATGGTCACGGTCGAAGGCCTGGTCAACGTCGATTTCGCCGACGTCAAGTCGATCATGAAGGGCAAGGGCATGGCGCTGATGGGCACCGGGCGTGCGGCCGGCGACAACCGCGCCGTCGACGCCGCCAAGGCCGCCATCTCATCGCCGTTGCTCGAAGACGCCGACATCGCCGGGGCCACCGGCATCCTGGTCACCATCACCGGCAGCAGCGACATGAGCCTTGCGGACATGAACGAGGCGATGAACACGATCCAGGACGCCGCCGCCAGCGACACCAACACCATCTTCGGGGCGGTCATCGACGAGTCGATGGGCGAGGAAATCAAGGTCACGGTGGTCGCCACCGGCTTTGACCGCGCCGCCGCACAGGCAGCCAAGGAGGTCACGCAGACGCGGCTGTACGCCCCTGCCCGCGCCAGCAGCAGCGCCATCGAACGCCAGACCGCCCCGACCATCCCGCCGCCGCCACCCGGCCGCGCCCAAGTCGCCCCGGTCCACACCGAGGCCCACGCCTACGCCATGGCCGGCGCGGCACCCCACGAGCGGGCGATGATGGCGCAGGCCGTGACCGCACCGCTCGGCACCGTTTCGCACCCGGCGCAGATGCAGGCGGCGCTGCCGTCGCTGCCGACCATGCCATCGGCACCGCTGCCCTACCACGAACACGAGATCGACCAGCCGACCTACCTGCGCCGCCAGACGCCGAACTACGGCATCCCGGTCGCCGGGCCGATGGTCGGCCGCCGCGAACCGGTCCAGCACAACCCGTTTGCGACCGACCCGCAACTGGAGTTCCCGGCGTTTCGGCGGCAGAAGTAGTCCAGCCGCGAGGGACACGCCATGACCCAGGCCCCAGAGCCGCGCACGGCCCGCCGCGTCGGCGTCGCGGTTGTCGTCCTGGTCACCATCGTCGTCGCCGGGCTGCAGATCGTGCGCGGGCGCGGTCACAGCGAGCGAGCACTGGACGAGGCCTTCTCGGAACTTGCGCAGGCCGACCTGGTCGGGGGCAAGCCGCGGCAAGAACACGTGGCCAACGCCCACCGGCTCTTTGCCAAGGCCACGGCCGTGGTGATGCTCGAACCGCAGGCCCTGGTCGGCGCCGCCGTGACCGACAACCTGCAGCGGCATTGGGGAGACCCCATCCTGCTCGCAAAGGACCCCACGCAGTGCAGCGACGAGGAGCTGGCAGGGCACGTGCGCGGCCTTCTGGAGCGGGCGCGGGTCCGGCAGGCCGAGCAGTTCCTGGCGGTTCCGTTCGTGGCGCAGCGGCGCGGCGCGCTGGGGGCGCTGGTGCCCTTCACCGAGCGCTGGCGCAGGGCGCAGCAGGCGGTGGCGGGCGAAGCAAAGTAGGGGTTGGCGTCAGCTTGGGATTGCTCAGAAGTCGGCGGGCGGAAGCTTGCGCCGACCAACGGCCCCGCAGGACCTGATCCTGTCCTGACGCTGTGCCTGTCCCTGAATCTGACCGGTGCCGCAATGCAAGGCCGACACAAACGCAAGCTCGGCGCCGGCTGGGCCTGAGGGCCGGGCGAGTGGTCGGCGCAAGACCTCCGGGCCGTGCCGCTCGAACCAGCGGGCCACGGCCACATCGATGCAGCGCCGGGCGATCCGGTAGTCCTGGCGCACGGCCGCCAAGGAGGTGAGGTACGCGCCCAGAGCGCCGACTTGGAGTTGCCGCTCGAGCAGCTTGTAGTTCAACCGAGGCGCGCCCTGGTTGGCGGCGAAGGCGCGCTCGACGCCGCGCTGGCCGCGGACAGCATCACCGCGCGGCAGCTTGCCGCCAAACGACGCGCAGATGGCCAGGGCCCACAGCTTCTCCCATCGCTCGAAGATGCCGCGGCGGACCTCGTCGTCCGGCGCCACCGACTGCCGGGCAGCGAGTTCCTCGGCGACGCGCACGCCGTAGCAAACCATCGCGTAGTAGCCGGCGCGGCTGGTGCGACTGGTGAAACCGGGCCAGAGCCGGTTGCCGATCTGCTGGCCGATGTAGTCGATGGCCAGCGGGTCTTCCGGGCTGAAGTCGCCGGTGTCGAGTCGCGGGGCGGTCCAGACCAGGGTCGCTTGAAGCATGACCGCAAAGGTGCCTGACCTGGCAGGGCCGGTGATCCATAGCTGAGTGCAAGGCCAAGGTCCAGGAGCCTGACTTGCAGTCGGCAACCCTTGACCAAACCACCGACGACCTTCACGCTTTTGGCCTCGGCGCGGACCGCGTCGCCCGGAGTCGCCATGCAACGCCACCTCGCCCTGCGCCACCTCGCCCTGCGGCCTGCCGCCCTGCCCCGCGCTGCCCGTTGCCGCGTCGCATTGCTCGCCGTCGCTGCGGTCCTGGTCGCGTGGCCGGCCGCTGCCGCCGTCCCGGGCGCAGTGAGCGTAGACGGAGCGCTGCTGACCAACACCGGCGGTGCGGCGCCCGACGGCATCTACAAGCTGACCTTCAAGCTCTACAAGGACTCCTTTGGCGGCGCGGCGCTGTGGTCCGAGGGCCCTGTCTCGCTGCCGGTGGGCCAGGGTGGCTTTCACCACGCGCTTGGGTCGGTCGCTCCGATCGACGCCAAGGTGCTGGCGGGACTGCCCACCGCGTGGCTCGGCGTCACCGTCGAGTCCGAGCCCGAGCTGCCGCGCAAGCCGGTGCTGAGCGCTCCTTTCGCGCTGCGCGCCGGGGTCGCCGATGCCCTGGAGTGTTCAGGCTGCGTGACGGACAAGCACCTTGACCCGGCCTTGCTGCAAGGGCTGGTCAAGGCGGGCGAACTGTCCAAGGTCGCGCAGTCTGGACAATATGCCGATCTTGGTGGAAAGCCAGACCTGTCGGGGTACGTCAAGGCGAGCACGCTCAAAGACGTGGCGCTCACCGGTCAATACGGCGACCTGCAAGGCCTGCCCGTGCTCGCCAAGGTCGGGGCCAGTTGCGGCACAGGGCTTGTGATGAAGGGGCTGAAGGCCGATGGCAGCTTGGACTGCGCGCAGGGCGGTTTTGACGCCCAGAGCCTGCCCAAGGACGGTCTGGACGACATCAGCAACGGCCTGCTGACCAACCAGTTCACCGAGACGTTTGCCAGCGCCAAGACGCCGATCGCCATTGCCGATGGGTCGGGCGCGGGGGTCAGCGACACGCTGACTGTGCCGGACGTCGGGATTGCACAGGGCCTGTCCGTGGCCCTCGAATTGTCGAACAGTGACATTTCGAAGGTGCGCGTGACCTTGTTTGCCCCGGGCGGCGCGACCTACGTGCTCTACGACCAGGGCAAGCAGGGCACCGCCCTCAAGGGCACCTGGCCCAGCCCCGACGCCACGGTGACCGGCGACCTCTCGACGTGGGTCGGCAAGAACCCCGCGGGTCTGTGGTCGATCAATGTGGCAGACTTGCAGGGCAATTCGGGCGGCGCCGATGGCAAGATCAGCGCGTGGTCCATCGCCGTCAAGACCGTGTCGAACAAGAAGGTCGCGCTCACCGGCGGTTTGCAGTTCCACGCGGCCGCCACCCACCCGGTCACTTGCACGCCGGCCCAACTCGGCTTCACCTACCTGAACACGGCCGACAGCGCGCTGTACATCTGCAACGGAACGGGCTTTTTTCCGATTGCGCTGGTGGTCGCGCCCGGGTCCTCCAAAGAGGCCGCTCTGCCAAGCTGCAAGGACGTTTTGGCCAAGGCGCCGCTCGCCAAAGACGGCGTGTACTGGATCAACCCGGGCGGCGGCCAGGCGTTCCAGGCGTTCTGCGACATGACCACCGCGGGCGGCGGCTGGACCCGGTGCCTGGCCCACCGCTACATGCCCAAGCTGCCTGGGAGCTATCAGAAGACCTGGATCAGCACGCAGTGGAATACCAACAATACCACGGTGTTCGACGACGGTCCCAGTGGGTCGAGCTACGGCAACTTCTGCCCGGCGGTCGCTGGCGCGGCCACCCAGATTTACGGGCGCGCGCGATATCCTGCTGGGTTTGGCGGCGACTTCGAGACCAACCCGTTGGCCCTGCCCAAGAACTTCTTCGATGCCACCAGCCAGGTGGTGGCCACGGGGGCCGGCAACCACGGGATTGGCAAGGACAACGGCACCAACGGCCAGGGGCACTACGGACTGGGCTGCGGCACGTCGTACGCCGGCAACAAGAATCAGGGCATCCACGCGTTGTGCCTGTCGAACGGCGCCAAGTACCAGGCCCAGCACACCGGTTGGACTTCGGGTCAGTACCCAGGAAGTTGCCCTGACTCGTCCAGCCAGCCGTGCACCTGCACCCAGGGCGACTATTGCGGCGGCAGCAATCCGAAGGAAATGGATATCGTGATGGCGCTCTACGTGCGATAGGCGCGGCACGCCGCAACGAATGGGACGGCCCCAGGCTGTCGCGGCATCGATGGGTCGCTGGGCGCCAGGCCCTGCGGATCAGGTGATCGACCGCAGATGGTCCCACCCCTGCATGAGTTGCGCTTCGTCCGGGCCTCCGCCGCCCGGCCCCGGCTGCACGTACACCGCCAGCCGCTCTACCGACCCAAGGCTCAGGCCGCGCGCGCAGTCCAGCAGGCCGCTGAACACGCTGCGGTCGAACCAATTGGCTTCCGGCAGGTCGCACGCCTCGCCCAGCGCAAGGTCGGCGTTGTGGTCGCGACGCGCCTGGACCAGCACCGTAGCAACCGCATGAGGTTCGCCCTTGCGGCTGAGCGCCCAGTCGGGCACATCGGTGGTGTCCTCGAGGTCGGCGACCCACTTGTCGAAATCGGCGGCGGCGCCGTCGGTGCGCACGAGGTCCCAGGCGCCGTGCGTCCACGGCAACGCGCGCAGGGCGGCCAATGCCGCGTCCCAGTGCGTGCGCAGTTCGTCCGCCGCCAGTTCGTCGGCCTCGGTGGTCAGCGGGGTGCCAACTTGGGTCCGCGCAGGATCGTCATGCCGCGAGCGCCACGCCAACTGCACCCAGAAAAACGTCATCGCCACGGCGACTCCTCGCACGGTTCGGCGCATCGCCCGCGCGCCCGTCGGACCACTCGGCTACGAACCATGGTAGTGACCGCCTGAGCGCGTCCACGACCCACTGCGGCCAGGGGCGACGACGCTGCCGCGACCAGCGTACCAGTACGAGCGATACACGAAGCCGTGGTGGTGCGCTGGCGGGCGGTTGGCCGAGTCGGACAACCAGAACGGTGTGGCCCGCTTGGTGGGCAGCCAACCCACCGCACCCGGCCGCCGCGACGCGAAGTCCACCTGCACCGCCGGGCCGCCCAGCCCGACCAGCGACCACAGGGCGGGTTCCTGGCCGGCGAGCCCCAGCCACGGCGCACGCACCTGCGCGCCGAGCAGCGGGTGCAGTGGCGCCGCATCGTCCTCGACCACGGACTCGCCGAAATCGCGGGCGACGACCCGCCGTACAGCGATGCCCGCGGTGTGCCAGGCGTACAGCGTTTCGGCCAAGTCGTCGCGGCAGTCGTCGCCATCCGTCACCAACAGTACCCGCGCCAGGCCGCGGCCGTTGAGCGCGTCCACCGGAGGCAGCCGCACCAGGTAGCGGTTGTCGAAGCGGTCGGAGGCGTCGCTGTACGCCAACAGCCGATTTCCGTCGAGCACCAGCGCCGGCACAAGATCACCAGGTGCGGCGTTGGCGGCTGCCGGCCGCACGCCCGCCAACCACGGCAAGAAGAAGAGCAGCGTGCCGAGGGTGAGGTGGGACGGGACCACCCCGCGCGGGTGCGGCCAGTTGTCGAGCACCCACACCGGCGCGGCGCGATCGCCCAGGCCGGCCGCCACCGCCACCGCTTGCGGGCCGGGCAGGTCGATGATCAGCAGCAAGTCCTTGGGCAGCGGGTCGGGCAAGGCGGCGCGCAATCCGCGCCCGAGGGCGAGTCCGCGCTTCGCTGCATCGTCGCAGAACGGACGCAGTTGCTCGACCAAGCGCCGGCCGGCCGGGTGCGGCTGGGCGGCGGCCTGCATCAGCGTGGACAGGTACCAAGGCTGCCAGCGATCTGGGGGGATCAGCCGAGAAGCCAGTGTCGTCACCGCTTGCTGCCACGCGCTGCTGCCATTGACGTCCACGGCCAGGTCGGGCGGCGGCCACTGCAAATGGGTCGTCATGTCGCCGACGTCCCAGGCCACGGCGCGCTGCAGATCGGACGCCCTTGTCCGCGGTTCCGCGGGCTCGTCGTCTTCCTCGGTTCCCTGCGCGGCGGATTGCGCCAGCAGCGGCAGTGCGAACGCGCTGGCCAAGAGGCCCGCCGCCCACGCCATGGCGTCGCGGCGCGAGCTCGGCGTCGGGTTCGGATTCCACCAGCGCGCGCCGAGGATGCGTTCGCCGCGGCGGGAACCAGCACGTTTCCAATGGCGTGTGGTGTCGGTCATGCCGCCCGCCCGTATGGACCCGCAACCGCAGGCGGTGCGGTCCGTGTCTCCGATGGCGCGACCCGCGCGCTGGGCGCCCGCGAGGGAAAAACGTGCGCTGTGTGTTGTGGCGCCGTCGAAGGCCCGGAGCCCGCCGCTGGCTGGATGCAGGCCGCGCCGATGCGGGCCGTGCCGTCCGTGGCGAGCAGCGAAGTGCGCACCAACCAGCCCGCGCAGCGCCCGGCGACCAGGAATACGCCGAAGTTGACCTGGCAGCCGTCCGGGTCGCGCGCGGGCTCAAAGCGGCGCTGTGCGATCCAGCGACCGGGCACCGCGAGGTCCAGTGTACGCTGCCAAACTGCGGCCTCGACCTCGGCGCCCACCACCACTTCGTCGCCTTCGCAACCGTAGTCGGTTTTGAGGACCCAGCCTGTTTGCTGGTCGCGCAACTGCACAGGGTCCATGTCTTCCATGCGCCACGTTTGCGGCACCCACCGGTCTATCGCCGCGCGCGCGGCCAGCGGCAGGCGGTCGCGCAGGTGCCACAGCAGGGCCGTCGCGCGCTTGTTTTGGGACAGCACCGCGCCGAGCGGGTTGACGACGCTGGTGCGGCCCGCCATTTGCGCCTGCACCAGCACCCGCAGCGGTCCGAACAGGGGTGCGTCGTCCACGGGCGGCGGCTCGTCGCGCCACACCGGCTGGCGCTCAGCCCACCAGTCGGTCTTGTAGTGGCGCACGATGACGTCGCAGGGGGTGCCGAGCAGCGCGGCGCGACCGTCGGCGGCCAGCGTCAGATTGAAGGGCGACCCGACCGCCACGCGCCAACCGGCGTGCTCGCAGGCCGCCTGCCACAGTTGGATCATCGGCAGATCTTCGGTGAACTCCGTGGGCCACACGATGCCGACCGTCAGCGCCCGGCGCGGGTCGGTGCCCACAGGTGCGCACGCGGCCACGAGCTGCCGCCAGCGCTCGATCAAGTCCGCATTGGCGGGCGTGCCGCCGCCGACCGTCAAGCGACCGAGCACGGCGGCCTCGGCAAAACCGGAAGGGGTGTCACTATTCATCTCGCACACTTGCACGCCACCGTCGGCGGTCTCGAACACGTCGGCGCGGGCCAAGCCATGCCAACGCGGCGCGGCGACCCACCACAACGCGCGCTGCACCTGCGTCAGCCCGAGCCAATCGACCCAGTGCGGTTGGCGCGTCACGAGGCGGCACAGCGCATCGGTAGCGGCGGCGACCCCTTCGGCGGCGCGCGTCAGGCTGCGGGCGCGACCGCGTGCGAGGACGAGGGCGTGCGGGTGCAGGCGCGGCTGACCGGCGCACCACGGGTCCGGCAGCCAGCCATCGGCGAGCACGCGAGCAGCGAAGGCCCCGTACCCCTGCGCCGTCACGGCACCACCGCCCGCAGGGCCAGCGCGGTGGCGAGATAGGCCGCAGCTTCCAACGCCGCAGCCGGGATGCTGTTTTCACGATGGATGCGCGCGTCGAGCCTCGCGCCGCGCCAGCTCCAGCCGCTGCCCGAGTCGCCCCCTTGCTGTGCCGGCCCGCGCACCAGGCTCTGCACCAGCAGCACGCGCACCGGAACCAGCAGCAGGGCGAGCAGCGCCGTTTCGCCAAAGCCGCGCAGCGACGCCGACCAGCCGTCGAACTCGCCCGCGGTGGCATGGCCCATCACCGCGCCGACCGCCACGGCCAGCCCAGCCATCGACAACGCGGCGGCAACGTTGCCTTCTTGGACCGCCTCGGCCTCGCTCCAAGGCGTCAGCGCGCGCAAAAGGGTGGCCGTCGCGTGCATCGATAGCTGACCCAGCGCAAAGAATGCCAGCGCCGGTCCCACGCCAGCAAAATCTGCGCCGACAAAACACGCGCTGGCGATTGCGGCCGCGCCGACCTGGTAGCCCGCCACCACCACCGCCGCCGCCACGTTGCCGTCGGCCAGCGCCGCCGCGAACCCGCCGCCCAGCAGCGCCCGAGCCCCAAGGGCCGCGGCCAGGCCGACCGCCACCGACGCCAGCAGCGCGTGGCCGAGTCCCGCGATAGCGTCTTGCACCCAGTCGTGACCGCCAACCCCGGCCGCTGCCGCCCCGCCGATGAGCCCTGCCGCCACCATATCGCCAGCCGCGCAGGTCCAGGCGGCGCCACCGCCGGGTATGCGCGTCGCCGTCCAGCGCCGCAGCAGACCCGCTGCGACCAGCGCCGTGGCAAGAGTCAGGGGGAGCAGCACCGCGGCGTGCAGGGCTGAGGCTTGGGGAACGGAGCCGTGCAGTTCGGGCGTCATGGGGCATAGGGTAGATCGATTGGATAGTGGGCGCCAAGAGGCCGTGCATTGGCGGGTTGCGAGGCACGCGCCGCCTGTGCTGCCGCTTGGCCACGCCGGCCTGGGCGAGACCGGGGTCGCCCGTGGCGAGGTGTTCCCGCGGGGCGAGACCGGTTCCGGCGGAATCGGGATTGTGGACGGCGCAGGTTGCGGCGAGCGAGACAAGACGCGAGGGCGAAGGGAGAGTTGAGCTCACCCGCCAACCTTGACGCCCACACCCGGCCGGCGTACGGTCGCCGCGCGCGCGGACGCGGACCGGCGAGTTGGGCCGGC
>VGRO01000103.1 GCA_016875335.1 Deltaproteobacteria bacterium | reverse complement strand
TGGCGCAAACGCACGCAAACGCCCCTAGGACGCGCGGAACGCAGCGGGGGGCGGCAAAACCGGGGGCAAAAAAGGTCCGCCGGGCGCTGCCGGGCACGGCGTGGAGGCGAAAAAAGGCGCCGGCACCTCCGCTCCGCGGCTGGCCGGCGCGGGGCGGTGGATTCTGGCGCACGTCGCCAGTTGCCCCAGGGCCATCCGTGCCCTACGCTGCCGCACCTCCGGGAGGTTGCCGTGCTCGCCCCAGAATCCTTCGAACTGACCGACGTGCGCACCCAACGTCGGGTGCTCGCCATCCTCAACCGTTCCGAGGGCCTGCAGACCGTGTCGAACCAAGTGCTGCTGCGGCTGATGTCCATGTCGCGTTTGCGCCAGTTCCAGCCCCAGGACGTGTTGTGGCGCCAGGGCGAGGTCGCTGGCGCGGCCTGGGTCATCTTGCATGGCGCGGTCAGTGTGGCGGGTACCGTCGCGGAGACGGACGTGGCCGCGAGCACGGCCATCGGTGTTGCGGCGGTGCTCCACGGACAGCCGTTCACCAGTTCTGGCGCGGCGTTGACCGAGGTTACGGCCCTTGAAATCCCGCGGGCGGCGCTGCACCTGCTGGCCGAGACTTCGACCGGATTGCGCCGTGCGCTGCGCCACACTGCGACCGTCAAGGGCTACCAACTGCCGACTTTCGTGCAGGAAAGGGAGCGCGATTGCGTCGAGTGGGTGGTGTCGTGTCTTCCGCCCGGTTGGTCCGAGTCGGCGTTCGTCGGCCGCCTCGCGCGGGCGTGGATGGCAAGCCTGCCGGACCGGCTGACCGTCGTGGTCGTCGATCCAGCGCACGACGGCGCCCCCGTACATCAGAGCGGCGACGTGCCAGTCGTGCGGGTGGCGGCCGGCGAAGTGCCTCCAGACGACATCGCGTTCGCGGCTGCTGTCGGCATCGCGGAGCAGTCTTATCTGCTGCTGGATACCGGTGCGTGCGCCCCTGCCGAACGCGTCCGGTGGCGCCACCGCGCAGAAAAGGTCATCGCCGTCCAGGACGGTGGACATCGACCCGACACGGCTGGCGTGCCCAGGGCTGCGGTGCTGGTGCCGGTGGTGCGGGTGCCGGGCGCCGTGGGTCGGGTCGCGCCGAACGCAGTGCGGGTGCGCTTGGACCCAGGCGAACTGACAGGCAACCTGACCGATGCCGGCCTTGCCGGGCTGCAACGGCTGGCGCGCTCCGTTTCCGATCGCACGGTGGCCCTGGCTCTGGGCGGCGGTGGTGCCTGGGGCTATGCGCACGTCGCGCTGATCCGGGCGATCGCACGCAAAGGCGTGCCCATCGACATGGTGGCCGGGGTCAGCTTCGGCGCGATGGTCGGAGCGTATTACTGCGCCAACGGCCTCGCGGGGCTGGATGTGCTGGTGGCCCGCGGCGGCGTCTTCCACCGCTGGCTGCCGGCGGCGATGGCCACTTCCCACATCATCGGCATGCTGGCCAGGCGCGACCTCGGCCACTTGCAACTCGACGATTTCGAGGTGCCGTTCTTTCCGGTGGCCACCGATGTCGCAGCGGGCGAAGCTGTGGCGATCCAGGGCAAGTCCATGTCGTTCGGCGTACGCGCCAGCGGTTCATTCCCAGGGGTGTTTTCGCCGACGACGGGCAGCTACCCCGACAAGACCACGAGCGTGCGCTTTGTCGACGGCGGCATTCGCGACAATGTGCCCGAGGCCGCATTGTTGGCCGCCGGGGCTGATTTGCTGGTGGCGTCGAACATCGTGCCGCTGCCTGCGCCTCAGAAGCCCACGGGACCAATGATCAACCTGCCGTTCTGGCGCTACTTGCACGAACTCAATCCCCTCGGACGCATGCAGGACGCGTGGCGGTCCACGTTCATCTTGTTCCACTCGGCGGGCGAGACGGGGACACTGAGCGCCGACGTGGTGTATGACAGCAAGCCCAACGAGTTTCTGGCCACGAGTTTCAAGCACGCCGCTGGTATCGTCCGGGCCGCTGAACCAGAAGTCGAGCCGGTCGCCGAAGAACTCGCGCGGCGTTGGCAGTTGATGCTCGCCAAGGCCGATTGACCAAGCGGCAGCCGCGATTGGGGTGTTTCGCGCGGAAAGTTGCTGGCGATGCATGCGCGCCAAGGCCGATGGATCAGGTCGTCGCGTTTCGCATGTGCTCGGCGAGCTGGTCGGCGTCGAACCCGCGCGCCTGCAATCGCCCGCGCAACAAGGCGTCCATCTGTGCCTGCTTGCCGGCGATGAACCCTGCCACCTGCCGCTCGTCGTGGCGCACCCGTTTGTTGAAAAGTACATACGGCAGGTAGTACAGCTCGCCCCACAGGCAGGTGGGCTGCACGCCGATTTGGCGGTCCATCAACGTCAGGCCCGTCGGCACGCCTTTTCCCTTGAGGTAGTCGCGCGAGGCCTGGCGACCCTGTTCGTATACCGGCGTCTCAAAACGGATTCCCCACCGCGAATAGAATCCGGCGATCAACGTCAGGGACACCCGCATCTGCTCGACCATCTCGCTGGTTTCCTGGTTGGAACCGTCGGCAAGCGCCGGGATTCCGTGCTCGAGGCAGAATTCGGCGCTGCGCAGGTGCATCGCCAGCTTGCACCCCATGCACCACACGAAGGCGCCGCCAGCGTCGCGCGCTTCCTGGGCTATGCGCTGGACCACGATGTCGTCAAAAAGGTCCTTGGTGGGCAGCAGGTGCAGCGAAAAGCGGTCGCCGATCGCCGCTTGGAGCGCTTGGGTGCGCTTCTCTGCTCGCCCGAGCCCAAAGTGACCGTAGCCGTTGGCATAGTGAAGCAGATGCACCCGTGTGTGCTGGGTCGCCAGTCGCGCAGCCGTGGCGGTCGAGTCGAGGCCTCCGCTGAACATCAAGGCGATTTCGGTGGACGCGACCATGGTGGCCCACGTGCGACGATGCGCCGGGGCAGTGTACCGCGCACGCGTGCACTGCGCGAGTTCCACGTTCGGAACCATCTATTTTCCAATGCAAAACTCGGAAAACACCTTCGCCAGCACGTCGTCAGGTGTCAGCGGCCCGGTCAGTTCGTCCAAGGCGTCGAGGGCGTCGCGCAGGTCGGCGGCGACGAGTTCCAGGGCCGGATCGATGTTGATAAGGATGACGGCGCGGTCCAGGGCCGCCGCCGCGCGCACAAGGTGGTCGGCGTGTCGTTGGCGACAGATGGCCACAGCGTCACCACCCACCGACGCAAGCGCGCGTACGTGGTCCACGAGGCGGTCGCGCAACTCGGACACGCCCTCGCCGCGCGCGGCGCAGACCTGACTCGCGGACGCCAGCAGCGGATGGCAAGCGACGGCAGGATGGACGGGCAAATCCGCCTTGTTGCGGACCGCAACCACCGCGACCCGCGTTGGCGGCATCGGGTCCGGCGGTACCGCCTGATCGACGACCCATACGACGATGTCCGCTCCGCCAAGTTCAGCGGTCGCCCGGCGCGTGCCTTCGGCCTCGACGGGGTCGCTCGTTGCGCGCAGCCCAGCGGTGTCGACCCAGGTAATGGCGGTGCCGTGCGGTGCGGTGCGCACCTCGATCGTGTCCCGTGTGGTGCCCGGTCGGGCGTCGACGATGGCGCGATCGGCGCCGCATAGGGCGTTGAGCAATGTCGACTTGCCCGCGTTGGGCGCGCCGGCCAGGACGACCCGTGCACCGCGCACTCGGATGCGGCCGGCGTTCGCGGTGGCGGCAAGCGCGCGCATCCGCTGCGCGAGATCGACCAGACGGTCGCGCAGAGGGTGCGGGTCGAACACCGCGAGGTGTGGCTCGGCCGCGAAATCCAGACGCGCCTCGATGTCGGAAGTCGCCCGCAGCAGGGGCGCGCGGAGGTCGGCGATGGCCCTGCTGGTCGCGCCATCCAGGTGCTGCAGCGCAGCGGCGTGCTGGTCTGCGCCGCCAGCGTGCAAGACGTCGAGGAGCGCCTCGGCCTGCGCAAGATCGAGCTTGCCGGCCAACAGTGCGCGCATCGTGAATTCACCCGGTCGTGCCGCGCGCGCCCCGACGAAGTACAAGGCGTCGACCAGCCGATCCACGCCTGCCGGAGATCCGTGGACCTGGAACTCGACCACATCTTCGCCTGTGTACGAGCGCGGCCGCTGGAACCGCACCACGTATCCAAGATCGATGATGGACCCCGTGCGCGGATCGCGCAGCGTGCAATACGTGAGCGTTGCGTGGGGCAGTGTGCGCTCGCCGGTCACGCGCTGTGCGGCCTCGAGCACGCCTTCGCCGCTCATGCGGACGACGGCCACGCCCGCGATCCCCGGAGCGGAGGCGAGCGCGACGATGAGGTCACCGTCCGGCAATGTACCTCGCGGGTTTGCAGTCGGCGCGCCGCTATGCGCGCAGCGCCTTGATCTTGCCGACCAGTTCGGGCACCGCGACGAACGCATCTGCCACCAGGCCGTAGTCTGCCACCTTGAAGATCGGCTCGTCCGCGTTCTTGTTGATGGCGACGATGACCTTGCTGTTCTTCATGCCGGCCAGATGCTGCACGGCACCCGAGATGGCGATGGCGAAGTACAACTGCGGCGCGACGACCTTGCCCGTCTGTCCGACCTGGTAGTCGTTGGGAGCGTAGCCATCGTCGACCGCGGCCCGCGACGCGCCGATGGCTCCGCCCAAAAGGTCCGCGAGCGGTTCGGTGATCTGGTTGAAGCGGTCCTTGAGTCCACGGCCACCCGCCACGACGACGCTGGCCTCGGCCAAGTCCGGCCGGCTCGACACCACGCCTTCGAATCCGACGTACCGCACCCGTGCGCTCGCTGCCTGTGGATCCGCCGCAACCTCGACCAACGGTGAAGCACCGCCCGTCGCGGCCAGGGCATCGAAGGCCGACGCGCGCACCGACACCACCTGGACGGGCGTCTCGACGACGACATCGCCGGTCAGGTTGCCGGCCCACATCGGCCGCCGATAGGCGAGGCCCTGCGCGGTCTGGACCACGCCGACCACGTCCGACGCCATGCCGGCCTGTAGTCGGACGGCTACGCGCGGAAGCACGTCCTTGCCGGCGCTCGAGGCCGACATGCACACTAGGTCGGCACCAGCACGCTGCGCCAGGTCGGCGATGACCTTGGCGTAGGGCCCTGCAAGGACATGGGCGAGGTCGGGGTGGTCGGCGACGTACACGGCGTCCGCGCCGTAGCCCGTCAGGGCCTGAGCCACGCCGCCCACGCCGGAACCCAGGACGGCCAGGTCGTACGAACCGCCAGCGTGCGCGACAACTTGCCGGGCGAATTCGAGGGTATTGAGGGTGAGCTTCTTGGGTGCGCCTTTCTCGTGCTCGGCGATCACCAGGATCTTGGTCATGGGGTACTCCTGTGGAGAGCTTGGGGGCCGCGTGGACCCGCAGGGCCCGGGGCGAGGGGTGGTTGGCGCTGCCTACAGCACGCGAGCTTCCGCGCGCAGACGCGCCACGAGGTCGTCGACGTCTTTGACCAGTACGCCTGCCTTGCGACCTTCGGGTGTGGACATCTTGACGATGCGCACCTTTGGCTTGGCGTCACCCAGCTCCAGGTCGTCGAGCTCCAGTTCGTCCAGGGGTTTCTTCTTGGCCTTCATGATGCCGGCGAGCGGTGCGAAACGCGGCTCGTTCAGGCGCAAGTCGGCCGTGACGACCGCAGGCAGGGTCACCGCGAGCGTCTCCAGCCCGCCGTCGACTTCGCGCGTGACAACGACCTCGCCGTCCTTGAGTTCCACCTTCGATGCGAAGGTCGCCTGCGGCCACCCGAGGTACTCGGCCAGCAGTTGACCCACTTGGTTCGAGTCGCCGTCGACGGCCTGCTTGCCGATGAGAATGAGGTCCGGCGCTTCGCGTTCCGCGACCCTGGCATAGATGCGCGCGATGAGGTCGGAGTCCGTGGTCTGTTCGTCCGCGCTCACCAGGATGCCGCGATCGATACCGCGTGCGAGCGCTCCCTGGCGGATGAAGCGGGCCGTCTCATCGGACTCGCCGATTCCCAGCGCCACGGTTTCGATGTCGCCGTGCTCCTCTGCCAGTTGCAGCGCGCATTCAATGGCGTTTTCGCAGAAGTAGTTCATCACGTATTCGACATCGCCCTCGATCCAGGTGCCATCGCTGCTGATGGCGAGCTTGGCGTTCGGGTCGCTGACGCGCTTGGCGGAAACAAGGATTTTCACGGGAACTCCTCCATTCGGGGCCCGCCTGCAGCGCGGAGCCGCGGCGGCCAATCCAGGGTGTGCTGTGCCATGACGCGGTGCGTCAAGGGACGGCGCGCGCGCAAGGTAAGGCCGCCGCCGCGCCCTGTCAACGCGCCGGCTCCTGGCTCCGTCAGCCGCGTCGCATCAAGGATCGCATTGAAATTCATCAATGTGCGCGACAACGGCGCACGCACGCCGCGGCGAGACGCGGGATCGCGGCCCCGCGCAGCGCGTGCCTGCGTCACGGTCGTGCAGTCGGCGTCGGCGGGGCCGCCATCGCTCGCCAGCGCTCGCTGAACACGATGGGCTTGGCGGCGGTCTGCACGCGCTCCGCGAGTGCCACTACTGCGGGATGCTGTGGAAAATCATGGGAAAGGCGCTCAGAGAGCTCCTCCGCTTCGCCAAACAGCGCCTCCTGAAAAAGCAGGTCCGCAAGTGTGAGGCCGACGTACACGTTTTGCGGATTCATCAAATGCGCGCGTCGGGCGGCGTCAATGGCCTCGTCCCGCTTGCCACTCTGCTCCAGCGCGATCGCCATCCAATGCCACCAACTGGCCCACGTCGCCAGCGGCACCTGCGTGGTCGGGTGGATGTTGCGCAGGAAAGGCAAGGCCAGGTCAGGCCGCTTCATGTCGAGCACCGTGAACGCCGCAGACGCACAGGCCGCGTGCCCGGGGCGGCGCTCACAGACCGTCCGGTACAGGTGAAACGCTTCGTAAGCCCGTCCGCGCTGCGTCATCAAACGGGCTTCGACATAGTAGCCGTCGACTTCAGTCTCCTTGTGCGCCAAGAGACCGGCGGCGATTTCGCGTGCCAGTTCCGGGCGCCCGCGGTCGATGTACAGCAATGCACGAAGCGCGTCGATGGCGAAGCGGCGGTCGGGATGACGACGACGCAGCGACAGCGCAGTGGACTCGATGAGGTCGGGCCGCGACTTCTGGAAATACTCGGCTACTGCATAGGCGTGGTCCGGGATCGTCGGCAACACGGAGACCAGCAGAGCTTCGGCACGCGAGGAGCGACGCGCAACTTCGAGGGCATTGGCCAAGTGGTCGCCGCCCTGGGCCAGCAGCCACTTCAGGTCGCGGGCTGAGGTCTCTGTGTCGCCCAACTCAAGGCGCACCGCGAAGCGGAAAAGGCGCGGCTGGGCACTGGTCGGTCGCAGCGTGATGGCGCGGTCGAGCAGCCGGGCGGCCAAGGCATTGCGGCCGGTCTCCGCGGCTTTGCGTCCAAACAAGTACGCGGCGTGGGCGTCGGACGCGTAATGGTTCACAAGCAACTCCAATTCCCGGTCCAGATCCACGCTCGCCACCGTCCGGGCTGCGATATCCCGAGACAAGTGGCCTGCCGCCGGCCCTGCGATGAGCCAGCATGCCGCCGCGAGGGTGCAGCCGGTCAGTGCCATCATGCGCCCGTGGAAACGCCGCCGCCACTGCAGCAGGGCCTCCTGCTCCTTGCTCGTGCGGCGGAAGTGGAATTCGGCCGCGACCCACACGACGGCGAATGGGACGGCGACGCCAGCGATTTCCATGGAAAAGTCGGCAAGGTTGGAGACGAACATGACGCCAACTGCGACGACGTAGGGCATGGCCTCGTAGATGCGCAGCGTGCGCCGCAGCAACCGGCGCAGCGCCCAGGTCACCAAGGTGACGAACACCGCGAAACCAAGCCAACCGTCGGACGCGAGGCGGTCCAGCAGGAAATTCTCCGCGAAATCAATCCGAACCGTCGCAACGCCGGCCATCGCGAGCAGCACGGCCACGCCACCTGGCGCCCAACCGACAGCTGGGGCGTGCAAGCATTGCGCCGCGGTCGCTCGCCAGAGGTTGACCTTGTGGTCGGCGGAAAGGCCAGGCCCGCGCAAGAACTCGGTCTCGATGATCGGCCATCCCATCGACACAATCGCAAACAGCGCACACGCAGCGAGCAAGCTGGCGCGAAAACGCCGTTTCTCCCGACTCTGGCGCGGGTCGACGCGCATGTAGCTCGGCGGCGTGGGCGTCGTTGCCAGTGTGGCAAGCAGAACCACGAAAAGCGTCAAGATGCCGCCGCGCGACGCCGTTGCGACCACCATCAGCGACAAGATGAGCGCCACCGCCCCGGACACCGTTCGTCCTCGGCTCGGGCCGTGGACGGCACGGCCCAGGGTGACGGCGATGCACAGATTCATGAATCCTGCCGCGTGGTTGGGGTTGACCAACGCCAGGGTCCGCGCCAGGGCCACGGCGGGTTCGGGCAGCGTCTCTGCCCCGGCCTGGGACGCCGCCAGGAACACCACCCCTGCGGCCACGCCGACCGTCGCCATCGCGCCAGTGAAGAGCCCCAGCGTGCGCCGCCCGCCTGCCCCGAGCAGCAGGTTGGAAAACAGGTAGGCGTGTACCGACATCAGCAGGTACACAGCGGCCTGCAGGGCGGCGTCTCCAGGTGACACGGCAAGAGGAATCGCGGTCGACGCTGGCAACCCTGCCGCCAGGGCCATCTGGGTGTGCAGTTCGGCGGCAATCGGATTGAAGAATCGCACAACGGCCAAGGGCACCGGCACCACGTGCAGCGTCGCCCACGTTCCCAGCGCGAACCACACCCAGAAACTCGTTGGTGTCGATCGCTTGTGTGGCACGCAGGGGATCGACAAGACCCACAGCGCGACCGTTGCTGCTACAGCCGCGGCCACGGCACGCCAGCTCGTCGTGCCTTGCCCCAGGGCGAGGCCACCCAGCAAAAGCAGGAACCCGATGCGCGCCACCCAGCGTGTGGCCCGTCGGAACCGCGCCGCGCGGTCCACACCGTCGCTGTCCGCCAGCGCCGTTTCCTCTTCGTGGTCACCGGCCTGCGCCAAACGATCCTCACGCGCGTCGCGCCCACGGCGGTCGGTTGCCGCCGCGTGACCCGACCTTCGACTTTCGGCTCAGCTAGGAGCCTGTCGGTGAAACGCCAGAATCGCGAGATTCTGGCCGACAGGCTCCTAGGCAGCCCGCGGCTGCGGCCTGCCAGCGACCGAAACTGCCTGAATTCACTTCAGGCAGTTCTTGGTCGCTGCCCCAATCGCAACCAGCACGGAGCCTGTTGGACGATAGTCCGACAGGCTCCTAGTGCAGCGCCCGCCGTCTGCACCTCGCCGGCATGACGCCGCCGCCTGCGCTCCATTGAGCGCCGCCCGCGCCCCCGCAGGCACCACCCTGGACCGGCTAGTACCTCAGGCCCGAAATTCGCGCCGGGTTCCGGCGCGCAACAGGGCTGAGGTACTTCCGGCCGCGGCTGCGGCCGGCCGCGGGGGTGAGCGCGCATGGGCGCGCGAGGGGGCTGCGAGCCCCCTTCACGAAACAAGCAGCTAGTAGGCGAAACGGATTGAGGATTTGTTGCGGCATTACTGCCCGTATCCCGGTGCGAATTTGGGGTTTCGCCTACTAGGACTGGCCCGGAACTTTTGCCCAATCCTTGAGGAACTGGGCGTTGCCGAGGTCGGTCAACGGATGATTGAACAGTTGGTCGAGGACCTTGTACGGCACCGTGCACACGTGGGCGCCGAGCTTGGCAGCCGACACGATGTGCATCGGGTGCCGCGTCGACGCGACCAACACCTGTGTTGCGAACCCGTAGTTGCGGTAGATCTGCACGATGTCGCCGATGAGGCCCATGCCGTCGGTGGACACGTCGTCGAGCCGGCCAACGAACGGAGAGATGTAGGTCGCGCCGGCCTTGGCCGCAAGCAGCGCCTGGCTGGCGGTGAAGCACAGCGTCACGTTCGTGCGAATGCCCTCGTCGGTCAGGGCCTTGCATGCCGCGATGCCTTCGCGGGTCAGAGGCAGCTTGACCACGACCTGCGGCCCCAGCGCCGCAAGCGCGCGGCCTTGCACCAGCATGCCTTCCAGGGTCAGGTCGGTGACCTCCAGCGACACGGGGCCTTGGACAATTTGCAGGATTTCGGCGCGGACGTCCTCGAAACGGCGCCCCGTTTTGGCGACGAGGGACGGATTGGTCGTCACGCCGTCGAGGATGCCCCACGCCAGGGCCTTGCGGATTTCCGCGACGTCCGCCGTATCGACGAAAAACTTCATGTCTGGTCCTCCTGTGGCCCGGGCAAGGCGGGGCCCCGATGGTTGCGTTCAGCAACTGGAAAGTTCATGGCCCGCGGCGCTTGCGGATGCATCACCCGATGAGCTTGAAGGCGAACGCGGCGGCCAGTGCCAACAGCAGGCAAAACCCGACGATGGCCGGGACCAACCACTTGCTGGGCGGTCGGCGCGCGGCCACCGGGGTCTTGACTCCGAGGTTCGGGCGTGACGCCTCCTGAGCGGGCTCCAGCCGGTCTGCAAGCCCGCCCTGACCGCCTTCGTCGCGCGCCAGGTCGTCGAGTACGCCCTCGTCCAGGCTGTCCAGCATCTTGCCGACCTGCAGCCGCGACACACTCTTGGCGCGCAAATCGGCGGGCCGCAGCGGCACCTGGCCAAGCGTCAGGTCGAGGTTGCCCAAGCGTGCCAGTTCGTGCATTTCGTGCGACAGCAAGGTCAACACGTCGAACGTCTCGGTTTCGTGTTCCGTGTCAAGGAGTTCACGCAGGAACTGGGCCAGGTCGGCGCTGGTCGCCCGCAACCCCTTGCGCGCGAGGTAGCTGGCGATCTCGGTCTCACACTCGCGGCAGGTCTGGAAACGGCGTTTGAGGTTCTTGGCCAGCGCCCGCTGGAGCAGCTTGTCGAGATCCTCGTCGACGTCGTCGCGGGTCGGTCCGACCCTGGGGATGTCGCCCTTGCGCACCAACTCGATGGTCTCGCTGTCGTTCTTTCCGGCGAACAGGCGGCGCCCGCACAGCATCTCCCACAGGATGATGCCGACGGCATAGATGTCAGCGCGCCCGTCCGGCTCGCGGCCCTCGACGACTTCGGGGCTGAGATACGCGAATTTGCCTTTGACGACGTCCACCTCGCTGACGGCCACGTTGCTCTTGGCTTTGGCCAGCCCGAAATCGGTGATCTTGACTTCGCCCTGCCGCGACAACAGCACGTTGGGAGGCGAGACGTCGCGATGCACGATGCCGAGCGAATGGCCTTGGGCATCGGTCTTCTCATGGGCGTACGCCAGGCCCTTGGCGATTTCCATGGCCACGAAGCAAGCAACGCTGACCGGGAACGTCACACCGATATCGACGGCCCGCTGCATGACCCGCCGCAGGTTGGCACCATCGACCAGTTCCATGGCCATGAAGTAGGTTTCGCCGACGCGGCCCATGTCGAGGATCTGCACGACGTTGGCGTGGTTCAGCTGCATCGACAGGCGCGCTTCGTCCAGGAACATGCCCACGAACTTTTGGTCCTGGGTCAAGCTGGGCAGGATGCGCTTGATCGCCACGGCCTTCTCGAAGCCATCGAGCGACACGGACACGCCCTTGTAGATTTCAGCCATGCCGCCAGCGTCGATCTTCTCGATGATGCGGTAGCGCTGGTGAACTGAGGCCATGCGTCGGTTGCCAGGGGCGGGCGCGAAGCGCGCGGGCGCGAGTATGAAGCACGGTCCGCCATTTGCAAAGCGCGGTTCCGCCCGAAAAGCCCAACCCGGCCAGAACATGGACACGGCGCCGCGACGCGGCCAGAATCCGCGGGAGCGCAGCGGGCGGCGCAACGGCGACATGAACAAACCTGCACAATTGCTTTCGTTGCTTGCCCCTTTGGCGTTTGCGCGCATGGCGTACGGCGAGGCGGACCCGTTGGCCCACGGCGACCGGACCGCAAGCCTCTACCGCGACGTGTTGCGCGTCGGCGAGGGCGGCAAGCCGCTGCTGCCCCTCTCGGTGCTGAGTCGTCAGGACAAGGTCGAGATCGCGGCCCCAGCCGGCCTGCGCATCCTGGGCACCGGCGATGGACAAGTCGACGTGCGACTGCCTCCCGAACGCGCCGTGGAACTGTCGGCCAACGACCGCCGACCTGGCGTGGTGCGGCAGTTCGTGGTGCTTGCGCGAGCGGCGGCCTGGGACTTCGACACCCTGCGCGCGCAGAAGGCGGCCTGGAAGGATCGCGGCCTCGCGGTCCGGGCGCTGGGCACCGGCACCACCTACGGACTGGCCGGTCGCATGTTCGACACGCGCCAGACCCTGCTGTGCCTGGACGCCCAGTTCGAGGACGGCGCGGTGGCGCGCGCCAAGGCGGCGGAACTCGCCAGGCAGTTTGGCGGCGAGCTGGCGGTGCACACCGTCGTCGAGACGCCCCCAGGGGCTGAATTGGTCGTGCGCGACAAGGCGGGATCTGCGCTGGAGATCCATGCCAGGGACGTGCTGTGGTTCGAGGCCCTCAAGCACACCGGCAAGGCGGCGGCACTCAGGGTCGTGGGGTCGCGGGGTTCGGTGCGCACCGACTTGGAGCTGCCCGGGCGCGTCTACGTCATCGCCGGTCAGCAGGGACTGGAGGTCGTCAACGAGGCCGAGATCGAGCGCATCTTGGAGGGGGTGGTCGCCTCGGAGATTTTTCATTCCGCACCCGATGCGGCCCTGCGGGCGCAGGCAATCGCGGCTCGCACCGACATGCTGGCCAAGGTCGGCACGCGCCACGCCACAGACCCATTCGCCATTTGCAGCGAGACCCACTGTCAGGCCTTCCGCGGTCTCGAACGGGTCAACGCACGCATCGCCGCGGCGGTCCACGACACCCGCGGCCAGGTGTTGGTCGACGCCGAGGGCCGGTTGGTCGACGCCTACTACCATGCCGCATCGGGCGGGCACACCGAGGCCAACGAGAACGTGTGGCCGGGACGGCCGCAACCGGCGCTGCGCGGCGCTCCCGACGTGATCGAGGGGGGCAAGCCACCGTTCGCCCAGGGCATGAGCGATGCCGCCGTGCAGGCGATGCTCGAGGGCAAGGACGAGTCGTGGGCCGCGGCCTCGGGGTTGAACGCAGAGGCGTGCCGCTGGAAGACCGAACGCAGTGCTGGCGAACTGCTGGATCAACTCAAGGGCTTTGGCGTCGCTGCGCCGGTGCGCGAGCTCAACGTGTTGCGCCGCGGTGTTTCGGGTCGTGTCGTGTCGTTGCAGGTCGCGTCGATCGACGGCAAGGTGGTCTCCATCGACGGTGAATTGCGCATCCGCGACGCGCTTGGCGGGTCGCACGGACCCAAGGGGCTGCGTTCGTCGCTCGTCATCGTCAAGCCGGGCGCCATGGGCAAGAACGGCGCGCCGGAGCGCTGGACCTTCGTCGGCGCCGGGTTCGGGCACGGTGTCGGCATGGACCAGACAGGCGCAGTCGCGCGCGCCAAAGCAGGCCAGGACTACAAGACCATCCTGCTGCACTACTACACCGGCGCAAGGCTGGAGACGCTGTACTGACATGGCAGGCGACAGCTTCGGCGTCCAACTGCGGCTGACAACGTTCGGGGAATCGCACGGCCCCGAGGTTGGCTGCGTCGTCCAGGGCGTGCCGGCTGGGGTTGCCCTTGATGTCGCCCACATCGCTTCTTGGCTCGCGCGACGCCGCCCTGGCCAGAATGCCCTGCAATCGCAGCGCAAGGAGCCCGATGTGCCGCGCATCGTCTCCGGCGTGTACCAGGGCAGGGCATTGGGCACACCCATCGCCGTGGTGGTCGACAACGGGGACGCACGGTCCAAGGATTACGCCGCGCTGGGCGACGAATTCCGGCCCGGCCACGCAGACTGGACGTGGCATCTGCGGTACGGGCACCGCGATCCGCGCGGCGGCGGTCGAGCCAGCGCACGGGAAACGGTGGCAAGGGTCATAGGCGGCGCGATCGCCGAGGCCGTGGTCCAGGCTCTCTGCCGGTCGCAGTCGCTGCCCGTGCCAGTGACGGTGGCGTGGGCGCAGCAGGTTGCCTCGGTCCAGGCGAACGGGCCGCCGCCCCATCGGCTGACCGGCGAGGCCCAGACCGGCTTCTCGTTCGATCCCGCGACGCTGGAGCGATGCCATGTGGACATGTCGCCCGTGCGCTGTCCCGACGCTGAAGCGAGCGCCGCCATGGTGGCCGCCATCGAGTCCGCGAGGCGCGATCGCGACAGCCTGGGTGGGGTGGTGCGCTGCGTCGTTCGCGACCCGCCGGCTGGAC
This sequence comes from Deltaproteobacteria bacterium, assembly GCA_016875335.1. GTDB lineage: Bacteria > Myxococcota_A > UBA9042 > UBA9042 > UBA9042 > SXRM01. Next base: position 5,776 of record VGRO01000103.1, on the reverse strand, counting down.
TCGGCGACCCGGTGTTCGACAAGTTGCCAGCGTCGATCGGCCACGCCCTGCTGTCGTTGCCGGCATGCCGGGGTGTGCAGTTCGGTAGCGGTTTCGCGGCGGCAGGCTTGTCCGGCAGCGTCCACAACGACGCGTTCGTGCCGGGTCGGGTACCGCTGCGCACCGCAACCAACCACCACGGCGGCACGCTCGGGGGCATCTCGACCGGCATGCCTCTGGTCGTCGACGCCGCGTTCAAGCCGCCTGCAACGATTCCGCGCGGCCAACTCGTGGCGTCACCGGACGGCGCCGCGCGTGAACTCGCAGTCACCGGGCGCCACGACCCCTGCGTAGTGCCGCGCGCCGTGCCGATCGTCGAGGCGGCCGTGCTGTTCTGCTTGGCAGATGCCCTGCTGGGGGCCACAGGAGCGCGGGTGCGCTGACCGTCAGCCGCCGAGCCGGCGCCCGGGGACCCACAACACCTCGGTCTCGCCCGCCTCGGCCGCAGCCCACCGCCCGGCGACGAACAGCCAATCGCTCAAACGGTTCAGGAAACGCAGGGCCAAAGGGTCCACGGCCTCGGACCGCGACAACCGCAACACCTTGCGCTCGGCCCGCCGGCAGACGGTGCGGGCCACGTGCATTCGAGCGCTCGCCGCGCCCCCTCCGGGCAGGATGAACGACTGCAGTTCCGGCAACGCCTCGTTCATGCGGTCGATGTCAGCCTCCAGCCAACGCACGTCCTCTGCGGTAGCGGCCGGCGCGCCTGTCCTGCGGTGTTCCTGAGGCGTCGCAAGGGTGGCCCCGAGGTCAAACAGCAACTGCTGCACTCCGATGACGCGGCGGAGCATGTCGTCAAAGGCATCTCCCCGCCCCGCCAGGTGTGGGTGCAGCGCACCGAGCGCGGCATTGAGCTCGTCAACAGTGCCGTAGGCTTCGACGCGAGGGTCGTCCTTGGGCACGCGGTCCCCGCCGACCAGTGCGGTGGTGCCGTCATCGCCGGTGCGGGTATAGATGCGGTTCAGCCGGACCATACAGCGGTTTGCCTTGCGGTTTGGGGCGAAGCTGCTCGACCGTTTCTGAAATCCGCGGAGCAGCGAGTGGGTTTGCAACAGCGCGAGCTTGTGAGCTACCCAGCAAGCAAGGGGGGCGAGGGCCACATCGCCCCGTTGTGCCACAGATTCTACGCGGGTGGTTTCAAGCGGTCGGCCACGATTTCGGCCAGGTCCTTGGTCGCGACAGAGTCGGCCGCATCCTTGGCCTTGACGCCGTCGGACAGCATCGTCATGCAGAACGGGCACGCCGAGGCGATGACATGCGGTTGGGTCTGCATGGCCTGTTCAACGCGCAGGTTGTTGACGCGACTGCCGATCTTCTCCTCCATCCACATGCGCGCGCCGCCCGCTCCGCAGCACATGCCGAGTTTGCGGCTGCGCTGCATTTCGACCAGTTCCACGCCGGGCACGGCCTGGAGCGCCTTGCGCGGATCGTCGTACACCTCGTTGTACCGGCCGAGGTAGCACGAATCGTGGTAGACGACCTTCTGCCGTTCGCCGTCGGTGAAGCTGAGCTTGCCGTCGGTCACCAGCTTGGCGATGAGCTCGGCATGGTGCACGACCTCGAAGGTCCCTCCCAGTTGCGGGTATTCGTGCTTGATCGTGTTGTAGCAGTGCGGACAGGTCGTGATGACCTTGCGCACGCCGCCCGCGACGAAGAGCTCGATGTTGGCCTTTGCCTGCTCCTGGAACAGGTACTCCTGCCCCGATCGGCGCGCGAGGTCGCCTGAGCACTTCTCCTTCTTGCCGAGGATGGCGAACGAAACGCCAGCGGCCTGCAGCAATTGCACCGTTGCTAGCGTGATCTTCTTGGCGCGATCGTCAAAGGCCCCCGCGCACCCGACGAAATACAGCCATTCGGGGTTCGGGTTCTCGTCCAGCGTCGGCAGGCCGAGCCCCTTGGCCCAGTCGCCGCGCTTGCCCGAAGCCATGCCCCAAGGGTTCGATTTGGACTCGAGATTCGCGAGCGTCTTGGCGAGCTCCTTTGGCATCTCGTTGCGCGTCATGACCAAGTGGCGACGGACCTCGACGATCTTGTCCACGTGCTCGATCATCACCGGGCACTGCTCGCTGCACGAGCGACAGGTGGTGCAGGACCAGATCGCGTCGGGGTTCAGCCCGGCGATGAGTTCGGGCAATCCGGCCTCTGCGTCCGCCTTCTCCTTGGCGGTCACTTGGCCTGCGCCGGCAACCCCTGCCGCGCCGATCGCCAAGGGTTCGGAGGGCCCGCCTGCGGCGACACCGGTCAGGATTTGGGATTGCCGGCCGTACACGTGATCGCGCAGGTCCAGGATGATCATCTTGGGGTTCAACGGCTTGCCGGTGTTCCACGCCGGACAGTTGACCTCGCAGCGCCCGCACTCCGTGCACGTATACAGGTCCAGGATCTGCTTCCACGTCAGGTCCGTCGCCTGGGACAGGCCGAGCGGCTTCTCGTCCTCCAGGGCTTTTTCGATGTCCGGCACCAGCGACAGCGCCCCCGGCGGCTCCAGCCGCGACAAGAACACGTTGGGAAGCGACGTGATGACGTGGAAGTGCTTCGACAGCGGGAGCAGGTTCATGAACACCACGATGATGCCAACGTGGACCCAGAAGTTGACCTCGCCCAACGCCCACAGCGTCCCGACCGCGACGCCGCTGCCTGCCGCAAGGTCCGCAAGCACGCGGCCGATCGGAGCATGGGCCAGGTGCTCGCGCGCCAGGGTCGCGTCCGTGCCACCCGCCGCGATCCGCGCGCCATAGTGCAGTCCCTCGAAGCCGAACTCGGTCACCATCAGCATGCCGATGAAGCCCAGAATCAGCAGTGCCTCGTGCGAATACGCGATCCGTTTGGGCCGGACTACGAGCCGGCGGTGGAAGAAGGCCAGGATCGCCACCAGCACCACCAGCACCGTCACATCCTTGACCGGTGCGTACAGCGGCTCGACGAGCGGCCATTGAAAATCCGGCACATAGGCCTGGACGAAAAGCTGGGTCGTGCGCAGGCCCAGGATGCAGAAGCCCCAAAACGTCAGCGCGTGGATCCAGCCGGCCGACGGGTCGGCCGGATCGCGGAACATCTTTTGTTGGCCGATCCCAACCCGCAACAACGCCCCCGCACGGTCGCGCACGAGGTTCCAGCGGGTCTCGGGCTTGCCGGCCAGCAGCAGCCGCGTGCGCCCCAACATGGTGCGGCCGAATACGGCGCCGGCAGCCAACAAGACCAGCGTCGCCAGCCACATGCGATAGCTCGTGTCCATCGTCTCCGTCCTCTCGTTTACCCACAGCAGGGGCCAGCGGCTTGCCGGGGTGCTGCCACGGGGTCACAATCCGCCCCCGGCGCGCCGGGCGGCTAGTGTGCGACGCAGCGCGTCAAATCGAAAGCGATGCAGGCCAACCCCGCCGAAATGCGAACGTTGTCAACTCAAGACGCACCGGGACCGCGCCTCAAAAGCGGTGTCTACGCCATCGTCGACGCAGATACGCTGGGATGGCCAAGCGGCCCAAGCGATCTGCAATTGGGCGACATCGTAAAGCAATCCTTCGGTTTCGCACGCGCAGCGGCGCGCGCCGGCGCGGTGGCCGTGCAGCTGCGCTACAAAGCCGGCAGCAGCCACGCGCGGTTGGCGTGCGCCATTGCGATGGAGCAGGCCGCCGCTGGGGACCTCGCCGTCGTGGTCAACGATGACATCGCCGTGGCGCGAACAGCGCGGACCGGGCTGCACCTTGGGCAGATGGACGGCGATCCGCGTGGCGTTCGCGACGTGCTCGGCGATCGGGCGCTCCTCGGTTGGTCGACACACAACCTTGCGCAAGTCGATGTCGCCGCGACCCTGCCTGTGGACTACCTGGGCTTTGGGCCCGTGCGCGCCACGCAGACCAAGCGCAGTAGCGACCCTGTGACCGGTTGGGCGATGCTGGCAGATGCCTGTGGGCGCGCCCGGGTGCCCGTCGTGGCGATTGGGGGCATGCAGGTCCAAGACGCCGCGATCGCCCGCAGCGCAGGAGCGGCCGCAATGGCCGTGGTTGGGGCATGGCTGCGCGACGGCGAGCGCGTGCGCGCGGTTGCGGAGGCGGAGGACGCGCTGACCCTGCTGGTCCATGCCTGGAACGCAGGTTGACGGTCACATGTCGCAGCACGCCGGCCGTGACCCGACTGAGGTGTGGACGATCCAACGCCTTTTGGTGTGGACCGCCGACTGGCTGGGTCGCAGCGGGTCGGCAACGCCGCGCATTGATGCCGAATCGTTGCTCGGCCACGTCCTGGGCAAGTCGCGTCTGCACTTGCTGCTCAGCTTCGACCAGCCCGTGCAAGCCAACGAACTGGCCGCTTTCAAGCAGTTGATTCGGCGCCGCGCCCGCCACGAACCCGTCGCCTACATCGTCGGCCGGCGCGGATTCCACGACATCGACGTCGCCGTGACGCCGGCCGTGCTCGTCCCGCGGCCAGAGACCGAGACGCTCGTCGACTTCGCAGCGGCGTACCTTCAGGATGCCAGTGCCGTGGACGGGCCCGTACTGGACCTGTGCACCGGCAGTGGTTGCGTGGCGCTTGCGCTCATCCGGGACATGGAAAAGACCGGAAAGATTCGCCAAGTCTGGGCGTCCGATGTCAGCGAGGCGGCTCTCGACGTTGCGCGCGCCAACGCAGTCGACCAGGCACGTCCCATGTACGTGGTGCATGGTGACCTGTACGCAATGCTCCCCGCCGGGCTACGTTTCGCCGCGATTGTCAGCAATCCGCCCTATGTGACGACGGCAGATTGGCAGAAGCTCGACGCGGACGTGCGCGACTTTGAGCCGCGGCTCGCGTTGGACGGCGGTCCCGATGGCCTCGATGTCGTCCGGCGCATAGTGGCAGGCGCTCCCGATTGGCTCCATGCCGGTGGACTCTGCGCGCTCGAGGTAGGGTCGCGCGCCCAGGCCGTTGCCGCGTGCAGCATGGCCGAGGCGGTCGGGTTCGCGCACGTCCGCCCAACGCAAGTGGTCGGGAGCAAGACCCATGTTGTCACCTGCGTGCTCGGGCGCTAGCGCGCCGCAAGGTCACCGCGGCGCTGTCCGTCTCGCCTTGGCCATGCGCAGTTGTCGGCGTTCGACCGCATCGTCGAATCGCGCACGGTCCTGGTCGTTGTCGAGCACGACGCCGGGTACAGGCAGCGGCCGGCCGCCCGCATCGACTGCGACGAATACGACGTAAGCGGTGTTGGCGTGTTCGCGCTGGGCATCGTGGCGCTCGCGCCACACTTCGACCCGGATTTCCATTGACGTTCGGCCGGCGTGGCATATGCGGGCCGCGATGTTGACGATGTCTCCGAGGCGGATAGGCGTGATGAAATGGACGTCGTCGAACGCTACCGTGACCGCCTGTGCCCCCGCGTGGCGACGTGCGCAGATTCCCGCTGCGATGTCGATCCACGACAGGATCGTGCCGCCAAAGCACGTTCCGTAGGCATTGGTGTGCTGGGGTAGGACGAGTTCAGTCATCACTGCCTGGGATACGTCAGGATGGCGATCGTCGCTGCTATTCTGTGTCATTTGCGCGTCTGTCCTTCGCGGATGGCCCCGAATGGCGTCCCGGATCATCCGCAAAGCCGAGCCAACCGCAACCCCCCCATTGTTCAAGTCCCGGCTTGCGCCGCGACGGTCGCGCTACCCACTGGATTAGGATCGCCAAGTTCTGCGTAATTTCAATACGCTGGGCAACAACCTCATCCTGGCGCTCCGGGGGCGTCCCTTCTGGACCGGTCTGCGCCTGAAGGGGT